>NZ_JASWIM010000046.1:0-33853 GCF_030291335.1 Arenibacter flavimaris
GAAATAATTTAATCATTGGTTTTACTAAATTGCTCCTATTAATAAAAACTATTTATCAAAAAAAACACGACTGATCAAATTAATCCTAATTTTTTATTAAACACAACAATTGGTCATGATCCAAAATCAAGGCATTCAGGGCGCAATTCAGAGGCGTTAGAAATACAGAATTCTTCCAGTCATATTGGTGACTTCTTGCTTATACTGATGTAGGTAACCCTACTTAAACTCCGGCCAATACTCCTTTACTTTTTTTCTTAGGAAGGCTACACTGCGTTCCAATTGATCCATTCCGTCCACACCATCTTCGATACTGATCCAACCGTCAAAACCAACCCGTTTCAATTCCTTAAAAATAGCATCATAATCGTTTAGGCCCTTGCCAATCTCCCCATGACTAAGCCTTTTGGCATAGCCCATGGCTCCACCTTCCTCCTTGCGCAGGTCCTCAATGGTTCCTTCCTTCAAATAGCGATCACTGGCATGCATAGTAACTACGCGGTCCGAAACCCTATATAGGAGTTCCAGGGGATCCTCTCCTGCCAAAAAGGTATTGCTAGGGTCGTAATTCACTCCGAAATTAGGATGGTGGATGCGATCTACCAACATACAAAAAATGTCCATCTGTTGTGCAAATTCCGGATATTCCCAAAAATCGTCCTTATAGTGGTTTTCCAAAATGAGGGTAACGCCCAACTTTTCCGCATGGGGAAGGCACTCCTTAATGCAATCCGCAGCAAAGCCAACACCTTCCTCTATGGTCAGTTCTGGACGACGTTGTCCGGACAATACCCTACAATAGGTGCCGCCCAGGGCATGGGTCATTTCTATCCATCCTATCTGTTTTTTAATTTCCTTTTCCCGAAAAGCGGCATCAGGATGCGTAAAATCCGGGGAACAGCACAGCATGGGTATGGTTTTCCCATGACGTTCCACCTGCTCCCTAAAAACGGGCCAGTTGGCCTTATCGGCCATCTCCAAAAATCCGGCATACCATTCCAATCCGTCTACCTCCAGCGCAACGGCCAGATCGATCCATTCTGAAACCTTCATGGTTCCATCCTTACAAAGTTCATGCATAAATGCTTTGGGAAATACTGCTAATTGTGGCAAATCTTTATTCTTTTAAAGTTATTAATTATTTCTTTTTGTGGGAACCTTCCCAGTTTTTGGGGAGATTCCGCCCTATCATGGGAAACTGTTCCAAATCCATCACCTGCGAACTAACTGGTCCGCATTCATCGGAAAGCCAATATACACAGGCTACCGCTATTTCTTCGGGGGTGAAAATTCGTTGGGCGGGGGCAAAAATATCCGGGATGTCCTTGTACCAGTCCGCTTTCATCCCCTGTTCCTTCTTGTTCAAAATTTCCTTTTCCGTAAGCACCCAACCTGGGTTGATCTGATTTACACGCACCCCATTTTCCCGAAACAGGCTATCGCCCAAATTTCTTGTCAAGGTCATTAAGGCCCCTTTGGACATGCTATAGGCCAGCAAATCCGGTTCCCCGCCCCAAGCGTTGATAGACCCTATATTAAGGACACATCCACGAACGGAGGATAAATGGGGCAATGCTGCCTGAATGATCATCAAAGGAGCAATGGAATTAACGGCCAACATTCTTTTTATAAAATGCACTTGGGTAGTCGCTATATTGGAAGAAGCTATATAGGCCGCATTATTTACCACGGCATTCAACTTCCTAAATCTGGACATGGCCACATCTACCAATACCTGAGGGGCATTGTCCTCCGTTATATCCATGGTAATATGGGCCGCATTGGCATCTCCCAAGTCCTGCACTACTGCCAGACCTATTTCCTCTTCCAATCCGTTGATGACCACCTTCGCCCCTTCCTGCACACAACGTTTGGCAATGGCCTTGCCTATACCGGTATATCCTCCTGTTATTAATACTACTTTATCCTTTAAACGCATAGGGGTTAACTTGGTTTTAAAACACTTTTCACCACCTTGCCCGAGTGCATTTGATCAAATGCCTCGTGCCAATCCTTCAATTCCCAGACCCCACCAATAATAGGTTTTACATCCAAGGTTCCTGAAGCCAGAAGAGACAACACTTTTTCCCATATGGGCCAGTTATGGCTAAAGCTACCCTGTAGGGTTACATTCTTTTGCACCAATGGATCCAAGGAAAAGTTTAGAGGTTGTGGACCCCAACCCACCTTGGTTATATGTCCGTTGGGACGTACCAATTGTAGGGCTATTTTTAAAGTGGCACTTGCTCCTGCCGCATCTATTACACAATCTACTCCCAATCCGTCTTGTTTATTGGCCCAGGCACTTGCATCGCCCACAATTCCTTCACAGCCATATTGCTTGGCAATGTTCAATCTTTCCCTATCGGCTTCCAAGCCTACAACGGCCACCTCGGCGCCACATAAACGGGCTACGGCGGCACAAAGGATACCTATGGTCCCAGGGCCTAGGACAATGACCCTGTCCCCTGGTTTAATTTTGGAATTCATCACCACTGCATTATATGCTACCGAACAGGGCTCGGTTAAACAGGCCTGCTCAAAGGGCAAGTTCTCAGGAACCGTATGTAGACATCTAGCGGGCACTTTAACAAAACGCGTCATGGCTCCGTTTACCCCATACCCAAATCCTTTTCTAGTGGGATCCAGGTTGTACAGGCCTTGTCTTGTAAGCGGACTGTTCAGATCTATGACTGCAGCGGTCTCACTTACTACCCTATCGCCTTCCTTCCATCCGCTTACCCTTTTCCCCATGGCCACGATATGGCCACCAAACTCGTGCCCAAGGACCACGGGATAGTTTACAGGCCAACTATGGTCTGAAGTCCATTGGTGCAGATCACTTCCGCACACCCCAACGTTGGCCACTTCCAGCAACACATCATCTTCCCCTATACCCGGTTTTTCCACTTCCCTAATTTCAACACTTCCTGGCTTGGAAGAGAAATTTACTACTCCTATTGAATTCATCTTTATAGCTCTTTATATTTTTAAATTTTCGCTTATTATCTTGTTATTTCGCCGTATGCATGGATCTTTTCACAGATAAGACGCAACGAACTTTCCAAGTCACCATCGGCTGTTTTAAACGAATCGGCATCTATGGTCAGCGGTGCTCCCAAAACAACCATGGGCGCCCCGTATTCCGGACAGCGTATGGCCTGTTCCAAGGTAAGTCCGCCCACGGCCTGTACCGGTACCTTAACGGCATTGACCACTTCCCGCAATTGATCCATTGGACTTGGCATTTTTAAGCCTTGGGCTGCAATACCACGACGTTCGTCATAACCAATATGATGGATTATATAATCGCATCCAAGGTCTTCCAACCATTTGGCGCCTTCCACCATATCCGGACATCCTAAATTATCGCCCATTACCTTTACTCCGTAATCCTTACCTGCCTGTACCACCACTTTTATGGTTTCAGCATGTGCCCTGGCCATCACCACTACATGGGTGGCACCTGCCTTCGCCATCATTTCTGCTTCCAGATATCCACCGTCCATAGTTTTAAGGTCGGCTACTATTGGAATTTTAGGAAAGGCTTCCCTCAGTTTTCGTACACCATGGAGTCCTTCTGCCAAAATAAGGGGGGTCCCCGCTTCCAGCCAATCCACCCCTGCACGCAATGCCATGGCCGCCGTTTCTAAAGCTTCATCAATATTGGTAAGGTCTAGGGAAATCTGTACAATTGGTTTCATAAATGGTCAATAATTAAATAAATTAAAAAGTTGTATTTTTTTTGATTTACCATAGACCGCAATCAATTCAAAATACCAATAAAAGGTCGATAAAAAGTATTGATTTTTTTGGGCTACAGCGTCAATCCAAAGATAAAGAATCACAATACATAAAATTTATCAATTATAAATCCAATATTACCCTTTTCGGATTTATAACCACTGGTATTGTCACTTTCTTCAGTAAACTACCTCGGGGCAAGCCCGCGAGGCATTCGTAGGAAACGAACTTTAATTTTCGAGGCAAGCCTCGGGGTATTATACCCTTTGGCGGTGCCAATAAACAACTCCTATGATTATCAATCTTGCTATTGTCTTTTATATTCTTGGAAGAACCATTATTATTGCAAAAGATAAATATTAATTAATACCGATTTAATATTCAATAGAACCAAATAACCCAATTTTGATCCCTTACTATATAAAGGTGAAATTGGATTTGATTTGCACCCAACAGCCAACAATAGAAAGCATTACCGAACTAACCATAAAATGACCTTATTGAAAAATCGTTCTTTAGAATTACTATTCACCTTAATTTCTTGTTTTATTACTGCATTTTCGTACAGCCAGGACGATTCATTATCCCCTAGGGATACCCTGCTTCCACATAGTTTGGATGAAGTGGTCATTACAGCAAATAGGTTTAAATCATTTCAAAATAAGACCCCTGAGGCCATAGATGTAGTCCATAACCCTACCATACAGGGATTTCAATTGCGAACAGCACCCGAAGCCCTGCTGTTATCTCCCGGTGTATTTGTACAAAAGACCAACCACGGTGGGGGATCACCGTTTATCAGAGGGTTAACGGGAAACCAGACCTTACTGTTATATGATGGCATCCGTCTCAACAACGCCACGGTAAGATCTGGACCCAATCAGTATTTTAATACCATTGATGTCTTTAGCATTGGAAAAATGGAGGTCTTACGGGGAAGTGGTTCTGTACAATATGGCTCCGACGCCATTGGGGGAACCATTCAGGCCCTAAGTCAAGAGTTGTCGTTTTCACAACAGTCGCTGTGGGGGGCAGATCTAATGAGCCGATTTGTAACCCAAGGTATGGAACAGACTGCCAATACCGCATTGAAGTACAGTAATAAGCGGGTGGCCTTTAGGGCCAATGTCACCTGGCGAAATTTCGGGGACCTTATAGGAGGGGATACTACAGGACTACAAAGTCCGACCGGCTACCGCGAACTGGATTTTGATCTCAAGGGCAAAATACTGCTTGGGGACAGGTCCCATCTTACCACGGTCTATCAACGTGTGCACCAAAGGGATGTTCCCGTTTACCACAAGGTGGCTTTAGAGGATTATGCCATAAATAAGATGGATCCCCAAAAACGGGAACTGGCCTATGCCCGACTCCATCAAGAGCTGGATAACAGCATCTTCAAATCGGCTGTGGTTACCGCTTCCTTTCAGCAGCAGGAGGAGGGCAGATTATTGCAAAAAAATGGCGCTACCCTGGAACGAACCGAAAATGATAAGGTCCGCACCTATGGCTTTTCAGCAGAAACCAGGACAAGCTCTGGGGAAATATGGTCGGCCAATAGTGGTGTAGAGGTATATAGCGACAAGGTACAAAGTAATAGGACCGATAGGGATCTAGCCACCAATACCGAAACGGCCAATCGCGGATTATATCCCGATGGGGCCACCATGACCAGTATTGCAGCTTTCAGTATGCATACCCTGCGTTTGGACCCGTGGGAAATTACAGCTGGAGCCCGTTTTAATACCTTTATCAACAAGGTGACCGATTCGGACTTGGGCACAACCAAACTAACCCCTTCCGCCCTAGTAGGTAATATGGCCGTCCAACGCAGGATAAACCAATCCTCCAACGTCTTTGCCTCTATCAACACCGGATTTAGAGCTCCCAACATTAATGATCTAGGATCTTTGGGCATTGTCGATTTCCGTTACGAAACTCCCAATTTCGACCTCAAACCAGAGCATTCGCTACAATATCAACTGGGGTATAAATTTCGCAATCGCCTACTTAAAGCAGAGGTATTCCTTTATCGCAATGAATTGTACGATTTAATCGTACGCCATAGGATTGAAGGAGATAGCATAGAGGGTTACCCCGTTTATCAAAAGAAAAATGTGGAACGCGGATTTGTCCAAGGGGCGGAAATGGCGTGGGATTTAACATTGGATCCCCACTGGAAAATATCGGGAAACGCGACCTATACCTACGGACAAAATAAAACCAGTGATGAACCGGCACGCCGAATCCCGCCCTTATTTGGACGGTTGGCCGCCTCTTACAACCTGAAAAAATGGAATCTCAATGCAGATTGGCTTATCGCCGGCAAGCAGGACCGTTTGGCTTCAGGGGATATGGATGATAATAGGATACCACAGGGAGGTACCCCGGGTTGGAACGTACTTAATATTCATGCCAGTTATTCCATTCATTGTGTCACCATCGCTGCCGGACTTCAGAATATCTTCAATGAAGATTACAGGTACCATGGTTCAGGCGTTAATGGTTATGGCAGGTCTGGAGTGGTTTCGGTTTCTGCGAGGTTGTAGTTTTGGTGTACAAGGTTGGGTTGTAATCAATATTTAACATCCTAAACTTGAGTGCTTCGCGGTGCCGTCTAATCCTCGATACAATCCTCCTCTGTCGGATCACTCGAAGTGACGGGCATTCAACATTTACTCTTTTAAACTTCTAACATCTTAGTTTGAGGTTCTTTCGTCAGTTCGAGTGCTTCTCGATACAATTTTATTTCGCTGCACTGTATAAAATCACCCGCCTAAAATCGGGCAGGCCCGCCTTGAGGGCCGGGCAAGCTCGAAGTGACGGTGAGTGCATTGTATGACGAAGGAAGCCCTACTTAGGTCTAAATTTTTTCTTTGCTAAATTGGGTAATTTTTCGAACTCGTTATTGATCAACGCTTCTTTTTTAGCCCTAGACCATTTCTTAATTTGCTTTTCGGTTAGGATGGCTAAATTTATATCTGAAAATTCAGCATAGTAAACCAATGACAATGGTCTTCGTGAATACGTATAGCTATCTATATGGATACCTGAAATATGATCCAGCAGTCGTCCATTTAAATTTGATGTTACACCTGTATAGTATGAATCATCAGCACATTTAAGAATGTATACGTAAGATAATTTCATATTTAATGTAATTCAAACGCTAAATCGAGTGCTTCTCGATACTATTTTGCTCCACTTCATTATGCAAAATCACTCGAAGTGACGGTAAACAAGCTAGAAATGAAGGGCATTCAACTTCCTTCTATGTTCTATCGTCAGTTCGAGTGAAATGGCGACAGCCATTTTGTATCGAGAACTTTTTAGTGCAAACAATCTACTTCTCGATACAATTTTGCTCCACTTCGTTATGCAAAATCACTCGAAGTGACGACTTTCAACTTTCAAACTTTGAACTTTAAAACTGACCACTGTTCCCTACTCCTCATCCCCCTTGTTCTTATAATGGTTTACCCGGGCATCGTCCTCGTTATCCATTGGTGGGCCTTGTTCTATTTTTCGCCAATCGATAGTTTTGTTGTACTTCTTCATGGAGAGTTCGGCATTGTACATCCGCTCATCATGGCGCTCCAGGGTATAGGGTGTAAAGTCGGGCTCCGAAGTAAAGAAATCCTGAAGCAAAGAGGCCGTAACATCAAACTGATTTACATAGGGAACATTCAAAATATTGTACATAGTCTTTAAAATGGCCCCAAAATTGGCATGGGTGTTGGAAACATATCCCTTTTTTACATAAGGGCCTGCCATCATTAAAATAGACCTATGGGCATCCACATGATCTACACCGCCTTGTGGGTCATCCTCCGTAATGATTACCAACATATTTTTCCAGTATTTGGTCCTGGAAAGAAAATGCAATACCCTCCCTACGGCCAAATCATTGTCTACCATAAAGGATTGCGGGTAAGGATAACCATCTTCCGGCCGTACACGTGCCCCATGATCGTTGGGTAACATCATGGTGATCAATTGAGGCATTTCCTCCGCCCCTTCGATCCATTTTTCCGTAAACTCCCGTTCAAACTGATCCATACGGTATTGATCGGGAATATTCATGTTATAACCGGCATAGTCGTGACTGGTCCTTGTAAAGAGTGCCTTTTGCATGGGTACCATCACCCCATGGGCTGCACCTGTATTGGTATCGTACCATTCCTCACGCACATGCGCCGTTTCATTGGCCTGTCCAAAATTATAGAAGGAAACATTTTCCCTATCCAAGGCTTCCCAAAGACCGCCAATCTCGGCATAATCCTCGGGATCTACACTTCCTATGGTTCCTGGATGACGACGCCCTGGGGCATCGGAAAAAATCTTGGCCGATTTGCTTACGCTGGCATTGGCCTCTACCCATTCGTTTGGAATAACCCCTACCAACCAATGGTGGCCATGTACCGAAGCATCACTATCGCAATAGTAATTATCCGAATAGGCAAATTGCTTGGCAGCCTTATGATGATTGGGTGAAATTCTCAGGTTGGGGAATTGTGCCTGTACCGAATCGGGCAAGGTATAGGTATTGTTAACCCCATAACGGGCCAAAGTACTATCTCCCTTCCCGGTTTTTAGCTGTCCGAAGACCTCGTCATAGGTCCTGTTCTCCTTGGTAATGTACACCACATGTTTTATGGGACTCTGACGCAGTTTTGGCAAGGGTGGCAAAGGATTGGAACCGTCATCGGTTATGGTGCTTTCCCTAAAGGTATTGTCTATGGATATTTTGGTATACTCGGCAAGTTTTTCTTTTGTGGGCATAGGTACCCTTTGGAAACTGCCCAATTGTATATCCCCAATATAATCGCCCTGTGGTGGTTCCACGAAATCCTTACCGCCATTGGGACCGGAACCAAGGCCCCGACAAGTAATGATATAAATATTCTTTTCATCTTTGGACAATTCTACCCTGGTAGGGCCCCATCCACTGGGAATAAGCCCCTTGGTGGTTTGGGACGGAATATCTATTACGGCCACGGCATTGAAACCCAAGAGGGCCACATACAGGGTTTGCTCCGCTTTGTCCATGGTTATGCCAAAGGGCAGAAGACCCCGGTATGTATCGATCCGGGAATCGACCTGAATAGGAATATGGCCAACTATTTCCTGACGCAGGTGATCTATAATGGTAATATTGTCGTTGGTGGCATTGGTGACATAGGCAAATTGCTTCCCAACGGCGATGGAGTTGGGACTTGCCCCCCCTACCACTTCGGCATCATCCACCGTTTGCCCTATCTGGTGCCCTGTCTTGAATTTCTTGATCACCTTGTTACTATCAAGGTCTATGGTAAAAACGCTCATGGCATCAGGATGCAACGGGCTTCCCACTCCTGGGATGTTACGACCTTCCACTACGGTACCTTCAATGGATTCTTTGGTGTTGTCCCCATAAGGATGGTGGGAAATCATTAAGGAATCATAATTGGCCGGAGTAGCCCCCTCTATCAAAGGGTAGGAATACACCCCAACATTGGCTACAAAGGCCTGCTTTTTATCGGGACTGATGGCCAAGCCAAAAGGTTGTCGCCCCACATTTACGGAGCCCTTTATTTTTTTGGTTTCCAGATCGATCCGCACCATTCTAAAGTTCGCCCGATCCAACACCAACAGTTCGTTCTGGGCCTCGTTGATCCTTAGGTCCGAAGTAAAACTATCCCGATACTCCTTCCCGTCAACACTACCGTTTAAAGAAATGGAGTCCAATTTCACAAGGTTTTCCACATCGTACTGTATCACGGCCCCCGTATCGCCCCCGCTTAAATAAACCGTTTTGGAGTCCTGGGCAAATTCGACCCCCAAAAAAGAACCCTTGGCCAAGGGCGATGGTATGCTACCATCATAACTGGGAATCCTGACCGATTCCAAGGAGGCTACATCTATAACGGTAAAGACCCCATCGTGCAAGGTAACGGCCTTGCTCCCATCTGGAGAAATAGCCATCCCAAAGGGATCATGTGTTATGCGCAATTTATCCCCTACAGGAGTAACATACCTCCCACTTGCCAGGATAGAAACCCCGTTTTCATCAATAGTACTGTACTGATCCTTACCAGGTACCTCCAGGATGGTAATACTATTTTGGCGCGAATTACAGGAAACAAAAGCTAAAATTAAAAAGACTACAATTAACCGATTCATTTGGTTGGAATTAAAAGGTGGATGGATGTTTTTTATATGAAAAAATAATATTACGCATTTTAGATGAAAGACAGGGTCTCTTAACAATCATTTTACGTAATGTTAAAATAATTTAATTGAAGTAAAAATGCAGAAAGCACATTCTGGACCTTTCAGTAAGAGCCGTTTACGGAATCTCCCCATAAACAGCTGCTATAAAACTTCCATTTAAAAATGGTTTCGGATCTATCTGACTTTGTAGTACAACCCCTTTGCGATCGGACTCCAATAACATAAAAGCGGCCTGCACCATAGGCGCTGCCGTAGTGGCCTGTATGGCCCTAAGTCTGTGTTTCCCAACTTTTTGCGGCCGTATTAGTTTGGATACCTCGCTCCGCCTTAGTACGCCATGGCTGTCCTTGCCTTCCACTGCAGCATACAATACTATTTGATCCTGTTCCATATGTGGAATCTCGGTTTCCATTTTTTCCTGCAATGTCCCAATGGCCGTATCCCCATTTGCCAAACCTTCAATCTGCTGTTGTACCCAGGCGTAATGCCCGGGATATCTGAGGGTCTTATAATCCAAATGCCGCACCTTTCCGGCCAGGGCATCCGGCAGGTCGGCAGCGCCCCCGGAAGTGAGGTCTTCCTCATAGGTCCTGCCGTCTATAATAATCCTAGCCCTTTCCGAGAGCGATTTAAGCGGTACTTTTTTAAAATCGCGCACTGCTTCCGCATCTTTCATATATTCGGTGGCAACGCCCACGGGGCTCCAGGTAAAACCGTAGTAATGGGGTGCCACGGCATGGTCCGTTAAGGCCCCTACCTTAAATTGCAGTTTATCCCCTTTGTCTACACGGTACTTTCTACAGAATTCCTGATAGAGATAATGGGCCAAGATATCTATATACCCTGGTGCCAGTCCGGATTGTAGCACAAAACCGGTTTCGGCATTTTTGGCCAAGGCCATTATTTCATTGGTCTCCGCCACATATTCGGTGAGGTTAACGTAATGAAGTCCGTATTTTTTGGCATAGCCCGCCATTTTGGGGGCCAGACTTCCCGGAAGGCAATCGAGCAATACATCGCCCTCTGCGAAAATTTCCTCCATTTCTTTCGTCAGGCCCCTATCGGAAAGACAAAATGCTTGGGCAACTAAGGGGTCGGTAGTTCCCTCCCCTATCCATTTGGCCACCATTTCGGCCTTTTCCAACCTACGGTTGCCTATAAAAATCCTTATGGGTACATTGCTCCATTCGGACAATAACAAACCAACAGCCTGGGCTATCCCCCCTGCACCTGCTATAACCATGTTGTACGACATATTCCTAGGGCTAAAATTGTTATAAGAAAGATACCATTTTTTCCTGGAAGTTTCCGCTCTTAGCTGTAGTTCCCATCTTCCTTTGCGGGACTAACAAGCTGCCCGTAGGTAGACTGGAAGTATCGACTTCCAACTTTTGAACATTCAACCTACAACCGAACACCATGTTTAGTTTCTCTTTTCCCTCACTAGCCAATACTAATTTTCCACTTCCCTATACACATTTGACCCTTCCCTATATTCCGCGTTCAACATTCAATAATTTTTAAATCTTTTTGGCTAAATTACGGCCCTAAACCAAATAACCATTTTAGCTCTTGTGGCTTTTTGCACAGCTATAAATTGATAATGACCATTCATATCGACCCTAATTAAATAAAAGAACTAAAGGCATGAAATACATTGTTTGTGAGGAACCTGGGGATTTTCAGTTAAAGGAAAAAGAGGCCCCTATACGTAAAAAAGGGGAGGCCCTGTTAAAAGTGAACAAGGTGGGCATCTGCGGTACCGACCTCCATGCCTATACCGGTAACCAGCCTTTTTTTAGCTATCCTAGGATCCTTGGTCATGAACTGGCCACCACCGTGCTCGAAATAGACGAAAACGAAAAGGGAATAGCACCCGGAGACAATGTGGTTATCATGCCCTACCTGAGCTGTGGCCATTGTGTGGCCTGTAGGAACGGCAAGACCAATTGCTGCATCCAGATCCAGGTACTGGGCATACACACCGATGGTGGCATGCAGGAGCAGATTACCGTCCCCGTGGATATTTTGTTGCCGGCCAAACACCTGACCAACGAACAAATGGCCATTGTAGAACCTTTGGCAATTGCCGCACATTCCATCCGCAGGGCACAGTTGGTGCCGGGAGAGACCATAGTAGTGGTAGGCTGCGGTCCTATCGGTATCGGCATCATGAAACTGGCCCAGATAGAAGGGGCCAAGGTCATCGCCCTGGACATGAACCAGGACCGACTGCAGTATGCCAAGGAAAAGATTGGAGTGGACCATATTGTAAACGTGGCCGAAGACCCCGTAAAACAGATTTCCGAAATTACCAAGGGCGACATGGCCACTGCCGTATTCGATGCTTCGGGCCATAAGGGAGCCTTGGAACAGGGACCCGTCTATATGTCGCACGGCGGAAGGTATATTTTGGTGGGACTCTCCAAGGGGGAGCTTAGCTTTACCCATCCGGCCATCCATGCCAAGGAGACCACCCTTTTGTGCAGTAGAAATGCCACGGTGGCCGATTTTGAAAGGGTGATCGAAATCCTGGACCAGTTCCCAACCGATTCGTTCATTACCCACAATGTGCATTTCTCGGAGATGAAGGAGAATTTTGACAGCTGGCTAAAACCTGCTACCGGAGTAATGAAAGCTACGGTAGAATTTTAAATCAATAGCATACCTAAATATATGTCAAAGAATTTTTTACAAATACATCCCAATGACAATATCCTTGCCGCTTTGCAGGATATGAAGAAAGATTATGTGGTAGAATTTGAAGGGAAGTCCTTCCCCCTCAAAAACGATGTTACCGCCAAGCATAAATTCGCCCTTCAGGATTTCAAGGTGGGAGATCCCATTTTAATGTACGGTACCCTGATTGGGAAAGCTACGAAGCCCATCGCCCAGGGGGAAAGCATTACCATTGACAATGTGGTGCACGCCTCCTCCGATTACAATGTAGGGGAACAACAATCGCATTGGGTAGCACCGGACATTTCCAAATGGAAAAACAGCAGTTTCCATGGGTACCACCGTGCCGATGGCAGTGTGGGGACCGCCAACCACTGGCTGGTAATCCCTATGGTCTTCTGTGAAAACAGAAATGTAAACGTATTGCGCACTGCCCTGCTCAATGCCCTGGGCTATGAGACAGCCCAAGACTACGTTATAGACACCGAGGTCTTGGTGTCCCAGTACAAAAAAGGCGCCAGCGCGGAAGACCTGATGGCTTCCCCCATAATTAAAACGGCCGAAGACATTAAACAGAACCGTACCTTTCCCAATGTGGACGGCATTAAGTTCCTGACCCACGACGGGGGCTGCGGCTGCGACCGCGGCGATTCGGACACCCTCTGCAACCTATTGGCAGGATATATTACCAATCCCAATGTTGCCGGAGCCACCATCCTTAGTCTGGGCTGCCAGAACGCCCAGGTAAAAATATTGGAAGATGCCATAGCCAAGCGCGACCCCAACTTTTCCAAACCGCTACATGTTTTGGAGCAACAAAAAAGTAAGAGTGAACGGCATTTTATAGAGGAAGCGGTAAAGAGAACCTTTTTGGGCCTTATTGAAGCCAATAAGGTGACCCGCCAACCCGCTCCCCTTAGCAAATTGGTATTGGGCCTTGAATGTGGCGGATCGGACGGATTTTCCGGTATCTCCGCCAATCCGGCCCTGGGCTATGCTTCAGACCTTATCGTGGCCCTGGGAGGAACTACGGTACTATCCGAATTCCCAGAACTCAACGGAGTGGAACAGGAACTCATCAACCGCTGTGAAACCCCGGAAAATGCCAAAAAGTTTGCCGATATCATGAGGGCCTATTCGGCCAAAGCGGTTTCCATTGGCTCCGGATTTGAAAACAATCCCTCACCGGGAAATATAAAGGACGGACTCATCACAGACGCTATGAAGTCGGCCGGAGCCGCAAAAAAAGGAGGTACTTCCCTGGTTCAGGACGTATTGGATTACACCGAAAGGGTCACCAAAAATGGCCTAAACCTTTTATGTACCCCTGGCAACGATGTAGAGAGCACCACGGGATTGGCAGGATCTGGATGCAATGTAATTGCCTTCACTACCGGCCTTGGCACCCCAACAGGGAACCCGGTGGCCCCGGTCATAAAAATGTCCAGCAACAATGCCCTCAGTGAGCGTATGAAAGATATTATCGATTTTAACACCGGCACTATCATTACCGGGGAGGATACCATACAGACCAAAGGGGAAGAACTGTTGGACTATATCGTAGAGGTAGCCAGTGGCAACAGTGTCCCGGCTGCGGTTAGATTGGAGCAAAACGATTTTATCCCATGGAAAAGAGGGATATCCCTATAAAAGGACCTCACCCAGAACTGCCAAAAAGCAGTTCTGACCCCCGCGGAATTCGCGGGGCAGGCTCTCCCAAGGAGAGGTAAAATAAGGACCTATTAACAAACTAAAAATATTAATATCATGATTATAGATTCACACCAACATTTCTGGAAATACAATCCTGTAAACCACTCTTGGATAAGCGATCAAATGACCGTTATAAGAAGGGATTTTCTCCCCTCGGACCTAAAGCCGGTCTTTGCCAAAAATGGCGTGGACGGCTGTGTAGCGGTACAGGCGGACCAGACCTTGGCGGAAACCGATTTCCTTTTGGAACTGGCCCATAACAACGCCTTTATAAAAGGAGTGGTAGGTTGGGTAGATCTAAGGAGTGCCGATGTGGACCAGGCCTTGGAAAAATACGCCAAGGACAAGCATCTAAAGGGCTACCGACATGTGGTACAGGACGAGGCCGACCATAATTTCCTATTGCGGCCCGATTTCCTCAGGGGCATTTCCAAATTGGAAGAGTACGATGCCGTCTATGACATCCTTATCTTTCCCCATCAGTTGGGGGCTGCCTTGGAATTGGTAAAGAAATTCCCCAATCAAAAATTCGTCATCGATCATATTGCCAAACCCTATATAAAGGATGGCTTTTACGATGGCTGGGCCACCTTGATGCAGGAAGTTGCCAAACATGAAAACGTATACTGCAAAATCTCGGGCATGATAACCGAGGCCGATTTTAAGAATTGGACCCCGGAACAGATCCATCCCTATATGCTCCTGGTCCTTGAGGCCTTTGGTCCGGAACGCTGTATGTACGGATCCGATTGGCCAGTGTGCCTGGTTGCCGGAACCTATAGCCAGGTAAAGGAATTGACCACCAATTTTATCTCCAGCCTTAGCTCCACGGAGCAAGCCGCCATTATGGGACAGAATGCAGTGGAGTTCTACGGCTTGGAATAAGCGGTTATTTGTCAGTGGTCAGAATGTTCATCAATACCGAAAGTCTAAAATTACCTAGTAGTCATTTCGGTAACGAACGATAGAGAGAAGAAATTACGGATCAGGAATAATTGTTGTGCTTAAGAAAATATTCTTATGGAAAGAATAGCTTAATAATAGAGGTATTGAGCCTAGATCGCGCCGAAAAAGGGGTGGATTTAGCCTGTTTTCCCTATTTTTTACATACGCCCTATATACGGCTTATCTATGGCTTATCTACGGCTTATCCCCGGACAAGACATTAATCCATTTACACATTAACCCATTTACAAATCATCAAATTATCTCATTTTTGTGTTCTGTTCATTTTTTGCATCGCCCAAATGCGTAGCATTCATGAATACCATTAAAAATCAATAGACCAGCCGATGAATAAAAAACGACCAGGGCCGAATAACCAAGGTGCGGGGTAGCTTGATTAGGAGGAGCCAGCTGTAGCCAAGGCAGGCTGATTTTAAATTTCTTTAAATCTACGCACTTTCCACGGCCCCGGCGTCCAGGCCGCTTTCACTTGGGTGAAATGCTCTATGGACGCCTACCTGAACCCAATGTGGAAACTACTTGATTTAAGACGAAATCGAAGATTCACGAAAACCTATAAAAAACAATAATAACCACTTAAGTAAATTGAAAATAGGCCGGTCCTTTCGTTGCGTCAACCTTCATGTGGGGATAAGTCATTTTCCGTTATTAAAAACCTTTGGGCATGGCCGTTAAGAATTATTGAAACCCTGGAAATAATTTAATCATTGGTTTTACTAAATTGCTCCTATTATTATCAAAAAAAACACGACTGATCAAAATCCCAAGCCTGTCTGCCGACAAAGGCAGGCCCCGAACCCAACAACAGGAATCGACCCTAGGGTCGTGGTATTGAGCCTAGATCGCGCCGAAAAAGGGGTGGATTTAGCCTGTTTTCCCTATTTTTCACATACGGCCTATATACGGCCTATATACGGCTTATCTATGGCTTATCTACGGCTTATCCCCGGACAAGACATTAACCCATTTTCAAATTAATACATTGGTACATTATCAAATTTCCACATTAACCCATCTTCAAATTAACACATTAATACATTGATTCATTGCTACATTGGTACATTTCCACATTGATACATTGGTACATCTTCAAATCATCAAATCATCTCATTTTCAAATTAACACATTAATCCATTGATACACATCTTCCCGATCCACAGATCCACCTAAAGTTGCCATTAAAAACTAGCGGGCTTCATCATTATTTATTAACTTGTAAGACAATTCATACCCATTTCATCATTTCTATCATGGATAAGTCTTAAAATTAAAGATTAATTAACCTACTATGCCCCTAAAAATAAAGTTAAATTATGTTAATAATGATAAATATTATTAGTTTTGCAGATGGAGGTTCAATCATTAAAAGTTACCTTCACCGACCCTGAATTTTACCTTTGCGCCTTTATATTCCCCAAGTAAAGGATGCAAAAAAGACATTAAGTTGTAGTTAGAGAACTAATCTATTATGCCCTAAATAAGGAACATGGCATATCTATATGAATTATTTACCAATACTTACCTCTTGGTGTGTGTGGCAATATTGGCACCCGTATTGCTCTCCCTGAGAATGTACCCGGTCATTATCTATTTGGTAAAATCCAAGAACCTTATGGATGAACCTATAGACCGCAGTATGCACACGGCCAAGACCCCTACCTTGGGTGGAGTGGGTATGTTTATTACTTTTAGCCTTACCCTCATTGGTCTGGGTATGGTGATGGGGCTGTCCCAGGCAGAGCTCATAAAACTCCTGTCTATAATCGCCGCCAGTATTACCCTGATGTTTCTGGGCATCAAGGACGACTTGCTGGGACTGGCCCCGAAGAAGAAATTTATGATACAGATCCTGGCCGCCCTCATGGTCATTGTTGTGACCGATGTGCGGATAGCCAGCTGTTATGGCCTTTTGGGCCTGGAGGAACTGCCGTATATAGTTTCGGTGGCCTTTAGCGTCTTTGTATTCCTGGCCGTGATAAATGCCTTTAACCTGATAGATGGCATAGATGGTCTGGCCGGAACCATAGGTGTTATTGTCACTGCCACCTTTGGTGGTTTCTATATCCTTAATGAACGTTATTTAATGGTGATCATTTCCTTTGCCCTGATCGGTGCCCTCATAGGTTTTTTAAGGTTCAACCTCTCCAGCAGACGCAAAATTTTTATGGGCGATTCCGGTTCCATGTTCATAGGCTTTATCCTGGCCTACCAGGCCATATCCTTTTTGGAATTCAATGCCACTACGGTAACGCCTTACACCGTACATGTAGCCCCTATTATGGCCATGGCCATCCTGTCCTATCCCATCTTGGATACGCTAAGGGTCTTTACCATCCGTATTGCACAAAAGCGCAGTCCCTTTAGTGCGGACCGCAACCACATACACCATCGCATATTGGCCTTGGGCCTCACCCATAAAAAGGCCACCCTTACTCTGGGCATAATCAATATTTTGGTGATAGCACTGGCCTTTATCATCAAAGACCTTTACATAAACCTGCAACTGTACCTGTTGGTACTGGCCGTACCCCTACTCTATTTTTCACCTTGGTTGATATTTAGACGGGGCAGTAAAAAGTCCAAAATGCAACGAAAAAGAACCTTGGCCATGCTGCGAGCGAGGATTAATAGCTTTTTGGGATGAAATGACAGGCAGAAGCTTTAGCATCATAATAAATATGAGTTAATGAGATGATTACATAAATTATAATATTCATAATGATAAATTTTTTGAAAAACACTTTGAATGGTTTTCTTGAAAAGAGAAATACGAAAAGATTACTAAAACTAGTTGGCGAACTAGGAGGAGAGTTTAAATTTTATCATGGAAGCAATATAGTACTTTCATATGGCTCAACTAAAAATGATATATCAATAGGTAAAAGATTTTATCTGCGAGGTGAATTAGCTAGTCAATATGGAGGAAAAATTACAATCGGCAATTATTCTATGATAGGAAAAAACACAATTATAGGGGCCGTAAACTCTGTGACAATTGGCAATTATGCCTCAATTGCTCATAATATTACGATTATGGATAATAATAACCACCCTGTACAACCTGATGATAGAAAAATAAAGCAACATTCAAATTCTGGAGATCAGCTTCGAAGTTGGAAATATTCCGTTTCCAAGCCAATTGTTATTGGAAACAATGTGTGGATAGGGTCCCACTCAAGAATTAACAAGGGTGTAAACATAGGAGACAATGCTGTTGTTGCCGCCCACTCTGTAGTGACAAAAGATGTTCCTGAAAATAGCATTGTAGCGGGTAATCCAGCAAAAATTGTCAAAACTGATATTCATTTATTGCCAAGATTTTTTGATTATAAGATAAATGACTAAAGTTTCGGATAACAAACAGACTTTTTGGCTTGCTTTTGGAAAAATTATCGCACTTTTTGCGACATTCTTCGTGCCACTTTTTCTGACAAGATTTTTAAATAAAGAAGAGTATGGTTTTTATAATCAATTTAATACTGTAATATTTTTTTTATCTTCTTTTTTTTCGTTCGGGATATCTTCGAATATATTTTATTTCTACCCAACAAACTTAAAAAAAAATCAAAAATCATTGTTATATCACACGGTCTTCTTTTTATTGATATTTGGATTATTATCAGCATTGTTTATTTATTTACCCTATTTCTCCGAGTTCTTTTTAGCAAATGATGAATTGCAGAATTATAAAACAGTTATTTACCTCCTAACAATAATATTGGTATTAACCACTATTATTCACCCTTTATATGTTGTTAAGAAAGATTTAGTTTTTAGTGTTTGGTTTCCTACCTTTCAAGTGGCTATTAAGGCAATCTTTATCGTAGGATTTTTTTTTATTATCCCAAGTATTAACTCAGTAATTAATGCCATTATAGTTTCTTCTTCAATAGTTTTACTAATTATAATTGGATATATTGGCAAGTCAATAAAAAAAGGGCCCGATGGACAGATTTATCATAAAGAACAAGCTATTATTCAATTCAGATATAATCTTCCTATTGGAGCGGCAATTGCAATAAAAACTTTTTCTCAAAAATTTGATAAATTAGTGGGAATCACTTATTTAAGCGCTTCCTCCTATGCTTCATATTCTATAGCTTTTTTTGGTATACCAGGTATACAACAAATATATGATTCTATATCCCAGGTTACAGTAATTAATATGGTCAAATGTTTCAGTAATGGGGAAATAAGACAAGCTCATAATTTATATAAGAGTATGGTCATAAAAACATTATCGTTTTCAATTCCAATAATTTTAATTGTAACTTTGAATGCTAAAGAAATAATAATTTTTTTATTCACAAATAAGTATTCAGACGCCACTATTTTATTTCAGTTATATCTAATTTCTTTTATTTTTGTAATGTTGGGTGCCGGTTTAATTTTGAGAGCGTCTGGCAATACTAAGTTCATAATTAGAGCCTTTCTATATGCATCCATAATATCAATTCCATCGACTTATTTTTTAATTAAAAATTATGGAAGCGTTGGGGCTATGTGCGGAGCACTTATTAGTATAATATTGCCGAAATTTTATCAAATCAAAAAAGAAATTGAATTTACTGAGTCTACTCTGTACACTTTTCTACCTTGGAAGCAAATAGGTACTATATTTTTAATATCACTAGTATCCATTGCCCCATTCACCTATTTAAAAAATAATATTATTGATAGAAATATAATTTATGTGGTAATAACTTCTAGCATCTATCTGCTTATTGTGACAATTATTGAAATAAATTTTGACCTTTTTATAATAAAAAAGGCAAAATTATTGAAGATAAAAAACGATTTTCTAAACACAATAAGGTAATGGAAAAATATATTAGGCTTGAATATTTCTTCATTCTAATGGTTCTAATATGGGACCCAGTTCAACGATTTATTCTTAAAGTGGATGGGGCTGGTTATTCCATAACATTATTAACTATTGTAGTATTATTATTCCTAATTAAAAAAAAATATTTTTATAAAATAGCATTCAAGAAACCATTAATGATTTATTGTTTTTGGCTTTTATATACTTATATCAATTCCATAATAATTGGACAAGGACATGACATTCCTTTTTTGTCTTTTATCACACAAATTACAGTTCCATTTGTTTTAATGACTGTTATAAGTTTAGAATATGTCCATAATAAAAAAAGACTCTTAAATGTCCTGATTTTTGGTATGTACCTTGGAGTCATACTTGTCTTAATATTTGTTTCGAAAACTGACCAAGGTAGAATTGGTGGAGAAATGAATTCCAATACTATTGGTATTATGGCAACAATTTTAACATTGCTTTTATACTTGAAATATTATTATAGAGGTTTTTCTATATATTTCTTTTCAATTTTAGTAGCTGTACCAGTAGTGGCTATAATAATGACCGGTTCTAGAACTGCTTTTGGCGGGCTTACTTTATTGATTATCCTACACTTTTTTATTTATCGATCTAGTAGTTTTTGGCTTAGTACAATTAAAATAGTACTGGGATTTATATTTTTTATGTTTCCTATGAAATATATATTAGAAAATACTGCCTTGGGTGAACGTATTTTAAATACGTCTAATCAAAGCGATGGGATGGAATTCCAAACTGGAAATCCAGTTTTAGATGCGTTTGGTGATAGAGGTTTTTTTTATTATCAAGGATGGGAAGTATTGAAAGAAAAACCAATTACGGGAATAGGTTTAGGAAATTTTAAAAACTATAATAGTTTAGAATTGGCACAACATTCCGAATATATGATACAATTGACGGAGTTAGGCGCAATTGGCTTTTTATTATTCGCTTATTTTTATTTTTTCATTCTAAAAAATCTTAATGAAATACGCCTATTCATAAGAAATAAAAGGGAAGCAGAACTATACATAGGATATATACTAATTGTTCTTGCTATGATTACAGCTACCCGAATGTATAGGGTATGGTTTATGTTTCTGATTCTTGGCCTAGTCATTGGTTTCATTGTTAGGACAAAACAAATTAATTATTCAAAAAAATTGAGACTTAAATGACATTTCTCTACATTATTCTAACTTTTAAAGTATTAATCTATAATTGAATGATATTCTGATATATTAATTGTTATATATCAGCTTATTTTTAATAATAACCAGTTAGATAATGAATTAAAAATTAGGAGTTAATGAAGAAAAAAGTAATTATTTGGACTACTGGTATTGATAACTTGCTCAAAGGACATGGCATGGTTTCTGGTATTGCCGTGCAAATGATGAATTGGGCAAATGTATTTTTTAAAAATAAATGGCAAGTTATATCCTTAACAGATAATAAAACTATAACTCCCTCTGAAAATAATGAAATCAAATTTCACATTTTCAAGAAAATTAGATTTCTAAATATTATTTTTGAATTCTTTAATACTTGCATTTTTATTGCTAAACATAAACCTCATTTAATTATAACGCGGGGTGCGTCCCGGCAACTTTTTGCTATTTCATTATTTTCCAAATTAATGCGAATCAAACTCATTTTGATGTTCGCCAGTGATTCAGACCTTATTAACGGTAAAGAACTTATAGCAAGACCTTGGGATAGATGGCTTTTTAGATTAGGGCTATTAAATGTTTCTAATTTTGTAGTTCAAAATTCGAAGCAGGAGAAACTTTTAAGAAATAGATCGCCTAAATCAAAATTAATCTGCATTCCCAATATATGGCCATATAGTAGTGAAGGATCTCAAAAACGAGATATTATTTTGTGGGTTTCCAATTTTAGAGAATTGAAACGACCAAAGTGGTTTATAGATTTAGCAAGAGAACTTCCTAATTTGAAGTTTGTAATGGTAGGAGGAGCATTAGATCAAAAACTCTTTGAGGAATGTAAAAAAAAAGCTTCATATGTTCATAATTTGCAATTCCTTGGCTCCTGCTCTTTACCAATGGTTAATGCCCTCTTTGAGAGAGCAACCCTTTTTGTTTGCACTTCTGAAATGGAAGGTTTTCCCAACACCTTTTTACAGGCTTGGTCCAATAAAATCCCTGTCATTACAACCTTTGACCCAAGTAATCTAATTCAATGCAAAAATCTAGGGGTAAAAGTAAATAGCATTGGGGAAGCCATAGACGCTATTAATTATTACAACAATATATCTTTTTACAATCAAACTAAAAATTCGATTACCTCATATTTTGAAGAACAGCATTTACCGCAAACTCAATACCAGAATTTAGTGACAACTTTTAAGATTTTATAGTATGCGCATAATCGAAATAATTGCGAGTCTTGGTCCAGGTGGAGCCGAAACTTTAACAAAAGATTTATCTATCGGATTAAAGAGTAAAGGAGCGGAAGTATTGGTTATTGTCGTAGATAAATTATATAATGAAACCTCTGAACAATTCAAAATTAAAAACCTTGAACAAAATGGAATTAAAATTAAATCACTAGGAAGAAGACCTGGGAAGAAATCAATCCGACCCTATTTGGTTTTAAATAGATTTATTAACGATTTCAAACCGAATATTGTGCATATTCATTCATTTATTGCCGGGGTTTATTCCCTACCTTTTGCAATTTCCAAACGTTCTATATCATTTTTCCAAACTATTCATAATACAAAGATATTTGAGTATAATTCACAAGCCTTTGTTCAAAAAACTATTTTTAAGATTTTGTTCAAAAAAATTTATTGTTCAGAAGAAGCAAAAATTAAACTATATAAAAAAATTGGAGAAGGAGCAATCATTAATAATGGAATTAATACCAATGCCCCAAAAAATATTCGCAATGGGATTGAAAAAGAATGGTCCATTCCGAAAGATGCTACAGTATTATTAAATGTAGGTCGCGTGGTTAAACAAAAAAATCAAATTTTGCTAATTAAAATGGTTGAGCAGTTGAACAACTTAAGTTTCCAAGGCAAATTATATTTACTGATTTGTGGTAATTATTCAGAAGATTTGGTGTATAAAGAAATTCAAGATATCATTTTAGACTTAAATTATCCTAACCAAATTAAATTTCTAGGAGTACGTAACGATATCATCGATTTAATGTATTCGTCCGACTTCTATATCTCCAGTTCTATTCATGAGGGCCTTCCCATAACTGCTTTGGAGGCCATGAGTGTAGGTGTTCCCTTAATTTTGTCACCAATAAATGAACATATTACCGTATTTGGCAATCAAAAGGCTGTTTATATACCTTCTGAATTTAGTGTGGAATCTTTTGTCAAATTGTTTAACAGTTTAAATTACCCTCACAACAAAAATTCTATAATTCGGGATAGGACTAAATTTAACCATCAATTTAGTATGGAATCTTGCGTAAATCAACATTACAAATTTTTTAAAAAACAACTTAATACCAATTATTAGTCAATTAAAAATTCCTGTGTTAACAAATTCGACCCAACCAAAAAATAATCGATAAATTACTGTATGTAATAATATTTATGATTGTCAATTAAATTTGTATATGAAAGACAAAAACATTCTCTTCATAGGTCCTTATTCAAAAAAACCAAAAGGTGGGGTAGCATTTGTGTTGCATGAATATGAAAAACTATATCCAAATTCCTATTTTGTAGCATCCACAATTTCAAAAAACAGTCTTACAAAACTATATGGTTTCACCTTTGGAGTCATTGAATTGATTTTCTTGTTATTAACTAAAAAAGAAATACATATTGTCCATATCCATGGGGCCTCCTATAACAGCTTCACTCGAAAAAATATTATTTTTAAAATCAGTAAATGGTTTAATAAGAAAACCATTTATCATGTTCACGGTGCAGAATACCAATTATTTTTTGAAAAATCCAATAATTACAAGAAACGTAAAATAGCTGATTTAATAAACAATGCGGATTGCATAATATCTTTATCTGAAAGTTGGAAAAACTTCTTTATAACTAATTTTACGCCTAAACGCGTTGAAGTTATTCCTAATATAATTGGAACTCCTTCAAATATTTCTATAAACAAATCAAATAAGGGCCCTGTCAATTTTCAATTTCTCGGCTATATAGACAAAAGAAAGGGAGTTTGGTTATTATTAGAAACATTAAAAGAACATAGAATTGATCTGCAGGGTAAGGCTATTTTTAATATTGCCGGTAATGGAGAGGTAGATAAATTACAGCGAATAATAAACCAATACCAATTAAAGGAAATAGTTCATTTTATCGGCTGGGTGTCAAATGAGGAAAAAATAAAACGCCTACAAGAGGCAGATGTTTATATCCTTCCATCTTATAACGAGGGGTTACCTATTTCTATATTAGAAGCGATGTCTTATTCTCTACCAATTATTTCAACCTACGTAGGGGGGATCCCAGAGGTAGTAATAGACAAACTTAACGGTTTACTTATTGAACCTGGAAATTCCAATCAATTGCTTTGTGCTATTGAGGTCATGGTTAAAAATAAAAAATTTAGAAAGACCGCAGGAAGTGAATCTTATAAAAGAGTCCAACCTTTTTTTCCAAAAATGGTAAAGAAAGAATTGGATAAATTATATAATGGGTTATGAACTTATCATATTTTTTTAGAAATAAATTAAAACTACCTTATTCCATAGGTAAATATGTCGCTTACATACCGTTTGCCTTTCGACCTGGCATAGGAAGATCTTATAGGCGTGCAAGAAGAGATATATCATTATTTGAAAAAAGTCACTCAAAAGTTCAAAAACTTTTTATTTTGGACAAAATGAAACTTATAACTTCATATGCATATGAAAATATTCCTTTTTATAATAATTACTATAAGAGCAAAGGATTTCATCCGAATCAACTTATATCATTCGAGGATATCCAACTGATTCCAACAATCACCAAAAAACATTTACAAGAGGTTCCATTGGAAGAGAGGACCAATCTAGCCCTTAAAAGCATGAAAGTAAATACAGGTGGTACTAGCGGAGAACCGTTATCTTTTTATACGCCACCAGAGAAAATGGGAATTGAATGGGCTCATTTACATTATATATGGAAAAATCAGTTTTCTTTTAAACCATCAGAATTGAAATTACTTTTTATAGGAAGAGGAGAGGTCAAGGATTACGTAGAATATGATGTTATTCGGCATAGTTTAAGATTGGATGTATATTCTGATTTCACTTTAATGTCACAAAGGCTCAATTCTAAATATTTAAATACGCCAATTCATTATCTACATGGCTATCCAAGTATAATTTATGAATTTGCACAGTACTGCAAGACAGACAAAATGTTACTATGGAAAATTACTAAAGACCTAAAGGGATGTATTTTAAATTCGGAATATGCATATGAGAAATATAGAAATTTTATTGAAAAAACATTTCGAGTAAAAACATTTACTTTTTATGGACACTCCGAGGGGTGCATTATTGCTCCTGAAATATCCAAAGATATGTACAAACCGTTACATTCATATGGATATACCGAAGTTTTGTCCGTTAATGATGAACAAAATTTAATTGGCACCAACTACTATAATTTTGTTTCTCCCCTGATCAGATATAACACCGAGGATGTTATTTACGATTGTACATTTGAAAATGGACTTTTAACTAATTTTAAGCTCAAAGAAGGAAGAGTTGGCGATAAGATAATTGACAAGCATCTAAAACAAATTTCATTAACTGCTTTAATTTTTGGAAGGCATCATTCCTTATTCGATTATTGCCGGCATATCCAAATAAAACAAAAGGAGCCAGGTAAAGCCACAGTATTTTATGTTCCTCATACAAAATTTGTCAATCATTTTGATTTGGATGAGCTTCAATTATTATTTAATGTTAAAGATATTTATGTTGACTTTTGCTTTAAGGAATTGCAAGAGCCCATACGCTCAAAAGCGGGTAAAGTAAGGTTATTGGTTAATTAGTACAAATTAATTTAATCTAAAGTCAAATTTAATTGACCAGATCAGCTATGAAAAGCTTAATAATATGGACTAAAGTGCTTATCTGCCCACCCTACAAATTAAACCATAATAAGATGGATTTATGTATAAGAATTACATTCCAATAAAATAAATCAATAGTTCCCCAAAACAGAATTACCATGCGAGCGAAAATGCAGAAATACCTCAAAGAGACCCTAAAATACCTAGTGCGATCCAAGCCCTTGATTCAAAAAGAAATTAAGGAAATAGAGCGACTCAGCTTGTTGACCCCTGATGAATTGACACTCCATAATGAACAACAGTTTTTAAAAATATTTAGAAAGGCCATTACAAAGTCCAAATTTTTCAGGCGTTTTTATGCCGAGGCAGGAGTGACCATCAATGATATAACCTCTATAAAGGATTTGCACAAGTTACCGATCCTTACCAAAGAGATCCTACGGCAAAATACCGAGTTGGTCCCTACGCAGCCTTCCTGGCTTTTGATATCGGCCAACACCAATGGCACCACAGGGAACCCCTTAAAATTATATCACAGTTACAAAAGCATTAAAAAGGAACAGGCCTATGTCTTTATAAACCGCAGAGATAGAGGGTTTACCTATGGGGAACCCTTGGTATCCCTTAAGGGAAATTTGCCCAAAAACATCTTTAAATTAAAGGTGCATGTCTCCAATACCCTATACCTGTCCAGCTTTAATCTCAATGCCAGCATTACGGAAAAGTACTATGCAGAACTAGTAAAGTTTAAACCTAAGGCCATAGAAGGCTTCCCCAGTTCCTTGTACAACCTCTGCCTACTCCTGAAAGATAAGAAACTGCAACTACAAATTCCAGTAGCCTTTACATCCTCGGAAACCTTGTATGATTTTCAACGGGAACTCATTGAAAAAACCTTGAACACCAAATTATATGATTACTATGGTACTACGGAGCGTAGCATTTCCTTAATGGAAAAGCTGGATCAGCAGGGTTATATGGAAAATCCAGGCTACTCCATCAACGAATATCACAAAAACAAGATAATTACCACCAGTCTCATAAAAGAAGGATTTCCCCTAATCAGATACGAGGTCAACGACAGGATCAGGTTTGGGGATAATAATCCCAATCCGCTATTTATACAAAAAATAGACGGGAGAACAGATGATGTGGTCATTGCCAAAGATGGTTCCAAAATTGGCCGTCTGGATTATTTAATACGAGGAATCAACAACATCCAAAACGCACAGGTGGTACAGGAAAAAATTGGGGAACTGACCATAAATGTATTGGCGTCCGAAGCCTTTGGGGAGGATGACATAAACCTAATTCAGAAAAAAGTAGATTATTATATTGGCAAGGATAATATGGACATCAATATTCAACAGGTAAACGAAGACGAATTGATATATACCTCCGGCAATAAATACAAATACCTTATTTCTAAAGTTGAGTAAATGCAGGCCATAGACAGATCTTTTTTAAACCTAAAAACCTATTGTGAGGCTGAAAACTTTAAGGGCTGGGATCCCTATGACGGCCTTAATTCCAAGGTGTTTAATGCCACCCCTCTAAAACATTGGGATTTGGCCAGACTGGTATGGATACAAGGTTTTAAACGCTCCCCCATCAATTTCCGGAAATTGTTCGCAGTGCCCAAGCAACACAATGCCAAGGGTATTGGGCTATTTTTAAATGGGTATTGCAATTTATATCAACTTGCAGAAAAAGGGGAATTGCGTTTTGGAACCAAAGAAGCTATTCTAAAAACAATAACGGCCTTGTCCGATCTGCTTTTACATATGCAGCACAAGGACTATTCAGGGGCTTGTTGGGGCTATAATTTTGATTGGCAGGCCCGTAGGCTGTTCTTATTCCCTGCCCACACCCCTACCGTGGTGGCTACCTCTTTCTGCGTACAGGGACTGGTAAAGGCCTATGATATCACCCAAAATCAGGAATACCTGCATACGGCCCTGAGTGCTGCCAATTTTATTACCAAAGACCTGAACAGGACAACTTTTAACTCGGGATTCCTATTTTCCTATTCTCCCCTCAAGGGAAATGATACGGTTATCAATGCAAGCCTCTTAGGCGCCAAAACCCTATCTTTATTATATAAATATTCCAAAGATCCAGAACACTTGGAACTGGCCCGTACTACCATAAAGGCCTGTTGCGAAGCCCAGCAAAAGGATGGTTCCTGGGTCTATGGCATGTTGCCCGTACAAAATTGGATCGATAGTTTCCACACGGGCTATAACCTGGATGCCATACAGGTTTATCAAGACGCATCTGGAAATATGGAATTTAAAAACTGTTTGGAGAAAGGCTTTCAGTACTACATCCAAAATTTTTTCTTGCCAGATGGAACCCCCAAATATTATCACGACCAAACCTATCCCATAGACATTCATTGTCCCGGGCAGTTATTTGTCAACCTTTCGTTGCACCGTAAATTTCCAGAAAACAAGGAATTGGCCGATAAGGTGATGCAGTGGACCCTAAGCAATATGCAGGACAGGCAGGGCTATTTTTACTACCAGCTAAAAAAAGGGATAAGCTCCAAAATATCCTATATGAGATGGAGCAATGCTTTTATGTTCAACGCAATCAGTTATTATCTATTGGAAACTAACAAAACAAATGGAATTTAAAAGTTTAAATGGGGTAAAAACATACGCTCCCCAATCCAGAGTGGAATTGATGGATTATGCCATGGCCCAAAAAAGTATCTTGGTAGCGGTGAATGCAGAGAAGATTCTACATGCCACGGATGTAACCCGCGCCATTATTAATAGGAACGTGGGCTACCCGGACGGAACCGGCGCCGTTTGGGCCTTACAAAAAAAGGGGCACCATGATACGGTTAAAATTCCCGGGTGTGAACTATGGTTAGATATCGTACAACGCTATCACAGCTCCAAAACCTTTTATCTGGTTGGGGGGCAACAGGCGGTGATAGATGCCACCGTAACCAAGTTACAAACCCATTTTCCTGGGATCAGGATCGTAAATTACAGAAACGGCTATATTAAAACCGTAGAGGAACAAACCGCCCTTATAGAGGACATTGCATTAAAACAGCCCGATATTGTTTTCGTTGCCATGGGCTCTCCCAAGCAGGAGTTGTTAATGGAGGAGATACAAACCCAACACCAAGCCCTATATCAAGGCTTGGGCGGAAGTTTTGATGTCTATATAGGAGCGGTAAAACGTGCCCCGGAGTGGTGGGTGAAAAATAATCTGGAATGGGCCTATCGCCTTATCAATCAGCCCAGCCGTATTAAAAGACAAATTCATTTGGTGCGCTTTTTTGTCAACCTACAACTGGGCAGATTATAAATCCATTCGTAAACAAATCAAACAGTCTTAAGGAAATAAAAGATGATAAAAAAATTAACGCTTATTGCAGGAGCCCGACCCAATTTCATGAAGATTGCCCCCATCATCCATGCCATTAAGGCGGCAAAGGCTCAAGGAAAGGAGATAGACTACCGTTTGGTGCACACAGGACAGCACTATGACAAAAAGATGTCCGGCGATTTTTTTGAGCAATTGGACATCCCGGAGCCCCATGCCAATTTGGAGGCGGGTGGCGGATCCCAAGCCGAGCAGACGGCCAACATTATGGTCCGTTTTGAACAGGAGCTCCTGGCCCACCCTACAGACCTTGTGCTGGTGGTAGGTGATGTTACCTCTACCATGTCCTGCGCCATTACTGCACAAAAACTGCACACTAAGGTAGCCCATGTGGAAGGGGGCATTAGATCCAATGATTGGACCATGCCCGAGGAAATTAACCGTCTGGTAACCGATGCCATAACCAATTACTTTTTCACCACCTCCGAAATTGCCAATGCCAATCTTAGAAACAGCGGCATAAAAGAGGAAAGCATTTTCTATGTAGGCAATACCATGATAGACACACTCCTAAAACAACGGCCACGTTTTACAAAACCCCCTATCTGGGACGCTTTAAATTTAGAGGACCGAAAGTACTTGGTCATGACCCTGCACCGCCCGGCCAATGTGGACCAGGAGGCTCAATTAAAAGCCCTGATAGATGAAATTATAGCCCATACCCAAGACCTGCCCCTTATTTTTCCGGTGCATCCACGGACCGCCAAAATTTTGGAAAATATTGGTATTTCACATCCTAGGCTACACATGGTGGAACCCTTAAGCTACCTGGAATTCAATTATTTGGTGGAAAGGGCCAAAGTAGTGCTTACGGATTCTGGGGGCATTACGGAGGAGACCACGGTGATGGGGGTACCCTGTATGACCTTGAGGGACAATACCGAACGGCCCGAAACCATTACCCAAGGCACCAACGAGCTTATAGGCACCAATCCCAAGGCCATTGCCCCTGCCATGGAAAAATTGTTCTCCGGGCAATGGAAAGCAGGTAGTATCCCTCATTTATGGGATGGTAAAACAGCGGAAAGGATCGTGGAACATTTGTTAACGTTATAGATTAAGTCCCTGCTTTTTAATTCCCTTAAAAAGAGGTAATTTTGCCTTTATTGCCCAAGACGGAAACCCTTGGTTGGAAGTGGAAGCTACAGATAATTTTTATGTATTTTGGAGAAAGGTGGGGCGTAAGGTGGAAAATTGCAGAAAATTAAGATAAGAGCTGCCATAGGCTGTAGTTCAAAAAAAATTAAATTCTAGGAGAAAGATGAAAGAAACACCCTATACGATAGAACATTTTGAGGAGGAAGAATCCTTGGAACTCAAAGAAATTCTTCAGAAGTACCTACGGTACTGGCCCTGGTTTTTGGTCGCAATTGTTTTCTGCTTAGGAATAGGGTATGCCTATATGCGTTGGGCCCCAATCATATACAGGTCCCAGGCCAAAATAAAGATCATAGACGAATCCCAGGAAGTGGATATTGCTTCCAATGCACTTTCTTTATTGGGAGGAGGTTCCAAGATTAATTTGGAGAATGAGATCGAAATCTTAAAATCGTACCGCATCCTTTCCCAGGTAGTGAACGAATTGCATTTGGACATATCCTTTTACGAAGTGGGGAATGTAAAGACCAGACGCATTTGGGCCCCACCCTTTCAGATTACCAAACATATAGCGGCAGATAGTATTCGAGCACCAAAACCTTATATAATCGAATTAAGTAAAAAAGGCATCACCATTACAGATGTCGAAGAAAATACTTATACGCCCAATCTAAACGAACCGGAACAATCTACCGAAGGTCTTCCCTTTAACATTAAAATGGTGGAGGGCATTGATCCTATCTTTTACGAGGGCATCACCTATAAGGTGGTGTTTAGCCCCTTAAAAAGCACGGTATTGGCTCTGGCTGAGAGCTTAGAGGTGCAAGCCACCAACAAGAACAGTGAAATTCTTTCTCTTTCCCTACAAAGTGAAAGTATGGACCTCAACGAGGCCATCCTAAACACCTTGATAGAAAAATTTAATCAGGACGGGGTCCTGGACCGCCAATTGGTAAGTCAGCGTACCCTGAACTTTATAGACGAACGCTTCCTCTACCTGAGCCAGGAATTGGATTCGATTGAAGGCGGCAAGGAGAGCTTTAAGCGTTCCAACAACCTTTCCTATATAGAAGCAGATGCCGGGATGAGCCTCCAAAGAAAGTCGGAGACCGAAGAAGAAGTGATTAAACTGGAGAACCAGATTTCCATTTCGGAAATCCTAAAGGAAACGGTCATCAACCAAAGTGATTACGGCCTCTTGCCCGCCAATATAGGGATAGAGAATACCAGCCTTAACAACCTGGTGGCCGGTTATAATGAAATGGCCCTGGAACGGGAAAAACTCCTTCCCACCGTAGGCAGCAACCACCCTACCCTACAGAACCTGAACGGCCAATTGGAACGGGCCAAGGTCAACATCATAAAATCCGTTAACATCTACAATACCCAATTAAGAAATTCGCTCAGACAATTAAAACTGGAGGAAAGCCGGGCCGGTTCGGTCTTTTCCAGATTGCCGGAAAAGGAAAAAATGCTACGCTCCATAGAACGGCAGCAGAGCATTAAGGAGAACCTCTTTTTACTCTTGTTGCAAAAACGAGAGGAAGCCGCCATTAGCTATGCCGTAACCGCGCCCACTGTGAAGGTAGTGGACTACGGACTTACCAATAATATTCCGGTATCGCCCAAAAAGACCATGGTCTATGCCCTTTCCTTGTTGGCAGGGTTGTTCCTGCCCTTTGCGGTGCTCTATATCCGCTTTACCCTGGACACCAAAATACACGAGCGTACCGACATAGAAAAGCTAAGCACCGATATCCCTGTGGTAGGCGAGATTCCTTTCTTTAAGGACGTAAAAAAGAAATTGGAAATCAACGACCGCTCCCTAATGGCGGAATCGTTCCGCATCTTAAGTACCAATGTGGACTATCTGCTTACCCAAAAGGAAAAAGGGACGGGGCAGTTGGTCATGGTCACCTCCTCCATTAAGGGCGAAGGCAAGACCCTTGTGGCCCACAATCTCTCCCTGGCCTATGCCAGTCTTAACAAAAAAGTACTGTTGATAGGTGCCGATCTTCGAAATCCGCAGCTACATAGCTTTTACGGTATAAGTGTAAACCATTTAGGCCTTTCGGATTATCTAAAGGATCCGGGAATGAACTGGAAAGACTGTGTGGTGATGAGCGGTAATGACAATCCTACCCTACATATCTGCTTTGGTGGTTCCGTACCTCCCAATACCCCACAACTCCTGTCTAGCTCCGGTTTTGAAAAATTCATCACCGCCGCCAAAAAGGAGTTCGACTATATCATTGTGGATACCGCCCCGACCATGTTGGTCACGGATACCCTTTTGATCTCGAAATTCGCCGATGCCACGGTCTTCGTTACCCGTTCGGGCCTAACGGACAAGCGCCTCTTGGAATTCTCAAAAAACTTGCACAAAACCAAGAAGCTTAGAAACATGGCCTATGTAGTCAACGGTGTGGGCAATGGCAAGGCCAAAAGATATAACTATGGCTACGGCTATGGTTATGGGAGTGGGAAGTAGAAAGGTGTTGAAATGTTGAAAGTTCAAAAGTTGAAAGTCGCCGCTATTACAATTAGCAATGAACAGTAATCAGTGGTCAGTAGTTAGTGAACAGTTTTAGTAGGCACTGTTGAGCTATAATGTTCAATGATATAAAGTTCAAAGAAGATGGTCATTTCGAACGACCAACGGGAGGAGAAATCTCACAAGTAGCTAAACATGAACAGTCTTCAGTGGCCGTTAATTTAGTCGATAGCCACAAGGCAATAGGCAATTGAGCAGTGAGCGGTGGCGGTATGCAGTTGTAGAGTGGAAAGTTATAATATTCAAAGTCCAAAGTCCGTCAATTCGAGCCTACCGACAAAGGCAGGCGTGTCCCGCGTTTTCGGCGGGAGTAGTCCGAAGTCGGGAGACTTCGCATAGCAGGGCTATCCATTGCAATCACTAATGCGTTTTTTTGTTAAGGTCTAAAAGTTGAAAGTCGCCGCTATTACAATAAGCAATGATCTGTGTTACTCGGCCAAAAGCTAGATAGCAAATTAATACATTGGTACATTAATCAATTGCTTCATTACCACATTAACCAATTGGATACTTCGGACCAAATTGCGCCAGGCTTTTCGGTTTCATTGCGCCAGTGATTTCGGTTCAAACTGCGCCACTTCCCTGAGGGATTTCGGTTCGTTTTGCGCCAGTGATTTCGGTTCG
>NZ_JASWIM010000047.1:0-32296 GCF_030291335.1 Arenibacter flavimaris
TCTAATATTCCTTCTGGTAATATTAAACTTAACAAGGATAACTCAGTGCCTTTATTCATCAATGTAATTTAAAGCACAAAGAAAATTACTTTTTTCTTTAGACCCAAGTTTTGAGATTGATCCTGTTTTTGTCTTTTTTACCTAGTTTTGAAAATGGTGTCCATGGGGACATTTATTAGAAAGATAAAATGCGTTTTTCTTAAAGCCAATGAACATCTTCAAGATAAAAAGAGGTAACTGGAACTTAAAGGATAATTATAAAGTGATGAAACAATTATTTACAACACTGTTTGTTATTGGTGCCGTACTAAGTGCATTCGCATCCCGGGTAGATACCTTGAACGTAAAGAGTAGGTCTATGAATAAATCCATAGCCAACTTGGTAATTTTACCGGATAGTTATGCCGTGAACAAACAAAACTTCCCAGTACTTTATCTGTTACATGGAGCAGGAGGGGACTATACGGATTGGGTGACCAGGGTATCGGCCATAAAGGAGTATGCAGATAGCTATAATATGATCATTGTCTGCCCTGATGGAGGTAGAACCAGTTGGTATTTGGACAGCCCTGTAGATTTGGCCATGCGCTATGAGACCTATGTTTCCGAAGAACTTGTTCAGGCCGTGGATAAGAAATACAACACTATGGAGAATAGGAATTCTAGGGCTATTACCGGTTTAAGTATGGGTGGCCATGGGGCATTTTACCTGGCCTTTAAGCATCAAGAGGTATGGGGAGCTGCCGGAAGTATGAGCGGGGGGCTGGATATCCGCCCCTTTCCAGAAAATTGGGATTTGGCCAAACGCTTGGGCCAATATGCCGAAAATTGGGGCCATTGGGAAGAGAATACGGTAATCAACATGGTGCATTTGTTGAAAAAAGACCATTTAAAACTCATTTTTGATTGTGGAATTAATGATTTCTTTTATGACGCCAATAAAAGAATGCACCAAAAACTGATGGAAAGAAATATACCACATGATTATATTGAACGCCCTGGCAGCCATAATTGGGAATATTGGGCAAATGCCATCCAATACCAACTATTGTTTTTTGATAATTTCTTTAAATCCTAATGTGGGATTATATATAACGCATACCAAACTATGAAACCAATGCCCAAGTAATAATGTGGGGATTAGGCCTTCAAATCTATTTCCTTTAGGTTTTCAATTCTGTTGCGTACCAAGAAGGCATCTATGGTTTCAAAATGCTCTATGACGCGTTTGTCTTTAAATTCGAACACCTTTTGGGAAAGTCCTTGCAGAAAATCCCTATCGTGGGAGACCAAAATCAGTGTGCCGTCAAAGGCTAGTAGTGCCTCTTTAAGTACGTCCTTTGATTTTAGGTCCAAATGATTGGTGGGCTCATCCAAGATTAACAGATTAACCGGTTCCAAAAGTAATTTCACCATTGCCAAACGGGTTTTTTCCCCTCCCGAAAGTACACTTACCTTTTTCTCCAAGTCATCACCGCCAAACATAAACCTGCCCAGGATATTTTTGATCTGCGTACGTACATCCCCTTCGGCTACTTCATCCACGGTCTGGAAGATAGTGAGTTCTGGGTCTAACAAGGAGGCTTGATTTTGGGCAAAATAACCCACTTTAACATTGTGCCCCAAACTGCATTTGCCCTCTACTTCAATTTCGCCCAAAATGGCCTTGATCATCGTAGATTTCCCTTCCCCGTTCCTCCCTACAAAAGAAACTTTTTCGCCACGTGAGATAGAGAGATTGGCCTCTTTGAAAACCACATGGTCACCGTAGCTTTTGGAAAGCCCTTCGGCCGTAACCGGGTAGTCGCCCGAACGTATGGAGGGAGGAAACCTTAACTTTAAGGCTGTTGTATCTACTTCATCGATTTCGATAATCTTTAGTTTTTCCAACATCCGTTCACGGGAGGTTACCTGGTTGGTCTTGGAATAGGTGCCTTTAAATCGGTCTATAAAAGCCTGATTGTCCGCAATAAATTTTTGTTGTTCCTGATAGGCCTTTATCTGGTGGCTTCGTCTGTCTTCCCTCAGTTGAAGATAATGGCTGTAGTTGGCCTTGTAATCATAGATCCTGCCCATGGTCACTTCTATGGTCCTATTGGTAATATTGTCTATAAAGGTTTTGTCGTGGGAGATGACCACGACTGCCTTGGCTTTGTTCAATAGGAAATCCTCCAACCATATTACGGATTCTATATCTACGTGGTTGGTGGGCTCATCCAAAAGGATTAAGTCTGGCTTTTGCAACAATATCTTGGCAAGTTCTATCCTCATTCGCCATCCACCGCTAAATTCGCTGGTAAGACGATGAAAATCTTCGCGCTTAAAGCCTAGTCCCCTCAATGCCTTTTCTACTTCTGCTTCATAATTTATTTCTTCCAGGGCATAGAATTTCTCCCCCAAATCGGACACTTTTTCAATAATGGACATATAGGCGTCCGATTCATAATCGGTACGGCTTTCCAATTCCTTGTTCAGGCGTTCCATTTCATCGCGCATACTAAAGATTTCCTTGAAGGCTTTGGAGGCCTCCTCGAAAACCGTACAGCTGTCATCGGTCAATAAATGCTGTGGCAAATAAGCAATTACGGCGTCTTTAGGATAACGAATATGACCACGGGTGGCTTTTTGCTCCCCGGCAATTATTTTCATCATGGTAGATTTCCCAGCCCCGTTTTTTCCCATTAGGGCAATCTTATCGTTTTCATTGATAACAAAGGAAACATCACTAAACAAGGTGTCGCCACTAAACTCTACGGCTATTGCGTCTACAGAAATCATATTCCAATTTTAAGTCTGCAAAACTATAAAAAAGCGGGATACCGATCGCATTTTATTGGGGCATTTGGGACAATGTTTTTTATTAGTGAAACTCAATTTTGAGAAGTCGGTAAGACGCACTTAAAATTGCAAGTTGAACCAATCCCGCCTTTTCGGCGGGATATAGGTTCAATACCTCGACCCTAGGGTCGATTCCTATTATTGGGTTCAGGGCCTGCCTTTGTCGGCAGACAGGCCTGCCCTGAGGTTTAATACCTTTTATTTGGTTCTATTGTGCGGGCTTTTTTGACACGGCAATGGCGGTATAAAACTTTATTTTTATTCCTTTTTTTGGTGTTTGTACAGGGGATGCGACCAATTTAATAACTGTACTTTAGCGATGGTGTTAAAGTCTGCAAACAATATGCTTTTCAAGGAATTTATAGGGAAGGGACAATTAATTGTGGAACACTATTTCAACCTTGTGCGCTTACGCAGTTTCATGAGTCGGTCTTTGTAGTATGCCTTTAATTCATCCAAAAAGTTCATTGGATTTTCGTACTCCATCAATACTTTGTAAGTCTGCCTATTTTTAACCTCGGCCAATTCCTTTTGGACTTTTTTAAGCTCCATTCTTAAGTACGTAAGTTCAGGGCCTTTTAAGGGTTCTTGTTTCTCGAGAGGCTTTATTAAGGTGTTGCCGCTAAAAATGTGGGCATGATAGGCCTTTAGGGCTGCCAAATCTCCGGATCGGTATATTTCTATGAGCTGGGTAGTGATCGAGGTGGCCAAGTCCAATTTGTCGGTTTGCATAGAAAATTTGTCGGGATGTACATATAGCATTGCCTCACGGTACAATTGTTTTTTCTGTTGTTGTTCCCTGGAATGATTTTCTGGAATAGGTTTGGGGTGGTTGTGGGTTAGGACCCCAGTTTGATCAAACTTCCTTCCCTGCCTTTTCTGTGCCAAGCGCTTTGCTTTTTTCGCTTTTTTCTGTTGCTTATAGAGCAGTGAAAGTTCTTGTTCCTCAATTAATTCATTTTCAAGTTGGGAGCGTAGAAGGTTTTCAAAAGTGGATGTTTTTTGAATTATTTCGTTGATTTCCATTTGCAGACGGTTAATCTCCGCCTGTAGGAGTCCTATTTGGGTTGGGAGTTGGCTGGGTAGGTGATTGTTACTCATGGGTTCCAAGGCAATGGTAATCTTATTTAGAGGGCAATTTAAACAATAAAAATTGCCCAAACGGAGTTTTAATGATGATACGATCCAATAAGAATGGGGTAATAATATATTACGGGCATTCCTTTGAGCGTGTTTTAGTATATATTTTGATGTTTGTACAACGATTCTGATTCATATGAGCGTGTTTTAGTATATATTTTGATGTTTGTACAACGATTCTGATTCATAAAAAAATAGTCATGGAAAATTTAAAAGGTTTTGTCAAGTTTGGATTTGTACTGTACGCCGTGTTATCGGGATTTTCTTCCTTTGCTTCCGCAAGCATTACTCCATTCTGTGTTGCAGTTCATAATGGCCCCTCGCTGTATGGTGAGGAGAATTTGTTGGGCAATTGGAAATATTCTGCTGAAAATGTGCCTTATGAGTATGCCAAAGGCATATTGTTCATTTCCAAGGAAGAAGGTAAACTTACAGTCGTTGTGGCTTTACGAGGAGGCAAACGAAAGGCTCAGGATGTTAAGATCGAAGGGAATACTTTGACATTTAACCTTAAGCTGGATGGACCAATTGTATCCGTAAGTATTACTGCAGAAGGAGATAGAATAAGTGGAAAGGCCAGTTCTGAAGACGGTATTTTCCAGTTAACAGGGGAAAGGCGTTTGGATCCTGAATAGGATTAGGTTTTAAATCTTTTGTAATTTAAGTCATAAAAAAAACCGAAGTTGGGAACTTCGGTTTTTTAGTATAAAAGTGTTTTTCCTTAAAAGGTAATTGGTAAGGAGACTCTTGTAGTTCCCCATCCCAATACCATATGGGTTCCATTGTCTACATCCTTGTAAGCTATGGAAAAGGCATCCAAAGATTCTGAAGCATTGCTAACGCTGGCAGGTACGCGTATTACATCGGCATCTTCCTGGTAGGAATAGGCACCCCATTGATTTAAGTTTTTGTTCAATATTACGGTCCACTCCTTATTGCCAGGGATGGTGAATAGGGAATAAGTACCGGCGGCAACAGATTTCCCACCTACCGTGGCATCCTTATAAAAAATAATTTCAGGGGCCTCATTGGCTCCAGTTCTCCATACCTTTCCAGCTGGGGCAAGTTCTGAAATTGAACGTCCTTTTAGTTGTGGGCGACTATAAGTTACGCGAACCAATTTATCGGAAACTTTATAATCGGTAGGGTAGGAGGCAATGTCTGCTGGACTCTTGTCCAATCCGCTGAATTTCTGGGCCATAGCCTCTGAGCTAAAGGCCAAAGCAATAACCATAAGTGCAATCGTAAATAAATTTTTCATTTTTTTAGTTTTAGAGATTGTCAAATTTAAGTAGTATTCCTATTAATCTGAATTAAAAGTCGGTAAATTTTGGACACCTTACAAAATAGTGGGTTGCTGTAAGTGAATTTATTTATATCATGATGATATTGTGGTATTTTCGTGTTTTTAGTTATAGATTATAATCAATTATGCATTTTACATTTTATAATATAAATATTAACTTGATATTTGCTTTAAAATTGACATAAATATTATTGTATGTGTGGAATTGTATGTGCCTTTGATGTAAAAGAAAGTACCGAGGTTTTAAGGCCTCAATTATTGGAAATGTCCAAGAAAATTAGACATAGGGGACCGGACTGGAGTGGGATATTTGCCGATGATAGGGCTATCTTGGCTCATGAGCGTTTGGCAATCGTTGATCCGGCATCGGGAAAACAACCTTTGTTCAGTCCTGATAATAAATTGGTATTGGCGGCCAATGGTGAAATATATAACCATAGGGAATTACGTAAGCAGTTTGCTGGCACCTATGATTTTCAGACGGAGTCTGACTGTGAGGTGATTTTGGCCCTTTATCAGGAGAAGGGGGTTGATTTTTTGGATGAATTGAACGGTATTTTCGGTTTTGCCATTTACGATTCTGAAAAGGATGAATATTTTATAGCGCGTGATCATATGGGGATCATACCACTCTATGTAGGTTGGGACATCAATGGTACCTTTTATGTAGCGTCCGAGCTAAAGGCCTTGGAAGGGACCTGTACCAAGATTCAGTTGTTTCCTCCAGGTCATTATTTGCACAGTAAGGATGGGGAGTTTAAAAGATGGTATTCCCGGGATTGGATGGAATACGATGCGGTAAAGGACAATGAGACCAGCATACAGGCCGTTAAGGAGGCGTTGGAGGCTGCGGTACATAGACAATTAATGTCCGACGTGCCTTATGGGGTTTTGCTCTCTGGTGGATTGGATTCCTCGGTTACCTCTGCCATAGCAAAAAAATATGCCCAGAAGAGAATAGAGTCCGATGACACAACGGATGCATGGTGGCCACAATTACATTCATTTTCGGTGGGATTGGAAGGTTCTCCTGATTTGGCAGCTGCGCAAAAGGTGGCCAAGCATATCGGAACCGTACATCATGAAATAAAATTTACCATTCAAGAAGGCTTGGATGCCATAAAGGATGTAATATACAACCTGGAGACCTACGATATAACCACGATTAGGGCTTCTACCCCCATGTACCTAATGGCCAGGGTTATAAAGTCTATGGGTATTAAAATGGTATTGTCGGGCGAAGGGGCCGATGAGCTTTTCGGTGGCTATTTGTATTTCCATAAGGCACCAAGTGCAAAGGATTTCCATGAGGAAACCGTTCGGAAGTTGGATAAACTTCATATGTACGATTGTTTAAGGGCCAATAAATCCTTGGCTGCTTGGGGTATAGAAGGAAGGGTTCCATTTTTGGACAAGGAATTTATGGACGTGGCTATGAGAATCAACCCACAGGACAAGATGATCAACGGGGAACGTATGGAGAAATGGGTAGTACGTAAGGCTTTTGAGGATATGTTGCCAGAAAGTGTTGCATGGAGACAAAAGGAACAATTTTCGGATGGAGTTGGTTACAGTTGGATCGATACCTTAAAGGAAATTGTTCAGAAGGAAGTTACGGATGATCAATTGGCAAATGCCAAATACAGATTTCCATTGCAAACACCTACTTCCAAGGAAGAGTTTTATTACCGTTCCATATTTGAAGAGCATTTTCCGTCCGATGCAGCGGCCTTATGTGTTCCGCAGGAACCTTCAGTGGCATGTAGTACCAAAATTGCCTTGGAATGGGACGAGGCTTTTAAAAACATGAACGATCCGTCCGGTAGGGCTGTATCCAAAGTGCACTCCGATGCTTATGTAAAGTAATGCCGTAGGATAGCGCCATAAGAATTTTATAGATCAAGTTTTTAGTTTATTAGTGTAAAAAAGGCATTCTTTAATGGATGCCTTTTTTTGTATGGCTTATTTGTAAATGGTAAAAACATACGGGTACCCATCCCATCACTTTGGATATTTCTAATTAGAAGGGGCGAAGTCCTTTAAAAGGTCTGTGCGGTTTTACGGGAATATGGAGTTTGCGGTTCCTTTGGTGCAGAGATTTGGAAAACGGTAGGGTTTAAAAGTTTAAGAGAACCCATTGCAGTTTACAATTTCATACTTTAATGCATTATGGTTGGCGTTGTAAAGAGGCTGGTTGCTGTTTAATTTTGTTGATTTACCTCGTAGCACTCGGCGTGGTACAGGATGTATGTACCCACTTTGTTATTTTTTATATCGATTGGTATTTTTCCACAATTTTTGTTGATAACTTAGTAACTTATATTGGCTACCAACCCTATATTTCATGGGGTATTGCGTATATTTGTAGGATTGCTAAAATTATAATGAATTAAGTATTTATTTATGAGCGAAGAAGCAAATAAGGACGAGCAAAAAAAGAACAATTATTCCGCGGATAGCATCCAGGCCTTAGAGGGTATGGAGCATGTACGCATGAGGCCTTCCATGTATATAGGTGATGTAGGGGTACGTGGTTTGCACCATTTGGTTTATGAGGTAGTGGATAACTCCATAGATGAGGCTATGGGCGGCCATTGCGATGAGATTAAGGTAACCATTAATGAAGATAATTCTATTACTACCCAGGATAACGGTAGGGGTATTCCAGTGGACCTTCACAAAAAGGAAGGTGTTTCGGCTTTGGAGGTCGTTATGACCAAAATTGGTGCCGGGGGTAAGTTTGACAAGGATTCTTATAAAGTTTCAGGTGGTCTGCACGGTGTAGGGGTGTCTTGTGTCAACGCGCTCTCCAAACACCTGAAAGCTACCGTTCATAGGGATGGCAAGATATGGGAACAGGAATATAGTAAAGGTAAGGCCCTTTATCCGGTAAAAAGTATTGGGGAAACCGATATGAGGGGGACCATTGTCACCTTTACGCCTGACGATACGATTTTTACCCAGACTGTAGAATACAGTTATGAGACCTTGGCGAATAGAATGCGCGAGCTTTCTTTCTTGAACAAAGGGGTTGCCATTACATTAATGGATAAGAGGCAAAAGGATAAGGACAGTGAAAGTGGTTTTGTAACCGAACGCTTTTATTCCGAAGAAGGATTAAAAGAGTTTATCAAGTTTTTGGATGGCAACCGTGAACCTCTTATACGCAGTGTCATTTCCATGGAAGGGGAGAAGAACGATATCCCTGTGGAAGTGGCCATGGTCTACAATACTTCTTATACAGAGAACCTACATTCTTATGTGAATAATATCAATACCCATGAGGGTGGTACGCATTTGGCGGGTTTTAGAAGGGGCTTGACCTCTACATTGAAGAAGTACGCGGATGCCTCGGGAATGTTGGAAAAATTGAAATTCGAAGTTCAGGGAGACGACTTTAGGGAAGGTTTAACGGCTATTATCTCCGTAAAGGTAGCAGAGCCTCAGTTTGAGGGACAAACCAAAACCAAATTGGGGAACAGGGAAGTGTCTTCGGCAGTAAGTCAGGCAGTATCTGAAATGTTGACCAATTACTTGGAGGAGAATCCAGATGACGCCAAAATTATTGTCCAAAAAGTAATTCTAGCGGCCCAAGCCCGTCATGCGGCTACCAAGGCCCGTGAAATGGTGCAGCGTAAAACGGTTATGAGCATTGGTGGTCTGCCTGGAAAACTATCGGATTGTTCAGAACAGGACCCCACGTTGTGCGAAGTGTTTCTGGTTGAGGGGGATTCTGCGGGAGGTACTGCCAAACAAGGAAGGGACAGGGCTTTTCAAGCCATTCTTCCTTTAAGGGGTAAAATCCTTAACGTGGAAAAAGCTATGACCCATAAGGTCTTCGAGAATGAGGAGATCAAAAATATATATACGGCCCTGGGTGTTACTATTGGTACCGACGATGACAGTAAGGCGTTGAACCTGGATAAACTGCGCTATCACAAAGTTGTTATTATGTGTGATGCGGATGTGGATGGCAGCCATATTGAGACGTTGATATTGACCTTCTTCTTTAGATATATGCGTGAACTGATAGAGGGAGGGCATGTTTATATTGCAACCCCACCGCTTTATTTGGTGAAAAAAGGTAGTAAGAAAAGATATGCTTGGACCGATAAGGAAAGGGATGAGATTGCAGAGAGTTTTAACGGAAGCGTGGGTATTCAGCGCTATAAGGGTCTAGGGGAGATGAATGCCGAACAATTATGGGATACTACCATGAATCCGGAATTTAGGACCTTAAGGCAGATAACCATAGACAATGCAACGGAGACCGATAGAGTGTTCTCTATGTTGATGGGGGATGAAGTGCCACCTCGAAGGGAGTTTATTGAGAAAAATGCGGTATATGCGAACATTGATGCATAAAAAATAGTGTTTACACAACAAAAACTCGCACCACTGGTGCGAGTTTTTTAGTTTTAACAAAAATCTAAGAGTTATGAGATATTTGTTATTAACCGCATTTTTGTTTTTTAACGCAGTGGGATTTTCGCAATCCAACGTAAATGAGTTGTTTGCTGCAGGGGTCAACGACGCGGAAAAATTTACCGATAGTTATTTCGGCCCGGTCTCCGAGGGCGCTATTTATGGTTTGTCCAATGGGTGGTACAATTCTGCCGATTCCAAGCCTTTGGCTGGTTTTGAGATTTCCATAATCGGTAATATGACCTCTTTTAAAAATAAGGAAGACAAAAAGACTTTTGTTCTAAATACAGCGGATTATGAAAATCTGCAGTTCGTGGATGGCAGCTCTTCCCAGGCGGTTTCAACGGCTCTGGGGGATATGGAAGGTATAATGGTATTTGTGGAAGGTGAGGCAGGTTCTTTACCACTTCGGGAGGAATTTGAATTACCAACCGGACTGGCTTCGGAAAACATCAACTTTATTCCGTCGGCCTTTTTGCAGCTAAGTGTAGGGTTGATCAAAGGGTTGGAAGTGAAGGCCAGGTTTTTGCCTAAAATTGATACCGATGATGTGGCCGTGGGATTGTATGGTCTTGGTTTGCAATATGACTTCTCAAAATTGTTGCCTGCAGATAAAATATTGCCAGTTGCCCTTTCTGCCGTGGCCGGGTATACGCATTTGAATGCCTCCTATGATTTTACGGACAGTAATATTGTAGATGGTAGCAATCAGCAGATAGAGGTGGATATGAATGTTTTAACAGTTCAGGCCGTGGCCTCCACTAAGCTTCCGGTCATCAATTTTTACGGGGCTATAGGATATGTTTCCGGAAAATCCACAACTGATGTCTTAGGGACCTATCAAGTACAATCAGGTCCATTTCAGGAAACCTATGAAGATCCTTTTTCTTTGACCAGAAAGGCCAGTGGCGTCTCAGGAACCTTAGGTGCCAAGTTAAAACTTGGTTTCTTTAGGTTGCATGCGGATTATTCCTTGGCTGAATTTAATAACCTAACAGTAGGGGTAAATTTTGGATTTAGATAAATCCAAAATTTATTCCCTTATGGCCAATATGTTGCCTTCAGAATCGGCCAAAATTATTCCATTGTCGGACTCTGTCATGAGAACTATGTCTTCCTCCTTGTCTAGGCCGGGATAAGAAATGACATATACACTATCCTTATGAACCCATTTGAAGTCCGAAATAATCGTTAAATCTTTGTTGTGATAGGTGTGGTATCTGCCTAAGTAGGCATCATTAAAGATCCACTCCTGCCTAACGGTGATATCCTGCTTTTGGGTAACACCTCCATCCTTTGAAATATGGGACCATATTCCGATAACCGGATCGTTGTTCTCTGTTATTCTAGTACAATTGCTGGCCAGTAGGATGCCAATAATTGCCAAGAATGATAATAATTTCTTCATTTTGTAGGAATTTTCTTAGATTTGGTACTAAGTATTGAACGTACGGTTTCGTCTTTCTATTATATTAATTCGATGTATGGGACATTATTTTAACTTTTTTCGATAAAAGGTCTTTTTAATACGTTCAGTATAAAATACGATACGACTTCTTTAGCCGTTACTTTTTCCATGGCCGATAAAAAAAAGGCAAATTCTTCATCCTAATAAAATTTCCTTGGTTTCTATGGGTGCGGTGGTATTGTTCTGTTAAAAATCAGTACTTTTGGAGGATAAAATTTAACTTAAAATAACCTTATAATGAAAGTTACCGTTGTTGGAGCAGGTGCTGTTGGCGCAAGTTGTGCAGAGTACATTGCTATAAAGAATTTTGCATCTGAAGTAGTTGTGTTGGATATTAAGGAGGGTTTTGCTGAAGGCAAGGCCATGGATTTAATGCAAACAGCTTCATTGAATGGTTTTGATACCAAAATAACAGGAATTACCAATGATTATAGCAAAACTGCGGGAAGCGATGTCGCTATTATCACTTCTGGTATTCCGCGTAAGCCGGGAATGACCCGTGAGGAGTTGATCGGGATTAATGCAGGGATTGTAAAAGCGGTCTCCTCCAGTCTATTGGAACATTCTCCCAACGTAATTTTGATCGTAGTTAGTAATCCAATGGATACCATGACCTATTTGGTACACAAAACTACGGGTTTACCCAAGAATAGAATTATAGGTATGGGTGGTGCTCTGGATAGCGCAAGGTTTAAGTACAGATTGGCCGAGGCACTGGAGGCTCCAATTTCCGATGTGGATGGTATGGTCATTGGTGGTCATAGTGATACAGGTATGGTGCCCCTAACTGCACATGCAACAAGGAATAGTATCAAGGTATCCGAATTTTTGTCCGAAGAGCGCCTTGCTCAAGTGTCGGAGGATACCAAAGTAGGTGGTGCCACCCTTACAAAATTGTTGGGCACTAGTGCTTGGTATGCCCCGGGTGCTGCCGTTTCTTCTATGGTACAGGCCATTGCCTGCGATCAGAAGAAGATGTTCCCGTGTTCTGCATTTTTGGAAGGTGAGTACGGACTTAACGATATTTGCATTGGTGTTCCGGTACTTTTGGGTAAAAATGGTATTGAGAAAATTGTAAAAATAGAATTGACCGAGGCTGAAAAGGCAAAAATGAAGGAAAGCGCTGAGGGCGTAAGAAAAACGAATGGTTTATTGATCCTATAGTTTATTGGGGTTGACAATTATTAAGGGCATCCGTCCCATTTGTTTCCGAGAACCATCGGAACGGGGCGGGTGCCCTTATTTTATAAAACTGATAAATATATTGTTAGTTCCTATGGGAAATAATATATTTGCACGCTATTTAAGAATACCATTTTAAATTAATATATAACCAATGCAAAATAAAGGACTTATAAAGCTTTTCGCTTTTTTGTTTGGACTAGTCAGTATTTATCAGCTATCCTACACATTTATTACCAATAAAGTAGAAAAGGATGCAACTGTCTTTGCTACCAATAAAATTTCAGAATCTGAAGAGGATTACCTTGAAAAGAGGGAAGCACTGGAGGCAAGATATTTAGACTCCATAGGGGGGAATTCCATTTTAGGGTTTACCAACTATGATGAAGCCAAGAAAAAGGAACTTAATAAAGGTCTGGATTTAAAAGGTGGGATAAATGTTACCCTTCAAATTTCTGTAAAGGATATTTTAAAAGGTCTTGCCAATAATACCAAGAACCCAGTTTTCAACAAGGCCTTGGCCGATGCCGATGCCGCTTCTAAAAATAGTGATGCTACTTATATAGATCTGTTCTTTGAATCTTTTGACAAAATAAAGGGAGATACCAAATTGGCCTCTCCGGATATTTTCGCAAATAAAGGTTTGAGCGATGTCATTAACTTTCAAATGACCGATGATCAGGTAAAACCAATTATTAGGACTAAGATTGATGAGTCCATCGTTTCTGCTTTTGAAGTACTACGTGAACGGATAGATGGTTTTGGGGTAACACAGCCCAATATTCAACGTGAAGGTAATTCTGGTCGAATTTTGGTGGAATTGCCCGGTGCCAGGGATATTGGACGCGCACAAGATCTTTTATCGAGTACGGCCCAATTGGAATTTTGGGAAACCTACAAACAAAGTAATCCTAGTTTAAGTACCTTTTTGCAGGCGGCCAACGAGAAGTTGAAAACTTTGGTGGAGGTTGAAAAACCAGAAGAAATTGTTAAGCCGGAATCGGAGTTGGATTCCTTATTATCCGATGTTGCCCAGGATTCCTTGGATTTTTCACAAGAGGTAAATCCTCTTTTCAGTTTGCTTATTCCAGCAAATCCCAATGGGAACGCTTTGGTAAGTGCTGCTATTAAGGATACGGCAAAAATTGGGGAATATCTAAGAATGAAGGAAATTCGCAGATTGATTCCAGCGGATATTCAGTTTGTGAAATTTGTTTGGGAACGTCCAACCGAAGGTTCGGAAGTAGTTGAGTTGTACGCCTTAAAATCCAATAGGGACAATACGCCAAGAATTAGTGGGGATGTTGTTTCCGATGCTTCGGATACTTTTGATCAATATAACAAGCCTGCGGTTACCATGACCATGAATACCAAAGGTGCCAAGGAGTGGGAAAAACTAACAGGGGATGCCTTTAATAATCAGACCGGTATTGCCATTGTTTTGGACAATAAGGTATATACGGCACCCGGAGTTTCTTCTGGACCTATTTCCGGTGGTCGTTCCGAGATTACAGGTAACTTTACCATTAATGAGACCAAGGATATTGCCAACGTATTAAGAGCTGGTAAGCTTCCTGCTTCAGCGGAAATTATTCAATCTGAAATTGTAGGGCCTTCCTTGGGTCAAGAAGCAATCAATAGTGGTTTCTTCTCCTTTATGATCGCCATGGCCATTGTTTTGGTATGGATGGTATTTTACTATGGGAAAGCTGGTATTTTTGCCGATATCGCTTTGCTTCTAAATATCCTGTTGATCTTTGGGGTGCTGGTTAGTTTAAATGCGGTACTTACCTTACCGGGAATTGCTGGTATTGTATTGACCATAGGTATGTCCGTGGATGCCAATGTACTTATTTTTGAACGTATTAAAGAGGAATTGGCAAAAGGAAAAGGGCAGAGCCAAGCTATTGCAGATGGTTTTGGAAACGCACTTTCTTCTATCTTGGATGCCAACATTACTACCGGTCTAACGGCCCTTATTTTGTTCGTATTTGGTTCAGGACCTATTAAAGGGTTTGCCACTACTTTATTGATAGGTATAGTTACCTCATTGTTTACAGCTATATTCATTACAAGACTTTTGGTTGACTGGTATGTGAGTGGAAAAGGAAGAAAATTGGACTTCTCAACAGCCATGACCAAGAACTTGTTCAAGAATATCAATATCGATTTCTTGTCCAAAAGAAAGATCGCCTATATAGCTTCCACCATTTTGGTGGCAATTGGCCTATTTTCATTGTTGACCCAAGGGTTGCAACAAGGTGTGGATTTTGTTGGAGGTCGTTCCTATACAGTTAGATTCGAGAAGATGGTAAATCCATCGGAAATTGCTTCGGAATTGAATACTGTTTTTGGTAGTGGTACCAATGTAAAGACTTACGGAGAGGCCAATCAAATAAAAATAACTACTCCTTACAAAGTGGATGTTGAAGGAATTGAGGTGGATAATGAAATTCAAAATAAACTCTACACTTCCCTTCAGAAATATCTACCGGATGGTACCAGCTTTGAGAATTTCACCATAGGTAGTGGTGAAAAGTCCATCGGGATCCTCCAGTCGGTTAAAGTGGGACCCACCATTGCGGATGATATTAAAAAGAATGCTTTCTTGGCCATCATTGGTTCCTTGGCGGTAGTTTTCCTTTATATCCTATTTAGGTTCCGCAAATGGCAGTTCTCTCTGGGTGCAGTTGCCGCAGTATTCCATGATATCTTGATCGTCTTGGGTGTATTCTCCATCTTTGGTAAGCTTATGCCTTTTAATATGGAGATTGACCAGGCCTTTATCGCGGCAATTCTAACGGTTATTGGTTACTCGTTAAATGATACGGTGGTAGTTTTTGACCGTATTAGGGAAATTATAGCTGAAAAAGGATGGAAAGCTGGTGAAAATACCAACTTGGCACTGAACAGTACATTGAGTAGAACTTTGAATACGTCCATGACTACCTTGGTGGTGCTCTTGGCCATTTTCATATTTGGGGGTGAATCCTTGAGAGGGTTTATGTTTGCCATGATCATTGGTATCATTGTTGGTACATATTCCTCTTTGTTCATAGCAACTCCAGTAATGTTCGATACTTTGAAGAAGAAAACACAAATAGGGAAAGAAGATTAATTATTTTCTTACCGTCTATAATTTAAAAGGCCGCTGTTCAGCGGCCTTTTTTATATTGTTTTTCCATGGGATCCCTGAGGGGATATCTGCAGCTCGTAATTGTATTGGGGTTCCAATCCTGGTTCTTTCCTATGGGATACAAAGATGATGGCCGACTTGCTTTCCTTGGCAATTTTATTTACAAGGGATATAAAAAGCTGGGCGCTTTCATCATCCAGTCCGGCGGTAGGTTCATCCAAAATTAGTAGAGGAGGGTGTTTTATCATTGCTCTGGCGGTCATGACCATACGCTGTTGTCCTGCAGATAGGTCGGCAAAAAGGATGTCCCTTAGGTGCCACATATCCAATATTTGGAGCCATTCTTTGGCCAGGGCCTTCTGGTTTTCCGTAGCCCTTAAATAGAGTCCCACAGAATCGTTCATCCCAGAGATAATCATGTTGAGACAGGAGTGGAGACCCGAAAATTTATCGGTCATGGCCGGGGTGTAGTATCCAATTCTTTTCTTGATGTCCCAGACGCTTTCGCCTGTTCCCTTGCGTTGGCCAAAAAGGTACAGTTGCTGTCCGTAGCCTTTGTGGTTATCACCTGTAATCATGGAGAGTAGTGTTGACTTTCCACTACCGTTGGGACCTATTAGTTGCCAAAACTCCCCTTTTTTGATAGTCCAGTTAATTCTATCCAGCACTTTTTTGTCTCCATAGGTTACGCTTATGTCCTTGCAGTCTATTAAAATGGATTCTTTATAATCCGTAGGTGCAAAAGGCTTGGGAATTGTACCGGTAAAGGAGGTACTTGTGGATGTCTTTTTATGTGCAGCTTGTTTGAATCTTCCGGGAAGCTGTTTTATAGTAGCTCCTTCCAAAATCATCTCATGGGTAATAAAAGGTAAAAGATCGGCCTTTCTACTTATGAGCTGAATAATATAGGTGCTTTTCGAAATATGTTCCAAGGAGACTTTTAGGTCCTTTTGGGCGTCTTTGTCCAAATTGTCAAAGGGATTGTCCAAAACAATAAAATCTGGCTTTAAATTGAATATATACTTCAATAGCGCCTTTTTTTGCTCCCCGCTAGACATCGTCTTGAGCAATTGCGTTGAATTTTTATTGATAATCTGGATACCGTGCCTTTCCTCCTCGTTAATAAACTGGTTCAGTGTTATTTTGGAAAATAGGGCCCCGTCCAAGTCCCCTAGAATTTCAAATCCTGCAGGTAGGGGACCTTCCATTACATTTGTTATAAACTGCTCCTTATGGGAGTCGTTGTTGATAAATACGGCCCAATGTATTCTATTCTTCATGTAAAATGTCTTTTTATGGAATTCAAAAGAAAATAATTTATGGATAGGATTCTGTTGGATTACTAATTTTATTTATTGAACCAGTAAGTGAATTTAAGGGTCAAGGCCCAATTTCTCCCTTCAAACGGTTCAATAAGGTAGTTGTTGCTGTAGACTAGGAATAAGTCGGAGGCAGGCTTATAGCGCCATTGAAAACGGGAGTTTAGGTTAAAGTTTTTCGATTGTTCATTGTATTGGAACAAGGTGGCAAAGAATAATTTGTTGGTAAAGGTAATATCTACCTCCGAACCAATAAGCCAAAATTCCGTATCGTTCCAAGGGGCTGGTAAGCTTATGTTATTGTAACTCAAATTGGTACTTAAGCTAACAAAGGGTTGAAAACGATAGCCTAATTCGTTGATCAGACTAGTTCTGTGGCCTCCGGAATAATATCCTCCAAAGCGGCCGCCCAAGGAATAGGTAAACATACTTTGTGGTTTTGAAAGAAAATCCACTGTAAAGGCATTCCATTGGTGCTTGGTTCCAATGTCCAAGGATTCCTTACCTGATCTTGTGGGGTCAAAGGGCGATAGCAGTTCTACATATTCATCGGCTACGCCAAAGTTTAATTTGGAACGGTCCCTAAAGTCCAAGAGGTACTCAAAAAGATTGATATTGTCTGTTCGCTCCAATTTTTCATTAAAAAAATAGCTTGTACTGAATTTGGGGCCATGGCTCAATACCGTACTTTCCTTTGGAAAGAATAGGTGGCCTAAATAGGAGGTTATATTGACATATCCATTTCTGGGAACAAAACCAACTTCGGCGGTATAATCGTCCTCAACCGATTCTTCCTGTATGCGCCAATTCCATTTACGACTTTTATATTCCAAATGGGCCGCCTGGGTAAAACCATTGCCGTTCTTGTTGGGAGCGAAGGATTTTAGGAAAAATGCTTTCCCTGTCCATTGATTATTGGGGGATGCCAAATTGTATTCCAGTCCTATATTTCGGTTAAACTTTGGGAAAACTGTTTTTAGGGAATCGGTATTTTGAGGGTAATTTATAGATTCCTTATTTACAAACATCAGCCCAATACTAGATCTGGCAAAAATTTTTCTTTGTAGCGAGAGTACTCCAAAATTCTGGCTTGGCAACCCTGTTTCTTCAATGCTGGCCGTTTGCATATCCATAAGCCCCAAACGCCATTTTTTATTTAGGTTTCCACTAACCCTGGCTCCGGCTCTTATGGGGACGCCCAGGCCTATTCTTCTTGAAAAGAAGGGACGTATGGTGGCATATCCAAAGTTGGCAAATAGATCCCCGTTCTCCAAAAAGAACTGTCTTTTTTCAGGGAAAAACAGTTCAAATCGGTCAAGGTTGGTTACCTGGCGATCTACCTCTACCTGCGAGAAATCCGGATTTACTGTCAAGTCCAAATTCAAAGAGGTGCTTAGACTGAACTTAACATCACCTCCAATTTTCTTGTCATACTGGGTATCGGTGCTATTTTCCAGATTTCGATTAACACCTCCCAGCACATAGGGGATAATCGAAAAATTGCTCCTAGGGGTGGGAGGAGGGGAATCCCAGACCAAGGTTCCCGTATAGGCTAGGGAGGCCGTGGGGAATTGTCGGGGAATGGGTGTCCAACTCGATTTTTCGCCCGATTTTAAATCCAGCCGGCTAAAATTTATGCCCCATTGCGTTACGCCATCTTCATAACGAATGGATTTAAAGGGGATGGCCATTTCAAAGACCCATTTCTCTTCATCACTAGTTACGGCGGAGACCCATTTGCTATCCCAGTTTAAATCTACGCTTCCCCCACTATGCATGGTGCCGTCCCATTGGGCACCTGCCGCGTTGGAGCCAAAGGAATAACCGGTGGTTTGGTTATTGAAGGGATCCATAAACAACAAAAAGTTGTCATTTTTTCCAAATATAAAATCGCGACGCAATGATTCTACATAGTAAGGTCCTTTGGTGGCGTTGTAAAAAGTAGCTAATAGGTAGAGATTGTTATCGTCATAGGTCATTCGGATTTCGGAAGGTTCATTTGCCATTCCGGTATCCATGGGCAGTACCATGTAAAAGTTGGTGGCTACATCCGTATCTTTCCAGGCCAAATCGTTGCCAATTCCGTCTATTTCTACCGCTGTAGCTGTCTTGCGAATATTTAGTTGAAAGGATTCATTTTTTTTCTGGGACGCAAGGGGTAAGGCCAAAACAATGGCTAAAATAGTTAGGGGCACTTTTTTATAGGCAGACAAAGGATGGGTCTTTTGTTGGTTGAGCTTACTAAAATAGGCATTTTATAAGGATATGAGCTGTTTGGTATGCGTAACTTGCAACCCTAAAATAACAACCCCTCCCGCCGGTTATGGTGCTTTACTATATACTATGGAATCCCCTACGGCTAAAGACCATTTATCCGCCAAACCGGCATTTACTTCAAGAACATATTTTACGGGAACTTTGGAGGGTAGGCTGTTTTCCTTAAGCGGTTGTGCATTTTTTTGAAAACTGGCGATTTTCATTTGGTCGTCCACAAAAATAAGGTCTAAGGGGAACTCCGTATTTTTCATATAGAAGTAATGCATGGCAACATCCTCAAAAACAAACAACATGCCCTGATTAGGCTCCATGGAACTACGGTACATGAGCCCTGTTTCCCTTTCGTAGTCGCTATCCGCTATCTCTATATCCAAAACGGTTAGAAGGGAATCCGATTCCTTTTGCAGGATACGCAGATCTCCTTCTTTTTTAAAGGTAATCGGCGCCGTTTTTATCGCTTTTTTAGCTTCTTCCTTACAGGAAAGTTGAATGACAAAACACACAACAAAGAGTAGATAGATTTTATTGTTCCTCATGTTACAATTTCTGTTGGTGAAGGCACCTTTAATCTTTCCAATCGGATTATTTGGTGGTACCCGATTTTGGTCTTAGCATATAATAGAGGCCAACTACAATAAAGGGTATGCTCAGCCATTGGCCGGTGGATAGCAAACCAAGTGACTCCTCAAATCCGCCCTGACTTTTCTTTACGTATTCCACAAAGAAGCGAACCGTCCATAAAAGCACTAGGAATACCCCAAAAAGGTACCCAAGTTTATCTTTTTTATCAGTTTTCCAATATAGAAAATACAAAATGGCAAAGACAAAAATATAACAGACCCCTTCATATAATTGGGCTGGGTGCCTATATGGAATGGCCTCTAAATACTCGGCAAACCGAGGATCTTTTTCAATAAGGTTATAGGCTGCATTTACCGTTTTTTCCTTGGTAATGGACAGGGCCTTGTATGCAGGCATATCGTCGGAATCGCGCACGAACCTGGTGGCCAGCGCAAAAGATTCCTCAACAGGTTTCCCGTTGATTTCCGAATTGAAGAAATTTCCCAGTCGAACACAAAAAGCACCTATGGATACGGGAATGACGATACGATCCAGAATCCAAAGAATTTTAAATTCAGGGTATTTTCTGGTGTAGAGGTACATGCCAATGATGATTCCAATGGCAGCACCGTGACTTGCCAGACCGGTAAATCCTGTGAACTCGTAACCATTGATAAACCCAAAAAGGGTGCTATCGGCACTTTCCCTAATAGGTAGCAATATCTCCAATAAATGGTTTTGGTAATATGCCCAATCATAAAAGAACACATGACCCAATCTAGCTCCCAACATAGTAGCCAAAACGGTATATATGAAAAGGGAGTCCAATTGCTCCAGGGATTTTTTTTCTTTTAAAAATATCTTCTTCATGAGGTACCAGCCCAATGCGAAAGCGATTATCCAAAGAAGATTGTAATATTTTATCTGTATTACCCCAATTTTAAAAAGGGTATCGGCGGGATTCCAAGTAAAGCCTAAAAAGTACATCTACAAATTTTTAAGGGACTAAGATAAGTAAATACTGTAAAGAATAGTGGAGTGAAATGGGTTAATTTTGATATACGGGCATGATTATATTTGGAAATTTGCAAAAGTTTAGAAGCCTTGTACTTTTGTTTGTGCCAATATTGACTTAATTAAATCGTATTACAACAAAGCTGGGAATAAAAACTATGGAACCGGGTCATAACCACTTCCTCCCCAAGGGTGACAGCTAAAAATTCTCTTTAAGGCCAGCCATCCACCTTTGAACAGGCCATGCTTTTGCAGGGCTTCCAAAGTGTACTGCGAACAGGTGGGGGAATAGCGACATGAAGCAGGGGTAAGAGGGGAGATAAAGTTTTGGTAAAATTTCACCAATAATACAAAAGGGGCTATTAAAATCTTTTTCATCTATTTAAGAATTTTGTATTAATCTGAAAATGAGCTTAATATAAAATTATAACTTAGATTGTGCGCCTCAATTTCGTATAAAAGCCAATTCAGCAATTGTTAAACCTCCAACCTAGCTGAGGCTAAAGGTAGTACCATCTTTGCCATCATTCAATTGAATGCCCATTCCTGCCAATTGGTCCCTTATTTTGTCCGATGTGGAGAAATCCTTATTGGCCCGTGCTTCATTTCGCAATTGGATCAAAAGACCAACTACACTGCTTAATTTATCGGAATTAAGCATAGCGTTATTTTGATTTTCCAAACCTAATATATCAAAAACAAAACTGTGCATGGTCTCTATAAAAAGTTCCTTGTCCTTTTCGGTAATGGTCTCCTTGCCTTCCTTTATTAAATTGATGCGTTTCACAGCTTCAAATAAATTGGCCGTTAGCATAGGAGTGTTGAAATCGTCGTTCATGGCATCGTAACCCTTTTGTTTCCATTCCGCTACATTAAAACTGGATGACGAACTGGTAGTTAGTTTTTCCATGCTTGCAATGGCGTCCATCAATTTTTGATAGCCTTTTTCAGATGCAGAAAGTGCTTCATCGCTTAGGTCCAATATACTGGTGTAATGTGCCTGCATCATAAAAAAGCGTACTACCGATGGGGTGTATGGCTTGCTCAGAATACTGTTCTCTCCAGAGAACATTTCATTGGGCAAGATATTGTTTCCGGTAGACTTGGCCATTTTTTTGCCGTTCAAGGTTAGCATATTGGCGTGTAACCAATATTTTACCGGTGCATGACCGTTGCAGGCCTCGGCCTGGGCTATTTCACATTCATGATGTGGAAATTTAAGGTCCATACCGCCACCGTGTATGTCAAAAGTTTCACCTAGATACTTGGTGCTCATGGCAGTACATTCCAAATGCCAACCAGGAAAACCATCACCCCAGGGGGAAGGCCATCGCATTATATGTTGGGCTTCCGCTTTTTTCCACAGTGCAAAGTCCTGGGGACTCTTTTTTTCGTCCTGAGCTGCCAATTCACGGGTGTTGGCAATCATATCCTCCAATTTTCTCCCGCTAAGTTTACCGTACTCATGGGTTTTGTTGAATTTTTCTACATCGAAATAAACAGACCCGTTAATTTCGTAGGCATAACCTTTTTCGAGAATGTTCTTTATGATTTCAATTTGCTCAATAATATGTCCGGTCGCCGTAGGTTCAATACTGGGAGGTAAAAAATTGAATTTTTGCAGTATGCTGTGGAAATCCAAAGTATATTGTTGTACTACTTCCATGGGCTCCAACTGTTCCAGTCGGGCTTTCTTTGCAATCTTGTCCTCCCCGTCTTCCGCATCATTTTCCAAATGTCCCGCATCGGTAATATTCCGGACATATCTCACTTTATAACCCAAATGTTTTAAATACCTGAAGATCATGTCAAAGGACATAAAGGTTCGGCAGTTGCCCAAGTGTACATTGCTGTAGACGGTTGGTCCACAGACGTACATACCAACGTGACCTTCGTTTAACGGTTCAAAATCTTCTTTTTTTCCTGAAAGGGAATTGTAAACTTTTAATTTTTGAGTTTGGTACAAAGACATTGGTAAGTGGGACAATTAGAATTTAGTATCGATGTTTATATAGTCCAAAAATTCTCGTCTGACGGCCTCTTCTTTAAATTTTCCGCCGTATTCTGCCGTAACGGTACTGCTTTCAATGTCGCGTATACCTCGGGAATTTACACATAAATGTTTGGCGTCTATAACACAGGCAACATCTTCGGTACCCAAAACCTCTTGTAGTTCCCTAACGATCTGAATATTCAATCGTTCTTGGACCTGTGGTCTTTTGGCGTAATAATCCACTATCCTGTTCATTTTGGACAAGCCAACAACAGTGCCTTTGGAAATATAGGCCACGTGGGCCTTCCCTACTATAGGCAATAAATGATGTTCACAAGTGGAATATAAAGTAATGTTCTTTTCCACTAACATTTCACCGTACTTGTATTTATTATCGAAGGTGGATGATTTGGGCCGTCGTTTTGGATTTAAGCCCCCGAAAATCTCATTGACGAACATTTTGGCCACCCTATTGGGGGTCCCCTTTAAACTGTCGTCCTCGAGGTCGAGGCCCAAAGTCAGCATTATTTCGTTTACACTGCCCCTGATTCGGGCTATTTTTTCTTCATCACTTAGCACAAATGCATCCTTACGTAAAGGTGTGTCCTCAGCAGCGGAAACGTGATCGTCCCCTAACTCTTCAAAATGCTTTTCCAATGCGTTGTCGATTTTCATTAAAATATTGCTTTTTAAGGCAGCAAAGATATACATTATATGCCACTTTATACCATGTTTGCCTTGTTACACAACATAAATTAGTGTTAACTAAATCTCGGACTTACTTTTGAAATTCCCCAATTTTATAGGTATTCATGAACAGGTTGGTCGTCCTTTTTGGTGTTTTTTGGTGTCTAGGTACTACTTTGGCCAGGACCCAAGTGGCTCCGGATTGTTCAAATGCGGTACCTATTTGTAACAATACTCCGGTAAACGGGGGTACAAATGGCTTTGGTGCGGATGACTTTAATGGAGCCGGTAAATCAGGTTGTTTGGAAAAAACTCCTTCGGGTTCCATTGAATCCAATGCTGCTTGGTATAGATTTAGAACGGGGGCCTCGGGACAATTAGGGTTTAATATTGGTTTCGATTCCAACGAAGATTGGGATTTTGCCCTTTATAAGGCCAGTGATTGCAATTCCCTCGGAGAGCCTGTTCGCTGTAATTTTTTTGATAATAGGGATGCCAGTAGTTTTATTGGTGTAGGGGAGGACCCGCAAGGTGCAACGGATAATGTTCAATACGAAGAATGGTTGGAGGTTTTGCCCGGAGAGGATTACTACTTGTTGGTGAATAATTTTAGTAATATCAATTCTGGCTTTTCAATTCAGTTCACAGGTCAAATCTTTGTAACCAATCCTTATGACGCATTGGATTGTGCAATTGTAAATAATCTTTTGGGACCCCCGATTGCAGCTTGTGACAATGAAAACGTTGTTTTGGACGCCACTATGTCCGATGTGGTAAGTTATACCTGGTATAAGGATGTAGGAAGTGGTTATGCCGTTATTCCGGGGGAGGCCTCTGCTACCTTAAATGTTCTGGAAGCTGCTTTTTACCGGGTGGAGGTAATCACCCAGTCCCAAAATAATATTATTAGCGATGTGCAGGTTGGATTTTCCCAAGCACCATCAACTTCTCCTGTAGCGGATGAGCACTTATGCTTGGATTCAGGTAAATATTATTTAGACCAAAAGGATCAACAGGCTTTGGGCGGACAATCTGCGAGCGAGGTAATTTTATCTTATCATAATAGTTTAACCGAGGCTGAAGCAGGAGTAAATGCCCTTCCTTTGGAGTATAAATTGCAGCCAGGGGAACAGCGGATTTACATTAGGGCCAGCTCGGTACAGAATCCTAGGTGCTATGACGTTTCAGAGGATTTTATAATAACGGTCCATGAGCCATTGGTTCCCGATTTTCCCTTGGAGGTTTTTCTCTGTGAAGGGGAGGTTAATGCCGTAATAGGGGAAATGGACCCAGATCCAGCATATAATTATGTTTGGAGTACTGGCGAGTTAACTTCCAATATTACCGTGGTCCAAGGCGGGGAATATACCTTGACAATAACCGATAAGCTTGGTGTTTCGCCTTGTAACAATACTTTTAACATTAAGGTCTTTGCTTCAAAAACACCTCACATAAAGGAGGTGGTAATAGAGGATCTGCAGGATAGCAATACCATTGCCATAATGCCCGATCGGGAGGGGGATTTTGAATATAGTTTGGATGAAGGGGCCTATCAGTCAGATAACAAATTTTATAAGGTACTTCCTGGTGTGCACAATGTTACATTGAACGATTTGAATGGCTGCGGAACAGCTACGGAAAGCATTGTTGTGGTAGGGTTTCCTAAGTTTTTCACCCCCAATGGGGACGGTTTAAACGATGTTTGGAATATAGTTGGGATTTCCAGCTTGGAAGAACCTTTATTAACGGTTTACAACAGGTATGGTAAGCTGCTTGCACAATTGTCGCAAAATAGTGTGGGATGGGATGGTACCTATAATGGTGTGGCATTGCCTTCGGACGATTATTGGTTTAAGCTAAGTTTTAAGGATCAAGATGGTCAGCGTATAGTGGCCAAGTACATCAATAATCATTTTTCCTTAAAACGATAATCTTAAATTGGTAAGGGGCTATTCTTGGATTCTATCCTGATATTCCCAGTAGGCATTATAGGCGCAATTAAATAAACCAATTGTATACAAATCAAGGGTAGTGGTCATTGCCCAAGGCACCTGGGAATAAGTATGGAGAGGTCTAAGTTTTTGTGATAAAATATACCTCTTATATACTAAATCATTTTCATAAGAGTTATTATACTTGATTTAAGTATGTATTTAGCCCCAATTTCTATGCGGACACTTATCTGTTCTATATGTGTTATGTTACTGTTTGTTAGTAATATAGTTGCGCAAAATTCACCTGATTGTAGGAGTGCCATTCCTGTTTGTGCAGATGGCCAGCCAATTATGCCAATTGTTGATGGCGGTGGTGATATAGACGACTTTGATCCTGAGGTAATTCAGCAAAGTGGTTGTTTGGAGAAAGGAAGTGTAAGTTCTGCGAATATCGAAAACAACACCTCTTGGTTCGTTTTTAGAGCAGGTACAGGCGGTCAGCTAGGTTTTGACATAGAGGCTTTGCCGGTAACGGGTACTACAATAACAGCGGAGTGGGACTTTGCGGTTTATGGTCCTTATGATCAGACCAGTGGACAGAATTTCTGTTCGATTATAGGAAGTGGATCAGAACCTATCCGTTGTAATTATGAAGCCAATAATACGCGTTTCACGGGAATAGGTATCAATCCGGAGAATGGGGATGTGGGTGCTCCTTTTTTAAAGCAAAGCCAAAACACATATGACGAATGGTTAAATGTACTCCCAGGAGAAATCTACTATATTTTCATTAATAATTTCAACACCAATTTCGATGATGATGCTGAGCAATTTTCATTGACTTTTACAGGTAGTTCGGTTGATGCCGATCAAGATAATGCGTTGGATTGTACCTTACGAGACGAATTTTTGGGATTGGATATAATTGCCTGTGAGGATGATCCGGACATCACCCTATCTGCACTTAATTCTCCTTTTGGACCTGATATTACAAGTGTGGTATGGACTGTAGATTATGAGGACGATGGCGTTATTGATGCCACCTTGCCGGGATCCGGGCCTTCCAATGCCGAATTGGTGGTGAGCAGCCCCAATTCTGGACGCTATTTTGTTGAACTAACCAACAGTTTTGGAAATGATGTAGGTGATGATATACTGATCACCTTTTTTGGAACCCCAGTTTTACAGGAAGTAATCGTTAGGGACGACCTTTCTGATAATAATATTGTAGAAATAGTAGTGGCCAACCCGGACGGTAATTACGAATATGCCATTAACGGTGGTGAGTTTCAGGATGATCCTGTTTTTAATAATGTGCCACCGGGGGTTAACACGGTGATTATAAATGATAAAAATGGCTGCGGTACTTCGGAGCCACAAGAATTCTTGGTGGTGGGTTACCCCAAATTCTTTACACCCAATGCCGATGGTATCCATGATAGATGGAATGTATATGGAATCTCCACCTTGATAGATCCGGTGGTATATATATTTGATCGTTATGGTAAATTGCTTAAACAGATTGATGAAACCACAATAGGTTGGGACGGCACTTTTAATGGAAGGCCAATGCCTTCATCGGATTATTGGTTTAGGATGGATTATTCACGGGACGAAGGCGGAATCATTGTAGCGCGTTCCGTTAGGACCCACTTTACGTTAAAGCGATAATTACAATTTGTACTAAAAACAAAAAAGACGGGTTTTACCCGTCTTTTTTGTTTTTAAATATGGTATTTATTAGAAATTTAGGGTGTAACCTAAACTTATTACGGAGTTTTTATTGGTTATGCTGGCCGGTGTTGGTAGGCCTACATCAAACAATTGTTTATTTATGTCCTGTGTGGAATAGTTGTAGGATAGGTCTAACCTACTTCCTCCAAAATTATATCCAATACCCCCTGAATAGCCATTTAAATCCCCTATGGTTCCCCCGTTGGCGTACGGACTTTGCTCAAATCTATATCCCGCCCTTAGACTTAGGGCCTCAATACGGTACTCCCCACCCACTCTAAAGGTGGAAACAGTACTTAACTTATCCGAGATATAATCATTTTCCGAGGCAAAACTAGGGTCGGAACCAGGTCTTAACTCTGCTTTTGACATGTCTTGATAACTATAGTCGAAACTTATAAGGCCATCCTGACCAAATATCATAGCTAAACTACCTGTTAATTTCCCGGGTATTTTAATGGTGTAATCTTCATAAATATTAACGATATTAAAATTGATATATGAAATATCACTTGCCGCCAGATCCGAATATATTTTTTGGGAAGTTTCATCCGATAAATTGTACCAGGTTGGGGTTTGGTAACTACCACCGATTCTGAAATTTTCATTTAATTTCCCAATGGCCCCCAAACTAAGGGAAAAACCAGTTCCCTGGGTCCTCAAAAAGTTATCGAAGGTTATATTCTGAATTTCCGAATCGGCATCAAAGCCTCTTTCGGACAATTGGGTGAGCTTGTCCAGGAATACACTGTGAACGTTAAGAGAAGCCCCTAGATACAAATTGTCTCCGTATTGTGAGGCCAGGTTGGCGGTAAACTTGCTATTGTATCCTGTAGTACTCTGAGAGTAATCTTGGTCAATGGTGCTGTATTTGGCGTTGGAGATATAAGCGGTATTATTGTCGTCCGAAAAGTCTACAGGGTCCAGTATCCCGCTGTAATATCCCAAAAACGCCTGTTGGTCCACAAATCCCAAAGTAGCTCCTATATCCAGATAGGCTTCTTCTATAAACTCGTCGTCCTGTATCAAGAGTGGTCCAAAAGGCACTCCGTCGGCCATATTTAAAAAGTAATTATCTATACCTTGATTGCTATTGCCGGAAACAAAAAGGTCATCGTCAAAATTTTTGATCAGGTCATAGTTAAATGCCAATGCAAGTTTTTTCCAGGGAGAACTGGTGCTGGTGCTTTTAAACACAAAAACACCTCCAATTTGATTAAGATCCAAAGAATTTAAGTTGGTGCTGGTGCTACCGTTGAAATAATGTGCATCATTTTTGGTATTGTAATTTGATCCCGTTAAGGATAATAAGCTGTTATTAAAAACAGCGGAACCCGCCGGATTTACGTTTAAGGAAGATAAATCCCCTCCCAAGGCCCCAAAGGCACCGTTTAATCCTTGAAAACGTGCTGTTCCATAGGAACCCTCTCCGTTTAGCCTTAAAACATCATTGATGTTCTGAGCACTGGCGAATGCACATACCAATAGTAGAATGAAAGTGTAATTCCTTTTCATTTTATTTAATTTAGAAAGTTTTTATTGAAATATGGGACCATGTTTTTTAGTTACGTCTTCCGCTACTTCTACTACTGGATGACGACGATCTTGAAGAAGAACTGCTAGAGCTTCTCACGCTTCCACTGGACCTACTGGAGCTGCTGGAACTTCTATAGGTACTACTGGACGACCTGGATGGAGTGCTGCTGGAGCTACTTCTGTAGGTTCCGCTTGAAGACCTTGTAGGTGTTGAGCTTCTATAAGTTCCACTGGACGATCTCGTAGGGCTAGTGGATCTTCTATAGGTAGAAGTTCTTGGAGCGGTACCTTTATAAGTTCCGCCCGATGAATTACTCCTACTATATGTCCGATTGCTTCTAGAGCTGCTGTTGTAATTGGGTACCGCTCTTGTACTTCTGCTGGTACGGTAAGTGCGGTTTCTGTCCAAGGCATCTACCCCTACGTTACTGCGGGATGTGGTACCATTTCGATTGATATTACTACGCGAAGTAGTACTTCTATATCGGCTGCTGCTTGTACGGTTGGCAGTGCTTATATTTGATCTTCCGCTTAGAGCAGTGCTTCTCAGGTTGGAATTGGAATTGTAAATCCCTCTCCTGCTGGCGCTATAGGCATAATTTCTGTTATAGTAGTTATTTCCAAACCTACTACGGGAATAGTAATATGGGTAATGTCTATAAGGAGAATAGTAATAAGGGCTGTAATAACCGCCCCATCCGTAGCCTCCCCAGCCCCAGTTGTTCCAGCCATATCCATAACCGTAGCGATTCCATCTCCAGGGGTTGTAATACCCGTAATAACCTCCGTAGTAGCCGCCATAAAAACCACCGTATCCCCAGACAAATGGAGAACCGCCCCAACCCCAATTATCATAAATGTTGATATTCACATCGGTGGCGTTGTCCCCCCATGATCCATAACCATTATAGTCGTTGTTGGGGGCGTTATAGCTTAGATCTTGGTTGTAGCTGATGCTGTCGGATTCCATATCACTGTAATAACCATCAATATCGGTGAATACCTCACTGTCCAAAATTTCACCGTATTCATCGGCCTTTTGTCCAAAATAATCACCATAGGTATTTTGTTTTGGAGCAGGCTGTTGGGTTCTTGGTCGTTGTTCGGTTACCCGAACTTGCTCAGTTCTATTGGAATAGATGCCATCATTATCATAATAAGAGGCTTGCTGGTAAGACCCGCAAGATGCCAATACTATGCTAAGGACTACAAAAGTTGCTGCTATATGTATTCTTCGGTGGGGCAGAGAATGTATCATCGCTGTAAATTTAATTGTTGAACATTGTAAAAATAGTTAGTTTTGCCGAACTATTTCATTTAATTATAAGGTCGCAAGTTTTGTGCCAAACTTACTGGTATGGGTAAAAATTTAACGAAAAGAGCAGAGGATTATTCCAAATGGTATAATGAACTTGTTGTAAAAGCGGATTTAGCTGAAAATTCGGGGGTTAGGGGTTGTATGGTCATAAAGCCTTATGGCTATGCCATTTGGGAAAAAATGCAGGCCCAATTGGATATTATGTTCAAGGAAACCGGACATGAGAATGCTTATTTTCCATTGTTCATACCTAAGTCCTATTTGAGCAAAGAAGCCAGTCATGTGGAAGGTTTTGCAAAAGAATGTGCTGTAGTGACCCACTACAGGCTAAAAAATGCCGAGGACGGTAGTGGTATTATTGTGGACCCGGAAGCCAAGTTGGAGGAAGAACTTATTGTTAGGCCTACATCGGAGACAATTATATGGGATACCTATAGAAGATGGATTCAATCGTATCGCGATTTACCACTCTTGATCAATCAATGGGCCAATGTGGTGCGATGGGAAATGCGAACCAGACTTTTTTTGAGAACGGCGGAATTTTTATGGCAGGAAGGGCATACGGCCCATGCAACCGAAAAAGAGGCCATTGCCGAAGCGGAGCTGATGATGAACATATATGCGGAATTTGTGGAAGAGTACATGGCGGTACCGGTTATAAAAGGAACCAAAACGGCCAGTGAGCGGTTTGCCGGGGCATTGGAGACCTATTGTATAGAGGCCTTAATGCAGGATGGTAAGGCCTTGCAGGCTGGTACTTCGCATTTTTTGGGACAAAATTTCGCAAAAGCTTTTGATGTGAAATTTGCGACCAAGGAAGGGGTGCAGGAGTATGTATGGGCAACCTCCTGGGGGGTTTCCACACGCTTGATGGGGGCATTGATCATGACCCATAGCGATGATAATGGATTGGTGCTGCCACCTAAATTAGCTCCCATACAAGTAGTAATTGTGCCTATATATAAAGGAGAGGATCAATTGGATGCTATTTCCGAAAGAGTGGCTCCTTTGGTAAAGGAATTGAGATCCAAAGGAATCTCTGTAAAATATGACAACCGAGATACCCATAAACCGGGATTTAAGTTCAATGAGTACGAATTGAAAGGGGTGCCCGTTCGGTTGGCGATTGGGCAGAGGGATATGGATAATGGTACTTATGAAGTGGCGCGAAGGGATACTTTTGAAAAGGAAACCGTTAAGGGCGATGAGGTAGTGGCTAAAATTGAGTTTTTGATGGAAGATATTCAGACAAATATCCATAATAAGGCCTTGGAGCATAGAAAATCACACATCACCGAGGTAAATTCCTATGAAGAATTTAAGGAAGTTTTGGAAAGTAAGGGGGGATTTTTGTCGGCACATTGGGATGGGACCCCGGAAACGGAAGAATTGGTGAAAGAGGAAACAAAAGCTACTATTCGCTGTATTCCCATAGATGCCAAGGAGGAAGCTGGAGTCTGCATGGTTACGGGAAAACCTTCCTCCAAAAGAGTGCTTTTTGCCAAGGCGTATTAAAAGATTTTAAAAAAAATTATTTAGGTCTTGCGATAGTAAAAAATAATTGTATTTTTGCATCCGCAATTATGCGATTTGATGGTCCGTTCGTCTAGGGGTTAGGACGCCAGGTTTTCATCCTGGTAACAGGGGTTCGATTCCCCTACGGACTACTAAGGTTGTTTTGAAATTTTGGGGTACTGATGGCAATTGATAAATTGTGTCCGTACTTGAAACCAAAAATGGTCCGTTCGTCTAGGGGTTAGGACGCCAGGTTTTCATCCTGGTAACAGGGGTTCGATTCCCCTACGGACTACACATTGTATTTAGGGGTGTAACCCAATAAAAAAAAATTAATTAAATAGAAAATGGCAAATCATAAGTCAGCATTAAAGAGGATTAGAAGGAACGAAGCGGTAAGATTACGTAATAGGTACCAGCACAAAACAACCCGTAACGCTATCAGAAGATTGCGTACCGAGGAGGATAAGAAAGCTGCTGAAACCTTGTTGCCAAGTGTTGTAAGTATGATCGATAGATTGGCCAAGCGCAATATTATCCATTCCAACAAAGCTGCAAACTTAAAGAGCAAGTTGACGAAACAAGTAGCTGCCCTATAGGTTTTATAATATATTATAAGGAACGCCCTTCGTAAGAATGGGCGTTTTTTTGTTTTTATTATCCACCGTATTTCCGTGTTGTCAAAAGTGTTCTGGGATCAAGTACAATTTCTGGGTATTTGGATATTTATGCAAATAATTGAGTTAACCTAAACAGGAAGAATTCTGTATTTCTAACGCCTCTGAATTGCGGGATCAAGTCCAAAAGTTGGGTTTTTACCATTTTAAGAATATAATTTAATCAAGCGATATAAGAAGTATTCCGTATTCCTGACTCCCCTAAATTGTGATCTAAAAGCCTTTACTTTGGCATT
>NZ_JASWIM010000048.1:0-27686 GCF_030291335.1 Arenibacter flavimaris
ACATACGTAATTAGGATAATACCCCGTTTTTAGAGCTGGAGACTCATATTCGGGGTTTTGTTTTATCTAAAATACGAATTAATATGCTGAATATCAAGTATTTAATCTACCTCTGAAGGTGCCGCGGTAGCGCATACTAGGGAACAGCGGGAGTGGTTGTTGTGTTTTCTGTCACTACTTTCTTATCTATAATCGACTTCCTTTTCATCATTATAGGAAACGTTAATATTATTAGCTTTGAAAATATCAAATAATCCTTTTGCTTCTTCCAACGTACAATTGAACCTAAATATTCTCTCTTTGCTTATAACTTTACAATGAGATGGTGTCCTGTACATATATCCATAATAAATGACTTCACTAATAACCCCATCTCTATAACTAATGGTTTTCTTTTTATTCCCGAGGATATTGAAAGGGTATTCAATAATTATTCTTTCATCATCAATGATTATACTATTAAACCATTTTTTATTCAAAAAAATCAGCAGAATAAACACAATTATTAAAGTCAAAAATACACTCAAAATATATTCTTTGAATAATAAATGAGACCCTGCAAACGCAAGTAAGCAGATTGCCAACAAATTTAATAACCCTCCAAAAAAGTGCTTTTTCTCAAAAAGAATCTTACTCATTTTGTTTTTCTTTATCATTATTAAAGAAGGACATAATCATATCATATAAAGATTTTGACAATGCCACCGTTGCTTCAGTTTTTTCAGAGGTTTTTGTACTTGTCGTAAATACATTTATTGCCTCATTTTTGGCTCCTACCGCAGAAAGTATACTTACTCCCTGTACAACTCCTTGTACAGCTTTATTATCAATTGCATCGGTAGCAGCCCCGTTTTCCCCTCCCAAAAGTACATTTGCATCTGTTGCTACTCCCATGTAAGTAAAAAAACTTGCCTCACCTGATAAAGCAGCAGGACCAGCCAGTACTAATCCACCAGCCGCTACAACATTCTTCAAAGTCTCGCCAGCTTTTTTAAACTCTGGATTGTTCTTCGCACCTTTCCAAATATCGCTTGCGCTTACATCTCTACCTTTCCATTCAGTAATATTAAACCCGTCCTTTTGAGCATTAGCGCTTGCCATATCTCCAGTATAAAGGTTGGTAACGGTTTTTCTATCGTAAGAGTCCAGTACTTGTATTTGTTGCTGTGACTTTGTTCCTGACCAATTATGTCCAGTCGTTGTAGTCTGCATCTGAAAAGTAGCTGTGTAACCACCATTATTGTTTTGGATTACGTTGTAAACGTGCACGGAAAGTTTTTCAAGTCCTTCAAGTTCTACTGAACTTATTGGGTCGTTCTCCGAAAAGTTATATGTACCATTATAAACATAATCTTCTGCCAATGGGTCTATTTGCCAAAACCTTGCAATCGCTGGGTCTCCAAAACGATATTTCCATTCGTGAACGTTCAATCCAAGGTCTTTCGTTAGTTCCTGTCCTTGGAAATCCTTATAGTTATTTTCTGCACCGTTCACGACATTATTATACCCTTTGTGCTGTAAGCCAAAAGGATAGTAATTGGATTCCTTTACAATCTCTGTGGTCATTGGGTCATTAGTGACATCTATATCCCCATCCCCGTTCGCATCTGTATAACTAAGTCGTATGTTCCCCAAATGGTCCTTATAATTATAGACATACTCGAACCCTGCGGTATAGTCCTCCACGGTCTTGGGCATTACATATCCCTCGGGAGTATTGAAGAACTGAAGTTTACTACCTGAACCACTGTTCTCATAGATATAGTTACCTACTTATTCCCTTATGCGTTTTTTTTGCCGGGAACGTTTTTTTCAGGGTCTTTCAGTATTTTAAAGAACGTTTCTTTACCAAGGTAAATATAACGGTTTCCATTTTTATTTATTGCTATTTTTCCTACAAATCCCTTTTCTTCTTAAAGGCCTCTATCACTTTGGATATAGGGAAGATCTGCGATAACGATATCAATTCCTTGTTCACTGCTTTCATCTTCTTGGTCGGCATAATCCAGTAGACCACCAGAACCAGTAAAAAGGTCGTGCATATTATCAATGTTGTTTCTGCCATATTTCTAAATTTTATTTAATACCGGAACATTAAGCGTCGAGACTTTCGAATCTAGCCGGAACAAGCTATATTTTTTATTTCCCATTTAAAAGGACATCAAAAAACCACTTATCATCATCCTTCTATATATAAAACGAAAAACATCGTCATCTGTTTATTAAAACGACATAAGTAATTGATTTTTATTAGTTTACATACACCTGTATTACAACCGTCTATCGCCAAAGCTATCTTTACATAATGCGGTCTTATAGCAGCAGCCCTCATCGGCCAGCGTTCGCCGCCAAAACTGTACTATAAGCACACTATGTAAAATAGCCGCTACTGCCATCGGTTTTTGATTCTCTTTATGAAGAAGGTTTCATTTTAAAAGCTGTCGGAACTCGTCCGCATCCGCCAGCCCCTTCCGTCAACTTTTAAAACGATTTTTCTGTTAACACTCGATTTTATTTTAGGTTTTTGCCTTCGAGCAAAAGACGAAGTATTTTTGTAAAATATTTAAAATCAATATCCATGAACATCTACATTGATATTCAAAAAACCAGAAGTACCGATTGGGCGAACGCACCTTGTTATGGCGGAACCTACATGAACTTCAATGAACTTCCAAAAATGGGAGATATTATCGAGCATCTTAATATTATTCCTCAGTTCGCCAAAAAACACCCAGATTTAAACAACGTACCCGAAGGAAGCTTTGAAGTAATATGCGAGCCTTTTGAGATTAATTCTAAAAACCCTTTTAACTGCTCGCATAAAATTATAGTTTGTAGTACAGAGGTGTAAAGCGTTTTTAAAGATTGCTAACTGCGGCTGGATTGTGGGTAAAGGCGTTCGCCATCTTTAAAAATGATAGGCAAGCGACGATTGAGCGTCCCGTCCGAGTTTTGTCATGACACGCACACATCTTGAAGTAGGTGTTTACCCAATAAAAAAGGCCGCTTTTCAGCGACCTTTTAAAACCTATGGGAAGGTTAGCCTTCTGGTGGGTAAGGATCCTTACCACCATAAGTCCGTTCCTCTTGGAACTTCCCGTCCCTTTTGTGGATGATTACCTGAGAACTTGGTTTGTTCTTGGCAATTTCTATGGTTCTGCTCATAGCGTCCTGCTTTGTGTCGGTTACGACCGAAGCCCGCTTTCCACCCTGAGCTTTACCTTGCCAGCTACCATCCGGTTTTTGGGTTACATGGTACTTTTTTCTAGTGCTCATGTCAATGCAATTTATTAGTCCCGTACCATGGGAGAGAGACCGATCTCCCCGAGGATTTTAACTTTTATTATCGGATGGCACTTTGTATATTTGGTCTGTCAAGAAAACAAAGTACCAACTAAATCAGGCTAGCTAAAATCCTCTTTTACGGCCTGATTTTTCCTTTTAAGAACTCCTACAAATTTACGAAGATTTCAAGTGCGCTAATTTTGCAGTTATTCACAGTTTTCAACATCCAGCCCGTTGATTACTCCCTTTTTTTCCTTGATAACTTATTTAAGTATCACCTATTTTTCATTCTGGTTCAGGAGTGCGCGGCAATTTTACATAATGGCGTTATGGTTCCTGGACGTTAGGGAAGAGTTGCCATAACTACCCGTTATGTAACTTTGCTTGGGGCGGTCAGTGGCGTGGGCATTGGCAACGGCTCTTTGCTTTTTTGGCGGGGCGTTCGGGCAGTACGCACAAATACCTGTTTTTCACAGGATTTTTGAGTGCTGCGATGGAAGGTGCGCAGGTCGCCAAAACAAGTAATGTGCCGTGTGCGTGTTGGAAGCCATAGACCGCAAGTGCGGCTGGCTCGGTGGGTACTATTTTTTCTTGTACCCTATCTTTTTCCTAGGTTCTGGATTTTCTTTCTTCTCGATGAGCTCGTCCAGATAGTTGAAGACCAATTCTATGTTCTTGCCCTGGTTGGAGATTTTCTTTTTGATTTCCTCTATCTCTAGTTTTAAACTCAGATTATCCGTTAGCATTTTCCGCATTTTAGAGTATGCCCTCATTATTTGGATGTTTACCATAATCGCCCTATCGCTATGTAAAACCCCTGATAACATTGCCACTCCTTGCTCTGTAAAAGCTTTTGGCATTTTACGGGTCCCTCCCCAATTTGATGTCGCAAATTGCGACTTCAAGCCCTCGAACTCCTCTTTGGTCAACTCGAACATAAAATCTTCTGGAAAACGTTTGATATTCCTCCCAACGGCTTTGTTCAGATTACCGGTTGTTACGTCATAAAGCTCTGCCAGATCCTTGTCCAGCATTACTTTTTGCTCTCTGATAACATAGATTTTATTAATAACGGCTTCTTCGGTTATTGTTATTTCCTTACTCATTTTATATCCTTGTTTCGGTATTAAAAATACTATTTTTAAACTTGATATTCCAGATTGGAATATCAAGTTTAGGGTGCTTGATCTCAACTAATCGGATGGAAGTTATCCACTACTTTTTGCAGATTTTCTAGGTCGTCTTGCTTATAAGATTCCGTCGAACATATATGTCGATGGCCAGCAAGTTCCTGTACTTCCCTGATGTTGTATTTCTTTAACCAGTTTACGATTACACTTGCCCTGATCCCATTGTTGTTGGTTACTTTCCTATTGTACCTTTTTAGCTTTTTGAAGATAGGGAACAACAGCACATTAAATTGTTCTGTGTTCAACGGGAAGAGCCTGTCGTCATAAACCCCGATGTGCTTTTGTATAACGGGCAAGGTTTCTTCGATGTATTCTTTTAGCTGCATTATCTGCCAAGGTTTGAGCGGTATCTTTCTCGCTGCGTTCCTTCGGGTGCTGGCAATATAAATTGTACCCCTCGACAGGTTTATATCTTCGACCTTTATCCGTAAAAAATTATTGCTGACCAATCCTTGATAGACCAATAGTCCCACGATTATTTTATTCCGTTTGGCGGTCGCCTTAAAATAGAAGTTGGGTTTTTGGCTTGTGGTCTCATACGAGTAATACAGATCTTCCAGTTCATCGCCGTCCAATAGGTTCTGTAATACTTTTTTGGTCTCGCCCCTGACCATCAATCCTTCCGCAACGTTCTCCGCCAGATACCCTTTCTCGATCAAGTGGTTAAAGTAATGCCGTATTGCGGTCAAGTGGACATTGATGGTATTGACCTGATGATTAGGTTTTAATTGGGCAACATATTTCATCAGTTCCTTATAGCTGATAGTATCCATTTCGATGGATCTTGATTTGCACCAGCTTTGTAGTTTCTCAATATACTGGCTATATGATTTTATGGTTCTTGGGCTATGCCGTAACCGTTGCAGATAAATTTCATAGTCCTGTTCCATAGTAATTATTTTATTGGGTGTCGAGCCTCTCGACCAAGTGGGTGTAAATCTGTGTTGCCTTTAAAGAACTATGCCCTAAAAATTGTTGGATGTCCTCTAGCTTTACTTCTTGTTGCAAAAGATGGGTCGCAATGGAATGGCGCAGACAATGTGGGGTAATCTTTTTTTGTTTCAGTTCTTGGTTATCCGTCAAGCCCATAAGATGCTGCAACCGTTTGGCCATATCCTGACCTTGCAACCGGTTCCCGTACCGATTGATAAAAAAAGCTTCGTTGTTTCCCAATGGGTAAAGTGGTCGGGCCTCGTACCTGTAATCCTCCAATATCCTGAGATTGTACTTGTTCAGGGGTACATAACGTTGCTTGAAGTTCTTCGCTTTTTTCACGAACAGCAGCGACCTATCGAAAAGCACATCGCCAATATCCAAGTTTACCGCCTCGCTACGACGCAGCCCACAACTGTACAGGGCAACCAATAATGCCTTGTCCCGTATTCGTGTCCGTGAAAATTGGCTGCTATGGCTCGTTATTTCAAAGAGTTCCTTTATTTCACCTTGGGTCAGCACGTCTTTTATTTCGGGGTCCTTTTCCTCGAACCGCAGATGTATCTTAAAGGTTTTCGCACCATGCTTTTTTAGGTATTCCCTGAACTTTTTGAGCGCGCCCTGGTGCTTGTTCAAATAGGCTTTGCTCAGTCCACCGCTTTTTCTTTGGTGGCAACGTTCGGTCAGGTATCTGTAATAATCATTGACGTTTTTCAGACTGATGTTTTCAATGGTATTAATGCTATGCTGCTCCAACCAGTAAAAGAACTCCTGTAAAAAAATGGGCATATAATAAACCGTACTTTGGCTATAGCCCAAGATGTCCAGCCATTCCTTAAAGTTCAGCAATAATGCTTTGTAGTTATGGTTCCGTAGTTTTAGCTTTTTCATTTTCTTGCCAGTCGGTGCTACCGACTTTTTTCATTGCGGTATGTGTTTTTTGGGATTTTGTGGCGAGTTGTTATAACTCGTTGACCTTCTGTTTCTTGACCTCGCCATTTTGTCGGTGGCGAGTTGGTGGCGATGTGGCGGGTGGCGAGTCGCCACGGACAGTTTCCAGCCTCGACATGCAAGCATTTAATGCATCGTCTATTTGCTGTCTGAGATTGGTATATTCATCCACGTCCACGACTTCAAAACAGTAACTCTTGCTTTTGGTTTTCTTGATTCTTCGGATATAGTTTTCCTCCAATAATTGTTTGTTGTACCTGCGTAGCGTGGTTTCCTTTACCCGTAAACTTTTCCTGATTTCAGCATTCGTAAATCTGGTCTGCTTATTTTCTTTTAAATATGCCTTGAGGCATTCAAGATGGTTTCTAGTTGCACCCGTAATCGTATCGCTTTTTCTGAGTAGCACTTCTGTAATCAATTCGTTGGCCGCTTGTATATCCTCGATGGTAGTTTCTATATATTCTTCTCCGGTATTTTCATCATACTTTTTTTGCCTTTGCCGCTGGCAATAAAATGTGATGGCTTCAATAAACTGTAGATAATGGCTGTTGGTTCTTCGGGGCTTGAATACCGATTCGGGAAGTTCCAAGTATTCGGCAAAAGGGTTGATGACTTTTATAGGTTTCAGCACTCGTTGCACATTGCGGAGAAGCTCCCCAGCTTTAAGTTGTTCCTGCTCATTTAATTTTCCTGCACTTATAAGGCGTTGGTAATTCATTATCCGTTTGTCCTGTTCGGGCGATTCGTCGATGTAGAGTAAAAAACTTCTGTTGCTGTTGTCCTCATAAATGCTTTCTTGGGTGGTACAGCCCGCAACACTTACAGGACCTTCGACAGTCAAATGGATTGTTTTTGTCGTGCCTTTGACATCTTTATGAACCACCGTTTTTGTGATGCGCTTTTTGGATTGCAGTTCACGAAGTGGATAGAGTACGTTTTCCGCTCCGTCCAAGTCTTCGATTAAAATAAGTTTGTGTTGTAGCTCGGTGCGGTTGAAGTAGTAAAAGGCATTCGCACTTAATACCGTGATTTCTATTTTATCTTCTTCGGGTATGAGTTCTGCAACTTTACTTTGCAGATGGGTCTTCCCAACTCCTGAACTCCCCAAGCTGATGCAATGTAACGGGTTGTTCGTCAGACGGCTAGTAAAAATCAAATACATCAATAATCGGTTCGCATGTTCTCCGATTACTCCGCTTTTGCCAATCAGTTCATTGGTCTTTTCGAGTAGGTTCTTTTTCTTTAGGAAGGTTTCGGCTTCTTTCGTTTCTAGGGCGCCAAGATTTTTATAATAGGGTGCAGCAGCCTGCTGCTCTTTTTCTAATAATAAGAATCGATGATTCTCCAGTTCCTTGGTCAAGACCTGTAGAGTTTGTCGTGTAATACTCGTACCGATTTCCAATCGCTCGGCAATGGTTCTTGTAAACTTTTCGACCTGATTGTCATTGTACAAGTCCAACGAATGGCGCAGTACATTATGTTGGTCGGGCTTCTGTAACGATAGCGTTACCCGAAGGCTTTCGAGCTTGTTCGTTTTCAGCCCTCCTAAGATGTGGATTTCAAAATGTTGGGTCGTGTACTGGTAGTTATTGGGATTGCTGGTGTTCAAAGCGTTCATAATTATTATTTGACTTATTGAGCAATGATTCAAAAATATCTATATTTGCCTAATATATCAAATTATAATCTCTAAAACTATCATATGTTGATTGATAAAGCCCTAAAACGTACCTTTATTGCCGTATTGAGCAATAATATGGATATCAGCAAGAACATCAAAAGGATTCGGGAGGCCAAGGGGCTTTCACAAAAAGAGGTCATTTCGGCCATCGCCATGGGTGCGGCGCAGTATTCCCGTATCGAGAACGGAAAGACGGACCCTTCGGTCAGTACGCTTATAAAAATCGCCAAGGCTCTCGGAGTTTCGATGGCGGAGCTTTTCATTGAAAAAGATGCCCTTCAGGATTTCAATTCGGTGGATACTACACTTATGGAAAGGGTCTCCCTTATCGACGGGCTGACCAAAGAGGAACAAAGTACCATATTTTCTATTCTCGATGCCTTTGTTGCCAAACGTAAACTGAAAAGTACGCTCAAGACCGTGCTTCAGGATATGGAATAAACAAAAAGCCACCTTTAATGAGGTGGCTTTTCAATCTCTAAATATAGCTTTTATATATTATATCTTTACTCAAGACATAATTTGCCTTCCATTGTTTTCTCCTTACCATCAATAGCCAAGGTTGAAATATAATAATAGCAGTTATTTTCTATTTTGACTATTTTGGTTAAAACCCCGCCATTATCATTAATCATTTTTTGACTTTGAGATAATTCAAACTTTGTACTATCATATTTCAAACGGTATGTACAATCATCAATCCATTCAATATCCTCATACTGAGGATGCATAGGATATCCAGCTTTTTTTGCCTCCTCCGGTATCTCAATCACTTCTTCTATTTGCTGATTTCCTTCTCTTGTCACTTTCCATTTTACAGGAAATGGCTCTAAGATTTCAGCATAGTACACTCCGTTTTTAAAATTACCACAATCCAACTCTTGTCCAAGAGCGTTAAAACTTAAAGATAGTATTAGTAAAAAAAATATCAATTTCATATCACAAAACATTATAAATTTCGATGACTATGTTACGTTTTCCTGCACATCAAACAATTTTTGCAAGTTCCCTTGCAACCAGTAAAAAACCTATAATTACCAAAAGAAAAGACAGAATATACCCTTTTAAGGTAAGATGGTTGACTTCATCATTTTGTATCCTTTTTTTTGCCATAGGATGAATAACTATTCCAACTATGCAGCAAACAATACCAATAATCAACCATAAATAATTCATAACTAAAAGTAGATTTAATGCTATTTTTTCTCATCATCCTCAGTTACAAGTTTCTGCGTTGCCTCACCTGTTCTACCCAAAACAGTTCCTGTTAATTCTTCTGCAACTCTATCACCTCCAGATTGTTTTACCATAGAACCCATACCAAATGACATACCTTCTATTAATATCCGTGTGGTTGCAGCCTCCACATCTCCTTCTATTAAATCCATAGAAAGATTGACTCCAAACCCAATTGTGGCAATTGTACCACCAGTTGCAGCTGTTGCTGGTGCGGCTGGCCCTGTAAGAGGCGAAGCCATTACCATACTATCACCTACTAGTTCAGCAGCATCGGCCGCATTTCTAACGTCTTGTTTATCAGGAAGGGCTTCGTCCATTTGGGCTGCACCCTGAAAAACCATTGCTTTATTGGCATCTATCTCTGGAACTTGATTATCAGGAGCTTGACTGTTTCTGACCATTCGCTCTGCCGTTTTTCCACTCATCGCTTCATTCAACATATTACCGCCACCAGTAACCACTTTATCAGCACCATCAATAAAGTTTGATCCTCTCATTACTAGACTTTGGGCTACGTCCCAACCCAATACTTCCGCACCTTCCAATTCTATTCCTATTCCTAACTTATTCTCTTGGAAGGCATAAGGAGAGTTATACGTATAATCCTCCGCTAACGGGTCTATCTGCCAAAACCTGCCGATAGAAGGGTCGCTCATCCTGAACTTCCATTCGTGGGTGTTCAGGCCGAGATCCTCGGTAAATTCCTGTCCTTGATAAGTTTTCAGATTGTTCTTTACGCCGCTGAGCATATTGTTATAGCCCTTATGTTCAAGTCCGAAGGGATAATAGTTCTGTTCCCTTCGTATCTCGGTGGCCGGATCGATGTTGCCGTCGACGACCACATCGTCCGCATAGGTAATCCTTGTGTTGCCCCAGATGTCAACATATCTGTACACATAGACGTAACCGCCTTGCCCATCAGGTTCTATATAGCCCTCGGGCTGGGTAATCTGTTTGAGATTGTTATTCTCATAGATATAGTTACCTGCATAATCAGTTGTATCAGAACTTCCGTCAGTCACTATTTTTTGTAACTTACTTCCCATTGCATCGTAAATATATGTAATCTTTTTCAGATCATTGTCATCGAATTTTACTTCTATGGGCAGGTTCAGATGATTGTAGGTTATGGAAGTGATTCCCTTGTTACGGTCGAGGTTCAAATTACCATTATCGTCATATTCGAAATCATCGTTCGTATTCGTTCCGTCTATAAAACCATGCGCTTTATTTCCCGAATCACTAACTGTCAACAGTTTGTTTCCGCTATTGTATCCGTAATCCAGAACATCCATGTCCCAATAATTGGTGCTATTCTGCCAACCGTGGCGCTTCAAGGTGGCAATATTGCCATTCTTATCATAAGTCACATAGGATAGGTTATAGCTGTTGTTCCAATTCTGGGCATTTATAAGCCGGTTAAGGGGATCGTACACGTAACGGTACCATTTCAAGGAACTATCGGTGTTGGCAGTCCTCCAATCCGTTTCGGAAATATTTCCATTGTACAAAGGGGCTGCCCCATGAGTCGGAGCATTATAGGCAATCTTAAAGTTGAACAATTTATCAGGATCCGACCCAGTTATATCGTTAATACTTTTCAACCATCCCCTTACGTTATAGCCATAATCGACCGTTTGTAATCCTGGGGAATTTTTGACATCTAAGGAGTCTACTACTCCACCTACCCTCTTATTACGCAACTCTCCAAGTTCATCGTAGTCATTGAGCGCTATAAGTTCTTCCGAACCCCCGCTGCCACCAGTGGCAGTGGAGTCTATTACCGCGCTAAAGCTTAGGCCAGTTACTCCAATTATATGAAAGTTATTTAATAGTGTAATGCTTTCCTTAGCTATGGCATTGGTGGTGGTAGTAATCTGTTGGTCCAAAAACAGAGCTGAAGGTGCTCCTGCGCTGGATTCACAGATATACCCTAGGCTTTCGTCCCCTATACATTGTGTCTGAGCCAATAATCTGCCTACATGATCGTAAGTGTAATTCTCCAAAGTTACTATTGTGGTACCATTACGGCTATGGGCTGTCCTAGTCCTTTGAACTTTTCCAACAAAATCCAAATCGGATTCCGTAACGTCCAGGGTCTGCAAATAACCGTTCTTGGATTTGGCGTATATGGCACGACCCTTATGGTCGTAGCCCGTTACATTGGTGATCCAGTCATTGGTTTCCAATACTTTTATCTTACTACCAGTGGCAAGTCCCTTTGTTTTGAGCTTATCCGTATTATTATAGTTTTCCAAGTTTTTACCAAAAACCGAGACGGGTAAGTCCATATCTGCTGTTTCGCTATCAAGGAAATCATAATTATCATAGTAGTTTATGGTCAAAATTTCTGTAAGAGTAGCTGTTGGGTAGGCCCCATTGGTGTACAAGACATTTGTGCCGCCAAAGGTAGTGCCCGTACCGACCTGATTCACCCATAGGTCACCTGTAACTCCATTTACATTATTCTGCACATCCGTACGAGAAATTGGTGAACCACTGTCCATTTCAACGGCCTTTCCCGTATAGGCCACCCTGCCAAAGGCATCGTACTTGGTAAAAAGCCATTCCCCAGTGTGGCGTTGGTTGGCATCCTGGGTCATGACGGGCTGGTCCAGCTGGTTGTAGACGATAAATTCCTCTAATTTCCCCGGGATTTGTTTTACCACCAAGCGGTTTCTTTGGTCATAAGTGTATTGATACCCTAATTCAGGAAGGTTATTTATAATATTGGCGAGGCTTGCTGTACTGGCATCCATTTTAGGTGGAAGTACATAGGTAAGGTTGCCAAAATCGTCGTAGACATAGTAGGTGTCGTGCGGGGTCTCGGACCCATTTATTATTGCATACGTGCGTTTTAGGATAACTCTTCCTTGCTTATCCGTGAACTCTTCAGTGGTATGGAGTTTTGTTGCGGTCCCGTCATGATTCTCGTCTTTGGTGACAGTCTTGTAGAGTTCGCCTTGGGCGTAAAATTCCTCAGTATCAAACTCCAAAGTCGGGGTATAGGTATTGTTGGCAAAGGAGGTTGAAACAGTAAACAATCGTACATTATCCTTATTGGAATCCCCAGGGTTTAATGGGTCATGCGTATTGGTAGTATACCCAAACTCAATACTATGGTCCTCCCCTGTTGGGTTCATTTCCCAAGCCTCTCCTGGAGCAGCTTGTTTCAACACCCTATTCAGGGGGGATGGTTCAAAATGCTTTTGGGAATAGGCGTTCACCTCAGATGCTTCCGTAGCGGACGGGTAGTCGGTCCCATAATTATTCAGGTAATATTCTTGGGCTGCCAAGGCCACATCCCCCCTATAGCTGCCGGTATCCCCGCCCCCAACTGTTTCCACGAAAGGAAGCCAATCCTTGTCCTGTCGACCAAAGTTGTCATATCCAATATGGCTAATAATATCGTTTTTACTCGGGCTTTGATCGATACCAACTTGCTGCATAGGTCTTCCTAGACCATCAAAGTAGGTGATGTGACGGATCAAGGAATCGTTTTCTGTGAATAATATCGGGTTTACCACTTTACTACCTGGCTTTTGGTAGGTACGGGTGTAGACGTAGTTCTGGTCGTAGGGATCCACCGGTGGTATGGAGCAATCGTTGGATGGTGAATACAGCTCCGGGCAGGCATCTGTATTATTGGCCACATAGCCAGCAGGCCGAATACTATAATATACATGGACATTGGGGTCTCCTAAATCGTCAAAATCTGAATCAGCATAAAAATATTGAGGTAAAATATTGGTAATGTTCAATGTACCATCATCATAATCGTCATTATTGTCCACATAGTTTGCTGGACGGGAACATGCACTTATAATGGACTGGGAGTCTCCATATCCATCACCATCTTCGTCTGCATACCATTCCATAAATTCATGCAAAGAAGCGTCATTGTCGTCGCAATCACCTATCGGGCGTGGCAAATATGTATACCCAACCCCGGGACTGGTACAATCCTGAACTGTAGATTCCGCATAGCCATCTTCGTCTGCATCCAGATACCATGTAATTGGCTGACTTACTGAATAAGATACTGTCAGGGATGTACTCCAACAACCCGACACCGTACTCTTTGCCCTCAAATAATAAACGCCCGCTTCAACCCGGTGGAAGGGATCGGTGGCCGGTTGATTCTCGAAGTCTCCGATTATATACTGCTGCCAGTACCATGCTTCACCCGCAGGAACGGCCCCTACAATACTAAGTACGGTCTCCCCACAGTTCTCGGTGACCAGCACCTTGTTCTTCATCGGAGCGTTCGGAGCCTCCTTGTTGACAATAGTTATAGAGGGGGAGACCGCGCTCCAACGGCCCGCACTGTTACGGGCCCTTATATAATAGGTTCCCGACTCAGGAGTAAGATAAAGATTGTTATATGCTTTGGCCATACTGGTACCATTGGGGTCTGTTCCCTGCCAATACCAATTGTCTCCTTCATCGACCGGTGTGCCAACTACTTGGATCGAATTGAACGTAGGGTCACAGGCATCTAGGAAAACAATAGGAGTATTGGGTGGATCGGGATAGCATTTATTGGTCGGGGAACGGAAATCCGGACATTGGTCATTGGAATTGGATACAAAACCATTGGGTTGGGAACAGTCCTCCAACGAAATGGACGGATCACCTAAACCATCCCCATCGCTATCATCATACCAAAGGGTAGCTGGAGGCCTTACATATACAGAAATTGAACTCGATGTAGAACTCCAGCTATTGGTGGAATAGCGATAGGCCCTTAAATAGTATGTGCCACTTGAGGTCACAGGGAATGTGGAAAGATAATTGGATATTTGGGTGGACGTACCGGAAGAATTGGTCCCTTGCCATATCCATGAAACCCCAGAAGTAGGACTACCATCCTTACCTAAAATTACAGGTCCCCCACAGGGATTTGAAGTAATTATTGGATTAGGAGGAGCTTCGGGAACTGCGGCAGGAGCCCCTTGGGTTATGGATTTAAAAATATTATGTCCATTATAACTAAAGTATATTGTATTATTCCGGGCAGCACCCGTATTCTCATCACAGACCACTTGTACTGTATTGTCGTTCACTTGGGTTGCGGTAGCCCAAGTGGCATTATTATAAATTTGAAGATTCACCGATTGACAGGGGGTGTTTTCAAAAACTAAAGTCAATGTTTTTGAACCTCCACTATAGGTAAAATCCAAGGTCCCAGTGATTATATCCAGATCACAAGTGCCCTGGCTATATGAACCACTAAAAAATGTAAATAGGATAAAAAATTGAATTTTATATATAAAGTTTCTCCTTTCAATACTTGAACCTCTCTTTGAAAACGGATTCAATCCGTAATTTTTCTTCAACCATTTCTTAACGGCTAGAATACTATTTAGAAATTGTATAATAGTTTCCATATTCAATTACTTATTACTTGGTTTTATAATAGTATTCATAGTCCGTCACTAAATTGCCTTCCGAATCCCGGACTTCCTTCAATCGATTAAAACTATCGTAGGAGTAGTAAATGGTATAGCCCTTGGGGTCCGTGATACTGGTTACCCCTACCAGTGGATCATAAGTGTAAGTGGTCAACATAGCATCCGAAAGGCCGGATCTCAATGCGGTATTGAAATTCCTCCACACCACTTGTTGGGCAACATTCCCCTGGATATCATCAAGACTGGTCAACAGCGCGTCCGTAGTAGCATAGGTCGAGGTTAGAGAGCCCAAGGCCGTAGAGAGTGCATTGTCAACATCGGTCTTAACTGCATTTTCAATTTTGGCAATGGGAAATTGGTCATTATAGGCCCATAGATAAAAGATAACCGTTCCTTTATCCTTCTCTGTACTGGATATATTGCCCGTACCCACATCATACGTGATTTTGAGCCGGGGCTCGCCATAGGAGTAGGGGTTAATAGAGTCCCATGGAACGACAGTCCCTTTTTCCTCTTCCGTTTGATCAATTTCTGTAACCTGCCCCTTGTCATTATATTTAAGCAGTTGGCTTGTGGACAGCTTACCATCTACTTCATTTCTAATCTCTATAGGCAAGCCAAATTGACCATTGGAAAGTAAAGGGTCAAAAACAGTACTATTTTCATAATCATAATCTAAGGGATAATAGTTTTTTTTGGTCGTGATACTTCCACTACTGGTCACTATTGAAGACTTTGTCATTTGCAGGTGTAACGGATTTGAATATTCATAATCGGTAACCATAGTGATCGGATTCTGACCATTTTCGTCAAATTGAGTGGTTGTCTTCCTTTCCAAATATTGCCATTCAATTATAATGTCATATAGAATAAAATCAAAATTATTTAGATTTTCATATTTATACCATATATCTCCTGGTTGCTTATAGGTACAGGGATTATCTCGATAAATTTTCACATTGTTAGCACCCTTGGAAAAGCATCGCCAACCTTCCCAAAAAAAACCGGCAGCCATGCGGTGTATGTGCTGAGTAGTACAGGTATAAAAATAACTTCTATTGGCTGTACCTACATCGGATACCTTACATGTATATGCATAACCACCTATAGGAACACCACCGATTGGATAATAATTCTGTCTTAACAAGGCACCTTTTACTATATCTTTGACCCTATCCTCCTTTTTATATTTATAGATTTCCCTATTTAGGGTCGTAAAATCCCAAGGAACTTCCATTTTAAAAACATCTTTTTGTAAGAGAAGGCCTGCATCCCACCCTGTATTGGAATAAACCGAACTTGCTACTGGGCCACTTGTCCCATTAATATTCTTGACAATTCCTGAGGTATTAGTCGTAGCTTTATACTTATAATGTTTACCTCCGTTTTGAAAATTTTCACCTAAGCTTACCAAAACATCCGAATATGCGATATGATAACCATCGACACCATAAATATTATTAATACTACTCGATGATAATATATAATTATCACAATCATACAATTCTACTATTTCATTTGACTGAGTTTGCTTAGTTATTTTCCTAAGATTTACAGGTGTAATCGGTTTGGTCCCAGTAGACTTTATACTATCGTTCATGGTTCGATAATAATAACGAGTGACTTCGGGCTTAGAGTGTTCTTCGGTTTTTGACGTTATCCTCTTAACCCGCACACCTCCAGTTTCAATATTCTTCTCCACAGTTATTGGGGTTTGGGAATTCAAATAGCTGAACCAAGTTTCAAGTTTGAAATGCTTTCCGGCATTGGAGGATTCACTTAAATGCAGATCAACAATATAATCGCCTCCTGGCAATGGATAGCTTGGTACCCATTGATTATAGTCTGGTGCATCACCTGTATATTCATTTTCCAAATAAATCGTGTACAGCAATGTCCCAGTCCCCGTCCTAATTTTAACATCAGCAATGGCTTCTTCCGTATCACAGGGATTCCCCTCAGGGTCTAAACAGCTTAATTTTGCGTGAAACACCATGGTTTCTGGAAATGCAGGAATGGAGATTGTGTCCGAAGAATAAACATGCTCGGCAAAAGTATGCTTAGTAAGTTGTGCATAATATGGCACTAAACTACCTGTGCCATATTCCCTTACTTCACCCCAGTAGGAATGTGGCTCATATTCTATCATAGAGACCCCCCCAGTTGGGTAAGTTATTCTTTTCAAAGTTCCATAATACGATACATTTCTATTGGGATTTCGATCGGCATCAATGCTTGAAGGAAAATCATTTTTATACCCCACAGGTACAGAAGTAAAGTCATTCCCGTTATTTGCTGCATTATAATACCCCCAATAATCTTGTGAAAATGAAAATCGTTCTGGCAATTCATTCAAATTGTAATAATCAAATAAATGTTTCTTAAAGTTATTCGACCCAGTTCCGGATTCAGAAATCCCCTTCAAGAAAAGTCTTTTGGTAGCATTGTCCGACCACGTATTCCCATGACCAGAACCAATTGCATATTCATAACTAAGATCAAACCGATGTAAATTTCCGACAATCCCATTCTTTTCAATAATGACTGCATCCAGTTTAAACCCTTCAATATCCTCCCGAGGAGTTGAGTTAAACTTAACTTTGACATTATCCGTCGATATTTCCTCCAAAACTGCATTTCTAACTGATAATTTGCTTACGCAAGTCGTTGCAACTCCTGCGGTTGAACATCCGCTATTTGTGTATAAGCCCTTATTGTAGGTTTGAGAAATACCAGCGTCATAATCCGTCCACAAATCAATCCCTTCTTTGTACTTCAGATTAATAACATCCCCAGAAGGATGTACAATCCTGGTGAGGTACCATGCAGAATGATATTGTTCAAGAATTGAACGTTCATTGTTGCATTGGTTACTTCTAAGCTGCGTCAGCTCTTTTGCCACTGGCAATGTATTCTGCTCTTCGCCAAAATAGTACTTGATACCTTCTTTGGTTGTAATAATGAAGTATCTGTAAGGAACAGAAGTAACCACTTCAATATTAAGATCTCCCTGAGGAATCGTTCTTATTATTCCATCTAATCCAATTATAAATTTCCCATTTTGACCGTTGAAATTGTAGGTGTATATGTCAGGTTGTGTATCATGTCTGCTGTCTGGATTTGAAATATTAAACAATAAATTCTCCATATCATTTAGACTCAAATCCGTCAGGGTTTCGATATCATTAAATGGAATTCTAGTACTTCCTTCGTCCTTTTTATCCATAACGGTTCTCGTTATTACCCCACCCGCATTCAAAGCCCAACCCATACCAACCCATGAGGCAATCTGATCCACTTTTACCCCATTTGTGGCATAATTCAGTGAAATTGGAACAGATAATTTCTTTGATTTTAGTTCATATATTGGAATATTAAACTGGGTAGTACCGGTAAACATTCCTACAGGAACCTGGCCGTAAACACCTAGTGAATGGGCCGTAGGAGAGGGTGGAATAACGTCAGAAAAAGAGTCCATTTCATCCTGTGCATAAACCAAAGTGGTTGTAAAGGTTAATATCAATAAAAAGACAGTCAATTTTATTTTCATCATGATTTTTATTTAGTAGGATTAACTCAATCATAGTAATTACGAACATTTGTTATTACCGCTGTATTTTAAACTGATTATGCTATTTTAAATTCTCCAGCTCAGAAATTCGCTTTTCCTGCATCAAAATATACAAGGTCAGCTCCTCGATCTTCTCCAACAACAGTTTGTTCATCTTACCAAGTTCGAGGCCGTTTAATTCAACATCCGCTGCAGAAGGTATATTGATGAGATGCCCTTTTCTTGGATATGCCTGCGGACTTCCTCAAGCGAGGGTAAATTATACCCATCTTCAAAAACATAGTCGGCCCATGTAGTTTCCACTTTTATCTCCTTGGCCCTGATCTTTCCATTGACCGCTAGTTTCCAAGTTCCTGGATCTGTGGTGCCAATGCCTACATTACCCAGACTAAAATTGATATTGTTGCCGTTGGTACTCCAAACATTGGTACTTCCACCGTTGTCGACGTCGATATTCAAAAGCGCTTCGATAGTAGGTTCCTGTCCATTGACTTCATAAATTGCTGGATTCCAATAATATTGCTTATCGCCTACATTGGTGTCCCCCCAAAGTAATGCCCGGTTCCGTATTCTAACAGCCCCTGGACCAAACTTAAAATCAAGGATAGTTAGTCCCGATAATTCCTGACCAGTCTCTCCATCATAAACTTTTGCCAAGGAGTTTCCCGAATATGTATTTGGATGTACATAGGCAATAAGCAAATACCATTTGTCCAATTCTGGAAAATCTTGACCCGGAAAAAAATAAGGATTTGAATTAATGGAATTGCTGATGAACTCTTGGGCAACCTGTTGGCCTTGGGAATCCATAATATTCAGTCCAAAATAAGTGGTTCCTTCTTGGGATCCCGTTTTCTTAATCCATATGGACAAACGATAGGTTTTAGCTGGATCTATGTTTGCATAAGGGCTGTAAACACCACCATCAGAAGTGCCGTTACCTTCTGGTTTTGCAACCCATACAACGCTAGTATTCCCATAGGGATCATCGTATAAAATTCGCTCATTCTCAGATCCTGCCCCATAAATGGTAAATCCGTTGATATCTCCCGTTCCAACGGTCCAAGATGAGGGGTCGATCAAATTATTCTGTCCGTGCCCCGTAAACGAAACAAATAGTAAAATGAATGCAGTGGATAATAACCAGTACTTTCTCATTCTTTGATGTTTTTAAATAGTTGGTAAGGTAAAATTATACTTGGTCCAAACTGGATTGGTAATTACCACAGTGCTGGTACCAGAAAACCCTGACCAATTGGTAAATGACGGAGCCGATGTACCAGTAGATCTAGGTTTTGCCAAAGTACTTACCATATAGGTTTCTCCCACAACGGCAATGAAGCTATAAGAGCCCCTTTGCCCTTGAGGATCGTCTATGGAAGCTATTTTTAGCGAATAGCTACCATGATAAGGATCTGAGGCGTCCGAGGTCATTATAGCCGTACCGGTCCAACCGGTTGCGGCGGTTGCTTCATTCGTTATTGAGGCTGCGTTAGCATAGCCATACAGTTCTTGGGCATTGGAACTCAATACAACCAAACCAAATATTATTGATGTTGCTGATTCTACAATCATCCTAATAAATTCCTTCATAAATATTGATTTTTCAGTTTTGATCTCCTATTTAAATAAAATTATACTCTATTAAAAAGGGAAATTCTTTCAGAAAAAAATTGAATTTAAATTCTATTATACATATCGGTTTTATAGGATATAAATTTTGAGATTTTCACCTATAATTGATTGACTTTTAAAAATTCATTTGAAAATAAAATTGTTACTCTTTATGCTTGGCTTTTAATTCAATGATTTCCTTTTTCATATCTATAAGATAAAGAGTCAATTCCTCAATCTTCTCAAGCAACAATTTATTCATCTCACCAAGCTCAATACCGTTGGACTTAACATCCAAGGCAGTTGGAATATTAATTAAATGTCCTTTATCATTGATGTGCTTTTCCACCTCCTCTAGTGAAGGAAGTTCATAGTCCTTTGCAAATACATAATCCGGCCAGTTGGCCGTTTCCACTTTTATCTCCTTGGCCCTGATATTGCCATTGACAGCAAGTTTCCAGATACCGGGATCGGTGGTACCAATGCCCACGTTGCCATTATCAGGGAATATATTTGTGGCAACAGGTGAATTCTGGTTTTCTATGGAAATCCGATCCACAAGGACGTAATCACTTGTAGACCCACCTGAGGAAAAGCTTGTGCCTGCATAGACTCTAATTATCGGCGTTGTGCTGCTAGCTGTCACTGTAAAATTGTATTGGGTCCAATTCTGATCGGTAATCACTACTGTGCTGGCACCCGAAAAACCACTCCAACCAGCAAACGCCGGGGAAGAAGTATTCGCTGTTCCCGGCTTAGCCCAAAAAGTTATATTATAAACATCTCCAATTATAGCAGTGAAACTGTATGATGCCCTTCTACCCTCCTGATCACCCCTATCATCTAAAGTAGCAATTTTAAGGGCGTAGCTCCCATGATGGGGATCAGCAGTGTCAGCAGTCATAATTGCCGCTCCTGTCCAACCGGTTGTAGAATTTGCTTCATTGGTAATGGAAGCGGCATTGGCATCGATATATAGTTCTTGGGATGTTGCCCAATTGGCAAACATGCATAAGATAAAAATTGAACCCGCTTTTGAATACCTTTTTAGAACTTTTGGGACACTGTCAAAAAATTGGGAAAGAAGAAAATAATTGTTCATATATTAATCCGATTTAACTTATTATTATTAAAATGAAATCTTACTAAATTTTAACATTTGAATTGCTAATTAAAATTTTTTTTTTAAAATATTTTAACATTTTATTAAATATTCGATGAAATACAGTTCTTACATCCGTTGTAAGTATATATTACATAAACATGTAATATTTGAAAAATTTGGCCGTTATATCAGGACCTGTATAATTCAAAAACCTACCATGAAACCAAAATTTTACTTAAAAAAAATTCCTGCCCTCAATCTTCAGGAAACCCTTATTGTACTGGCTATAATCGGGATTTTATTGCTATTGGCGCTTCCGAATTTAATGCCCTTAATTACCAAGGCTAAAAGTATTGAGGCCCAGACCCAACTTAAGGCGATTTACAATGCGGAAACCACCTACAGATATCTAAATAGCAAGTACAGTTCCGATATGAACGAATTGGATTTTATACCTCCCAAAACCGTAAAAGATGATGGTACAGCAAATTACCGTTACGAAATAATAAGTGCAGACAACAATTCATTTAAGGCAAGGGCGGAGGCTGTAACCGATTTCGACGGAGATGGAATTCTAAACGTATGGGAAATTGACGAACATGGAAATCCTAAGCAAATCACCAAAGATTGATGATTTTGCTAAAATTGATCGTCATAGCGGTATGTGCCATAATAGCCTACCAAGATTTTAAGGAACGTGCCGTATTATGGCTGCTCTTCCCTGTATTGGCGATTGGGCTATTAGGCCTATTTTCTTTAAACACAACATGGGAACAACTCTTGGCATTTGCCACCATAAATTTTTTAATAGTGAGTGGCATACTGCTTTTGCTCTATTTATATACAAAACTTATAATGAAACGGAAATTCCTTGATGTGAGCTTTGGTTTGGGAGATCTATTTTTTTTCTATGCCCTTGCAGTCGGATTTCCGGCAATCACCTTCGTTATACTATTTGTAGGAGCACTATTTTCCTCCCTCTTTATAACCTTATTCCAGAAAAACAAAAAGGTTGGGAACTCGGTGCCACTGGCCGGGCACATGGGGATTTATCTGATAGCTGTTCTTTTAATTAGTTTTTCTTCCAAGGCCCCCAACTTATATGTCTTTTAATATGGTTTCTCCTATTGTAAAAATACCTACCAAACTACAGCTTCTAATTTCTTCCGAACAGGCTTTTCATTACAGGATAGTTCCCTTAGCAAAAGACGAAACAGGTATTACTTTTATAACTGATAACGTAAATCGGGAAAGCTTATTAGCTGAACTTCAGATAGTTTTGGACACCCTTGTTCATCTTAAAAGCTGTGAGAGTGAAGAATTGCAAAAATTGTTGTCCATCAATTATAGGAACCAAGGGAATACTGCCGATAATAAATTGCATTACACTTCGGATTTCCTCGAAAAAATATTGTTCAATGCCAAAAACATAGGTAGTAGTGATATTCATTTTGAACCCTTTGAAAAAAGATGTAGGGTCCGGTTCAGATTGGATGGCAAACTAATTGAATATTTTAATATACCCTTGGATGAGTATCCTACAGTCATAAATAAAATAAAAATTAAGGCCAATCTAGATATTGCGGAAAAAAGACTTCCTCAAGATGGTAGAATCACTATAAAGGCGGATGGCAATGAATTTGACATTAGGGTTTCCTCGCTACCAACATTACATGGGGAAAAACTGGTATTAAGAATTTTAAATAAAGATACCGATGCCTTAGACTTAACCAATCTAGGTTTTTCCAAGAAGGAGCTCAAACTTTATACCGAAGGAATACGCAATCCCAATGGTATAATATTGATATCGGGTCCTACCGGATCCGGAAAAACTACCACCCTCTATGCCACATTAAAGCAATTGAACGATGATCAGACCAATATTCTAACGGTAGAAGATCCCATTGAATACACCCTGGAAGGAATAAATCAAGTTCAGCTAAAGGAAAATATTGGATTGGATTTCCCAAATACCTTGCGTACTTTCTTAAGACAAGATCCCGACATCATCATGGTAGGTGAAATTAGGGACGTTAATACGGCAAATATGGCCATAAGAGCAGCTCTTACCGGACACCTGGTACTGTCGACCATACACACCAACTCTGCCTGGGCTACCATTTCTAGACTTATAGATATGGGAGTTCCCTCATTTTTAATAGCAAGCACCCTTAAATTAAGTGTAGCCCAAAGATTAATCAGAAAATTGTGCGAGTCCTGTAAGGTAGAAATGCCTATTGAACGATCCAAATATCCCCAAAATATCCATTGGGCCAAGAGTATAAAAACCCATTTTATTGCTGTTGGTTGTAATGCCTGTCATCATACCGGATATAGTGGCAGAAAGGCCATTTATGAAATCTTGCCAATTAACAATGAGCTATCAATACCCATAAAGAGCAATCACCTGGAAATAACGGAATATTTGGAAAAGAACAAAATTGATACTCTGAAAAGCAATGCCATGCAGATGATTATCAACGGAACCACTTCAATAGATGAAGTATATACTTTACTAACAGATTAAAAATATGACAAAAAAATTATTTCTTTTATTCTTTTTCTTGGCCATTAATTTAATGGGACAAGAAGCCAAAAGGATCCAAAACATTAGGAACCAATTGGAACTATTTGCTATGGATAATTCCGAATTGCATGAAAACCTGAAATTGGAAATTAATATTTCAAATGTCACGCTACCCAATTATTTAATGGCGGTATCCAAAGTACATAACTTAAATATAACGGTTTCCCCCGATCTTCAAAATATTGCAATAATTAATAATTTCTCAGATGTTTCCGTAGCCGATCTTTTGGTTTTTCTTTGTAAGCAGTATAGTTTGGATATAGATTTTACCGGAAATATTATTAATGTTGCCAAGTATGTTCCTGCACCTATTGAAATTCCCGAAAAAGAGCCTGAGATTACCTTTGATTCCAATAAAAGAGAATTAACATTGGATTTGAAAAGCGACCCAATGGAAAAGGTCTTTAGAAAAATAATGGACCTAAGTGGCGAGAACCTATTGTATGCCAATGGGACAGGCAAACATCCAATAACACTATATTTAAAAAATGTACCATTCGATAAAGCTATGGAAAAATTGGCCGACATGAATACTCTAACCTACTCCAAATCCAAGGATAATTTTCATCTTTTTAATCCCTATAACATTAGTCCGAATGCCCCGAACAATAGATTGGGATATGGCAGCAATTCCCATTATGAGGTCTTGGATACAATTAATAAATTTTTGAACGTAGATTTAAAAAACCATTCCATCGCAACTATAGTTCACGATTTGAGCCAGGATTTGAGATTGGACTATTACACAGCTACCCCTTTGGATGAAGCCGGTGAAATTAGCTTCAAGGCCAAAGGCATCTACTTCGATGATTTACTAAGGTATATTTTTGAAGGGCAGGAAAATGACATTTCGAACACAACAAATTTTACTAGCAACAAACAAAACCCCAGAGAGAACAATTCCAAGGGCAGTAACCCCATTGGTAGCAATAAAAAATTCACATTTAAAAAAGAAAAAAATATATACTTTTTTGGCACCACCGACCAGCTAAGTGTGCGAAATGTTGAAGTGGTACAAATGATGCATCGTTCCGTAGAGCTATTAAGCGATCCATCCTCCGTGAATAGAGGATATCGTTCTGCTGGGAGAACACAAATGTCAAACATAAATTATTTGGGTGGGGACAATCAAAATAATTATCAAAACGGACAACAAGGATTTAATTCCAATCGACGGACCCTAAATACCCAATCTCATGATTTCGGATCATATAATGATGCCACCGAAGCGTTAATCAGCATACTGCCAGACGATATTAAGGCTGATTTGGACATTAAAATAGATTTCGAACTCAACAGTTTTTTGATAAGCGGCCCCTCTTCCAAAATAGTACGCTTTAAAAAGTTTATTGAAGAAATTGACAAACCCGTTCCTGTTGTCCTGATAGAGGTAATGATCATTGAGGTTAAAAAATCCTCCACCGTAGAAACCGGAATAAGTTGGGGCATTGGAGACGGACCGACTAAAACACAGGGAAATTTATTCCCAGAAACAGATTTTACGATGAACGGCAATACTATCAACAAGGTCATCGGTGGATTTGACGGCTTTGGTTCCTTCAATATGGGCAAGGTTGTTCCGGATTTCTTTGCCACAATAAAAGCATTGGAAACGAATGGAAACTTAAAAATCCGGTCTACTCCCAAGTTATCTACCTTAAATGGGCATAGGGCCAATTTATCTATTGGAGAGACTACATATTACGTAATTACCAACCAAAATTATTTTGGTTCCCAGAACCCGATACCGTCCGAAACAAGAAATTATGCCCCCATAGACGCAGAACTCGCTGTAAGTATTAAACCGTTGGTTTCTGGAAACGGCCAGGTAACGTTGGACATAAATGTTATACAATCGGATTTTAGTGGTGAAAGAATTGAGGAAGACGCCCCTCCTGGATTGACCTCTAGGGAATTCAGTTCTATTATTCGTATGCAAAATCAGGATTTAGCCATTTTAGGTGGACTGGAAGAAAAAATAAAAAATGATTCCGGTAATGGTGTTCCCTTATTAGCCAGGATTCCAGTCATCAAATGGTTGTTCAGTAAAAGAAAAAGAGAGGATACCAAACAAAAACTTACCATACTTATAAAACCTACCGTCATATATTAATGTTTAAGTCCATATCTACATATTTAAAGGAAGGGCCTGTATATTTTGGGGTGGAAATTCATGAAACTCATGGAAGTGAAGGATATTCCCTTGTTGAAGTAACCAAGAAAAAAAAGGAACTTCTAATCACAAATTCCTACCAATTATCAACCTTAGCGGAGGCACAGGGGCATATAAAAAAAAATAGCCCCCTTTTCATCACTCTCAATACTTCGAAAGTGTTGACCAAACAATTGGACAGTTCCGATAATTCCAATCCCGAGACTTTGGTAAACAATGCCTTTCCCAATTTGGACCTTGATAATTTCTATTATCAAATAACCCAAATCGATGGCAATCCCATAATTACTATTTCAAAAAGGGAGAATATAGACGGCCTGATAAATAATTTAGGGAAGTCAAGCTCTCAGTTGTCCGGATTTTCCCTTGGTGTCTCCCCCTTCCAAAATATAACCCCATTTCTGAAGGAAGAGAAGGTTACAGTATCAAATTTCGATTTAAATGTTGAAAACGGTCAGATCACAACAATTGTTCCTAATAAAACATGTAAGAAACATACATATAATGTAAATGGGTTACTGATCCCCAATTTATATTTATTGCCATTTTCACATATATATGGTCATTTAGGTGGATTTCCAACCTATTCCAATTTTAACGAAAGATTGACTTGTCTTTGGTCAAATTTCTACAACAACAGGCTTTATAGTTTAACGCTAAAATTTTCTTTGGCATTTTTTCTAATCCTCTTGATAGCCAACTTTTTAATATTCAACTATTACCATGATCAAATAACAAGTCTAAAAAGTTTTGTGGCCATAAATATTTCCGATAAGGATATTTTGGAAAATTTGGAGGCAAAAGTCATGGATAAGGAACATAGGGTAGAATTGTTGAATGCAGGGACTAGTTCCAAATCCACCTACTTCTTGGATCAGATAGGTAAAGAAGTTCCTCCGGGAATTCTTTTAGATCAAATAATATATCTTCCCTTGGCCAAGCCTTTGAGGGATTCGAAACCAATTGAATTAGAGAAAAACACTATATTGGTCAAGGGTATTTCTATCGATGATACTTCATATTCCGCTTGGTTGGGAACATTGGAAAAGAAAACATGGATCGACATGGTAGAGACCATGGACTATGACTATATAACAAAAGAATCCTCCACATTTTTATTCCAAATCACACTTCATGAAGATCAATAACAAGAACAAGCTGCTCATTTCAGGGATTTTATTAATTGCTATTATTTCCTATAAATTTGCGATTGCAAAAACTATGGGGTTGCACAATGAGGTAGAAGATTTAAGGTCGGAAATAAGGGAGATGCAGGACATTCCCCGTCGCACCCAATTATTGGCCCAGAAAAATGAAATTTACGATTCTATTCTGAACCAAATGGATATGGGCGACAATTCCCTCCAAAATAACTTACTCCGGTTAATAAATTTTGAAGCAAAAAAGAATGATGTTAAAGTCATGGATTTTAACAGGCCACATATTTCAACCGTGGGTACCAACCAATATTACACCTATAGTTTTAATCTGGATGGCAGCTATACCAATATTCTAAAAATAATACACATTGTAGAACAGAAAGGGAATTTTGGCAATATTACCCTTATAGATTTCGAAAAGAACAAAAATTATAGAACCAACACTTACTCTTTGGGGGCCACTGTATTTGTTCAGCATGTAAAATAATTAAAATTTAGAAAGGTATGTTCCTCCTCATCATAATTTTCAATGCTATAATTCAATTATGAATTATTGGTGATATCCTAGAGTATTCCCCGATATTAAGTTACCAATTAAAAGTGCTTCATATCATAAAATGCTCTCGGTGAAAAGTGTGTTTGCTAAACTAAGGGGGGAATGTCGAGTAGGTAAAGGGGAATTTCACCCCTAAACCTCTCACAGAACCGTACGTGATAGTCTCCCATCATACGGCTCTTCTTAAACCAAGACTGCAATTATGGTCTTAACACGGGATATTGCCA
>NZ_JASWIM010000049.1:0-27369 GCF_030291335.1 Arenibacter flavimaris
GAATCGCTTTGCCCCATTAAGCTAACCTCTAAAATTACCTGATCAACAAAGCAAGTTCAAAATAATATCAGAAAAACCGAAAAATAAAAGGTCGCCTAATTAGTTTTTAGACGACCTCTTTTTATATTAAGTTAAATAAATTATTCTCCCATCGCTGCCGCTACTGCCGCGGACAACCTTTTGTAGGTGCCATTCTGTAATCGCTCACGTATTACGGAGAAGGCCTCCAAAGTTTCGGATACATCCTGTAAAGTATGCGTGGCCGTTGGAATCATTCTCAATAGGATCAAACCTTTAGGGATTACGGGATACACCACGATGGAACAGAAAATTCCAAAATTCTCCCTTAAATCCTTCACCAATGCCATGGCTTCGGGAATACTACCGTTAAGATAAACCGGTGTAACACAACTAGTGGTGGTACCAATATCAAAACCTCTTTCCTTTAGTCCGTTCTGTAAGGCATTTACATTCTCCCATAATTTGGCCTTCAGTTCCGGTTGGGTACGAAGCATATCCAACCTTTTAAGCGCTCCCTTCACATAAATCATCGGCAATGATTTAGCAAACATTTGGGAGCGTAAATTGTATTTAAGATATTCTATAATCTCTTTATCTGCTGCCAAAAAGGCTCCGATTCCTGCCATGGATTTGGCAAAAGTGGCAAAATAAACATCTATATCGTCTTGTACTCCCTGCTCCTCACCTGCTCCAGCCCCAGTTTCACCCAAAGTTCCAAAACCGTGTGCATCATCCACAAACAACCGGAAATTATATTTCTTCTTAAGAGCTACAATTTCCTTAAGCCTACCCTGCTCTCCCCGCATACCAAAAACCCCTTCGGATATTACCAATATACCTCCTCCGGTCTGTTCGGCCATTTTAACGGCGCGGTCCAGGTTTTTCTCAAGACTCTCTATATCGTTATGTTTAAACGTAAAACGTTTACCCATATGCAAACGTACGCCATCTATAATACAGGCATGAGCATCCACATCGTATACAATTATATCATCCTTGGAAACCAATGCATCAATGGCAGAAACCATACCCTGATATCCAAAGTTTAACAAATAGGCAGATTCCTTTTTAACAAAAGCAGCCAATTCCTGCTCCAATTGTTCGTGGAATTCCGTGTGCCCACTCATCATTCTTGCTCCCATGGGAAAAGCGGCACCGTACTCCATTGCAGCCTCGCCATCTACTTTCTTCACTTCCGGTAAATTGGCCAACCCTAAATAATCATTTATACTCCAAGTAATTACTTCCTTTCCTTGGAACTTCATCCTATTGGAAATAGGACCTTCTAATTTTGGAAATACAAAATATCCCTCCGCTTGGGAAGCCCATTTTCCTAAAGGACCTTTATTCTCTATAATTCTTTCAAATAAATCTCTCATCTAGCCTACATTGATTGTTGATGCAAAAGTATATATTTTTAATATGCATATGCAACTTATTTAATACATAAAAAGCAACGACTTATGAACCGTTGCTCTTTATAGGATATATTTTGCATAAATGTTACTTTACAAATTCTATTTTTTGTGGTTCTTCAACATTTTTACTGTCAAAGAAGCCTTGGTCGGACATCCACTGATCACTGTAAATCTTACTCATATATCTGGAACCATGATCTGGAAAAATAACCACTACATTGCTGTTTTCATTAAATTCCCCCATTTCTTCCAGTTGCCTTACCGCTTGCATTACTGCACCACTTGTGTAACCCACAAAAAGTCCTTCCGTTCTGGATATCTCCCTGGCGGTATGGGCACTTTCCTCATCGGTAACCTTAATAAATTCGTCTATCACCTTGAAATTTGTAGCTGTAGGTATCAAATTTTTGCCCAAACCTTCAATACGGTATGGGTAAATTTCCTTGGTATCCAATTCCCCGGTTTCGTGGTATTTCTTTAGAACGGAACCATATGCATCCACACCTATTACACGGATATTGGGATTTTGTTCCTTGAGGTATTTAGCGGTACCGGAAATGGTACCTCCCGTACCACTACAGGCCACTAAATGTGTAATATGTCCGTTGGTCTGATTCCAAATTTCCGGTCCCGTACTTTTATAATGGGCCTCGGCATTGAGATCATTAAAATATTGATTGATGTAGATGGACCCTTCGGTTTCTTCGTGCAGTCTTTTGGCCACCTCGTAATAGGACCTTGGGTCATCGGCACTTACGTGTGCCGGACAGACATATACTTTGGCCCCCATAGACCTCAGCATATCTATTTTATCCTTGGAGGATTTTGAACTTACTGCCAAGATGCATTCATACCCCTTTATAATACTGATCATGGCAATGCTAAAACCCGTATTTCCAGAAGTGGTTTCTATAATGGTACTCCCCTTCTTCAATATTCCCCTACGCTCTGCCTCTTCAATTATATAAAGGGCAATACGGTCCTTGGAAGAATGTCCTGGATTAAAACCTTCCACCTTAGCGTAAAAATTACCTTCTAAGTTGTCAGCTATTTTATTTAGTTTGATTAACGGGGTGTTTCCTACAAGTTCTAGGAGGTTATTATAAGCGTTTATCTTATGTTCCATAAACAGTTTCTAGGTTTAGAACTTATCGACATCTATTTAATTTATGTCAATACTGATAGGACAAAATTAGTCTTTTTTTTTGATTATCGAATTTTATGCTCCAAATCTAACAAAAATGCATATTCTTTTGCTACTTCCCTTAAGGATTCAAATCGGCCCGAAGCACCACCATGACCTGCATCCATATTAATATTGAACAACAATAAATTATTGTCCAATTTATTGTCTCTAAGTTTGGCTACCCATTTGGCGGGTTCAAAATATTGCACTTGGGAATCATGAAATCCGGTAATAACCAGCATATTTGGTTGCAATTGTCTCGATACATTGTCATATGGCGAATAGGATTTCATATAATCGTAGTATTCCTTTTCATTTGGATTGCCCCATTCATCATATTCCCCTGTGGTTAAGGGAATGGTATCATCCAACATAGTGGTAAGCACATCTACAAATGGAACAGCTGCAATTACCCCGTGGTAAATTTCCGGGCACATATTTACAATTGCCCCCATTAAAAGTCCACCCGCAGACCCGCCGGAAGCGTATAGGTGGTCTGCACTTGTGTATTTTCTTTGGATTAAAAATTGGGAACAATCAATAAAATCGGTAAACGTATTGATCTTGTTCAGCAATCGTCCTTCCTCATACCACTTACGGCCCAAATACTCACCGCCCCTTACATGGGCTATGGCGTAGACGAAACCCCTGTCTAACAGACTTAACCTAACTGTGGAAAAATAGGGGTCGATAGTATGCCCATAAGAACCATAAGCATATTGCAAAAGTGGACTGGAACCGTCCAATTTGGTATTTTTATGATAGACCAATGAGATAGGAATTTTTTTACCATCCCTGGCAGGGGCCCAAATTCGTTCCGAAATATAGTTTTCCTTATCAAATTCCCCGCCCAATACCTCTTGTTCCTTTTTTATTTCCTTTTCCATGGTCCTCATATTAAAATCGATGACGGAACTAGGTGTGGTCATGGAGTTATATCCATATCTGAGGATTTCCGTATCAAAATCCGGATTGGTCCCCACATAGGCGGTATACGTTTCATTGTCAAAAGGCAGGTAATAGCTTTCCGCCGTATCCCATCGGACAATCTTCAGCTTGTTTAAGCCATTCTCGCGCTCGGACAGAACGTAGTACTCATTAAACATTTCAATATCCTCCAGCAATACTTCCTCCCTGTGCGGTATAAAGTCTACCCAGTGTTCGGATTCGGTTTGGTCCTCAGGGGTGGTCATCAATTTAAAATTGGTTGCTCCGTCCATATTGGTAAGTATGTAGAAATTGTCTTTGTAATGGGTTAGGGAATATTCCATTCCCCTAACTCTTTTAGAAAACACTTGAAACTTACCATTGGGGTTGTCGGCCCTTAGAATTTGAAACTCAGTGGTCAAGGTACTGGAAGAACCTATAACTATAAATTCCTTGGATTTTGTTTTGTAAACAAAGGTGGTAAAGGTTTCGTCCTCCTCGTGAAAAACCAATTCATCTTCCTCGGGTGCCGTCCCCAAGATATGCCTGTAAATATTGTTGGACCTCAGGGTAACTGGGTCTTTTTTGGTATAGAACAAGGTCTTATTGTCATTGGCCCATACCGCACTACCGGTTGTGTTCTCTATTTTATCAGCATATATCTCTTGGGTATGCAAATTTTTTATCTGAAGGGTGTATTGCCTACGGGAAACAGTATCCACCCCAAAGGCTGCCAATTCGTTATTGGGGCTTATGGACAAGCCTCCCAAGTTAAAATAATCCAACCCCTCCGCCATAAGGTTGCAGTTGAACATAATTTCCTCCTCGGCATCCTCTTTTTGAAACCGCCTGGTGAAAATAGGATACTCCTTTCCCACCTCATATCTAGTAGCATACCAATAGTCGTTAAACTTGTAGGGTACCGAAGAATCATCTTCCTTTATCCTAGATTTCATCTCAAGGAACAAACTTTCCCTAAGATCTTTGGTATGGGCCGTCATAGCCTCGTAGTATGCGTTTTCCTGTTCCAGAAACGCTATGACTTCCGGATTTTCCCTATCGTTCAACCAATAATAATCATCGGTCCTTATATCATTGTGCTTTATTAATTGTTTCCCAATCTTTTTTGCACTTGGTGCTTTTAATTCCCGCTGCATGAGTGTGGTATATTTTATAGAAACCGCAAAAATAGTATTTAAATGCAACCCACCTGATTAAATGTATGCTTTATGCATAATTATATTGACCGACCTTTTAACCGCCAATGCCAATAACTGTCACCTTTATTCCAATATTTCCCGATCAATTTAGTAATTTTGGCCAAGGAACTATTTAAATCTATTATTATGTTTGGAGATATGATGGGCATGTTGGGAAAACTGAAAGAAACCCAGGAAAAAGTTAAAGCTACCAAGGAAAGAATGAATAACGTAATACTGGAGGAGCAATCCCCTGATCAATTGCTCAAGGTGAGTATAACGGCCAATAGAACCATTAAATCCATTACTATAGATGATCGTCTTTTGCAGGACAGGGAACAACTGGAAGATTATTTGATCCTCACCCTCAACAAGGCTATAGAGAAGGCTACAACCATAAATGAAAACGAATTGGCTTCAGTGGCCAAGGAAGGAATGCCCAACATTCCTGGAATGGATTCTTTTTTAAAATAAATTTCAGTAAGTTTATCCAGTTAATCATAAGCTGTAATTATGAAGCATTTTTTCTTGTTGCTACTATTTCCATTCCTCGTAAACGCACAGATCAATAGTGCCGATAACAAAGAAAACAATTGGCTTACGGATTACGCTGATGCCCAAAAGGCTGCAAAAAAAAACAATACCCACATCCTCATGTATTTTACAGGTAGCGATTGGTGTTCCCCATGTAAGGCTCTAAAAAAAGACCTGTTTAGTACAAGTCAATTTAAGGAAGTAGCCAAGGACTATGTGCTACTTTATGTGGATCTCCCCAGAAAGAAAGAACTGCTTAGTGCAGAGAACATGCAAAGGAACAAGGCTTTATTGTCCCAATGGAACAAAAAGGGGGTATTTCCCCTAATTAGCCTGATCAACACCGAAGAAAAAGAAGTGGCCACCCTTTCCGGTTACGGCTCCAAAGCGGATGTGGAAAAGTATTTGGATTTTCTCAAGAGGAACAGCAAAATGTGATTTAACCCCCAACCAATTCTTTTATTCAGAAATAATTCAGGGCGTATTGCAATACGAATTGCATCCTTTTGTATAAATACCACCTTATTTACTTACGGCATACCACAGGCTAAAAACCTAGCAACTGTGCTATATTCCCCTTGGGAAAAGGGGATATTTATTTAAGAATTCATTATAATTGTAAAGGCATTTGTTTTTTGCCTTCTAACTTATTTATCCATTACAAACTTCACTTTAATTATGTTGGACAATTATTTTAAGACCTATCCAGACGAAAATGGTTTTTTTAAAGAATACGGTGGTGCCTTTATACCTCCCGTTCTTGAAGCGGAAATGAAAAAAATTACGGATGCTTATTATTCCATTAGTAAATCCCACAATTTTATTTCGGAACTCCGAAGTATTCGGAAACATTATCAAGGCAGGCCAACCCCCGTTTATTATTGCAACAGGCTCTCCGAAAAATATGGAGGAAGAATATATCTGAAACGTGAAGACCTGAACCATACAGGGGCCCATAAACTTAACCATTGTATGGGAGAGGCGCTTTTGGCAAAACATTTGGGCAAAAAGAAACTAATTGCAGAAACCGGGGCCGGACAACATGGGGTTGCTTTGGCAACGGCAGCCGCCTATTTTGGGTTGGAATGTGAGATACATATGGGAGAGGTAGATATTGCCAAGGAACACCCCAACGTGGTACGCATGAAAATCCTTGGCGCAAAAGTAGTGCCGGTCTCCCATGGTTTAAAGACATTAAAAGAAGCTGTGGATTCTGCCTTTGAAGCCTATTTAAAAGATCCTATAAGCACCATATACTGTATTGGCTCTGTCGTTGGCCCACATCCCTTTCCCATGATGGTGCGGGATTTTCAGCGGGTGGTCGGTATAGAAGCCAAGGAGCAATTTTTTGAAATGACGGGAGAATTACCGGATAAGGTAGTAGCCTGTGTAGGTGGCGGCAGTAATGCCATGGGTATATTTTCCTCATTTTTGGAAGAATCGGAATGCACCTTATACGGGGTGGAACCTGGTGGCCGCTCCATGGAATACGGAGAACATGCCGCTACGATGACCTTGGGCAGTCCCGGAATTATCCACGGATTTAAGTGTTATATGCTGAAGGACGATAAAGGGGAACCGGGCGCAGTACATTCGGTGGCCAGTGGTTTGGATTATCCTGGGGTTGGCCCTGAACACAGCATGCTGAAGGATCTTAAAAAAGTTACCTATGACGTTGTTTCGGACCAGGAAACCGTGGATGCCTTTTATGAATTGAGTCGTTTGGAAGGTATCATTCCTGCATTGGAAAGTGCCCATGCAGTGGCATATGCCATAAAATTGGCACAACAAGATCCACGATCCTCCATATTGGTCAATTTAAGTGGTAGAGGCGATAAGGATTTGGATTATGTGGTTGACACCTATGGCCTACCGGAAGAAGCAAAATAATTTTATACAATTAAACCCAGGGGCGTCCAAAAGTCAATTTTTCAGGTAATTTGGGCGCCCTTTTATATGGAAAGAAATCCAATCACCCAACGTTTTGTTACAATTGCCAACCCTAACCCAAACTATCTATAGCTTTATGCCTAAGGTTAGCTTACAATAGCTTAATACCAACTCATCAAGGAGAGGCAAAATTACCCTCCTCCTACCTCACAAGGGCCATGTACGGGGCAGCGGAAATATTGCTGGATAAGGTGGTTAAAATTAAAAAATCACATTTTTTTGTGTAACTTTAAAAAAAGTTGCGGGGGGCTATGCTTAAAATAATAAAGGAATCGGATACCAAATATACCTTTAGTCTGCAATCGGAAAGTGGACAGGCACTTCTGACCAGTATTCCCTTCAACAACAGGGAGGAAATCAACAAGACCATTGCCAATCTCAAGGTCCTCATTAGGCAATCTTCTGTGTTTGAACGCAAGACCGACTATAACGGCAAATTTCTTTTTACATTGAAAAACAGTGAAGGCAAAATTATTGGCAGCTCCATGCTTTATAGTTCAGAGGCCGGAATGGAAAATGGCATAAAAAACCTTAAAACAAGCATATCGCTTTTACCTGATCCCATTGACCTATAGATTTGGAAGAATATCCATAAAAGCCCCATGCATTTCATCCGTATAATCCATGTGGGTAACTATCCGTAGTTTATTTTGACCCATCCCAATGATTTGAATACCCCTCTTGTTCAATTTATCCATAAAGTCAGCAGTGGTCATTTGCTTTTCATCAATTTCAAAAATCACAATATTGGTTTCCGTGGGCTCTACCTTTTTAATGTAGGGCAATCCATTTAGCAATAAATTTATTTCCTTCGCCTTCCTATGGTCTTCCGCCAATCTTTCCCTGTTGTTCTCCAGGGCGTAGATTCCGGCCGCCGCAAGGTAGCCTGCCTGCCGCATTCCACCGCCAAGTACCTTCCTCACCCTGAGTGCTTTTCCTATAAGCTCTTTATCTCCCAACAGCACGGAACCTACGGGGCACCCCAACCCCTTGCTCAAACATACACTGATGGTATGGAACAGTGCCCCATAATCCAAAGTCGATTCATTTTTGGCAATCAGGGCGTTCCAAAGTCGGGCTCCATCCAAATGATATTTTAGGTGATGCTCGTCGCACACCTTTCCAATGGACCTCAATTCCTCTAAATCCCAACAGGCCCCTCCGCCTTTATTGGTAGTATTTTCTATACAAACCAAGGAGGTTAATGGACTATGATAAAAGTCGGGTGGGTTTATTACTTCCTTTACTTGCCCTGCCGTCATCATTCCCCTATGGCCGTCTACCAATCTACAGGAAACACCACTGTTAAAACTCGCCCCTCCCCCTTCGTAATTATAAACATGGGCGTACTTATCGCAGATCAATTGTTCCCCAGGTTGGGTATGTATTTTAATCGCTGTTTGATTGGCCATGGTCCCGCTAGGAAAAAACAGGGCCGCTTCCATTCCGAACAAGCCCGCCATCATTTCTTCCAACTTGTTGACAGTAGGGTCATTTTTAAAAACATCGTCCCCTACCTCAGCGGTCATCATGGCCTGCAACATACCAGGCGTAGGTTTTGTGACGGTATCACTAATAAGATTTATCAACATAAAGATTGAAAATTATATATAACAAATGAATCAGGATGAACAAACTTATTGAATGTGGGTTCTTAAATTTATGTAAACGTATTAAACATTTTTCAAGTAGCTATTTTTTTCCTTTCATTTAATGTGAATTAACAATAATACCATTCCATTTTTTAAGTATGGATAATTCTCTTGCTTAAAAAAATTAAATCGCTTGTATCTAACTAAAATAAAGTAACTTGAAGAAAAACATACCTATGAAGCCAGAGGTAAAAAAACCGATATTTTCTTCTTATATCAACAATCCTGCACTTTTTGATGAAGTTTTCAACAATGATGGAGCGGCTAAAAATGTTTATCAAAAATTGTTAGATCTGTACGGGAATCATTCCATTCAAGACTATGTGCAATTGAACAATAAGGCCAAGTCCTCATTTTTTAACCAAGGAATCACTTTCCAGGTATACGACAATAAAGAAACGCAGGAGAAAATATTTCCATTCGATCTATTTCCAAGAATCATAGATGAGGATGAATGGGAAATCATTGAAAGGGGCGCTGTACAGCGCAGTAGAGCATTAAACCTATTTTTATGGGATATTTATCACGATAAAAAAATCATCAAAGATGGCATAGTTCCACTGGACTTGATCAGTTCCTCTGCTAACTATTTACATCAAATGATTGGAGTTGACCCTCCTGGGGGCATTTACAACCACATATCTGGCACTGACATTATTAAACACTCGGATGGCAACTATTATGTCCTTGAGGACAACATTAGATGTCCTTCCGGGGTAAGTTATGTTATTTGTAATCGTACTGCCTTAAAAAGAGCGCTCTTCGGGGTTTTCAATCATTATAAAACGCATTCTGTGACCAACTACGCCGAAAACCTATTGGATATATTGGAAAGTGTAAAACCAAAAGGGGTCGATGTCCCAAATTGTGTGGTTATTACACCAGGTATGTACAATTCTGCCTTTTACGAACATTCATATCTGGCAAAAGCTATGGGTGTGGAATTGGTGGAAGGTAGAGATCTATTTGTTGAGAACGATTTTGTCTACATGAAAACCATTCGTGGACCCATTAAGGTTGATGTGATTTACCGAAGAGTGGATGACCAATATATAGATCCCCTGGAATTTAGGGCCGATTCGTCATTGGGGGTACCAGGTCTTTTCGCTGCCTATATAAAAGGCAATGTTTGTTTGGCAAATGCTCCGGGCACAGGAGTAGCAGATGATAAAGCCATCTACACCTACATGCCGAAAATCATTAAATATTATTTGGATGAGACTCCCATTCTCAACAATGTACACACCTACCATTGTAGTAGGCCGAATGAACTTAAATATGTATTGGAACACATACATGAACTAGTGGTGAAGCCTGTGGATGAAGCAGGCGGTTATGGTATATCAATTGGCAACAGACTTTCTAAGGCTGAAATTAAGGTAGTTCAAGAAGAAATAAAACAAAATCCTAGAAAATACATTGCCCAGCCCATTATGTCCTTATCGGTACATCCAACCTATATAGATGACAGTGAATCTTTTGAACAACGTCATGTAGATCTTAGGACATTTACCCTATTGGGCAATAAAAAGGAGTTTGTACTCAAAGGTGGATTGTCTCGAGTAGCACTAAAAAAAGGAAACTTAATTGTTAATTCCTCCCAAGGAGGTGGTTCCAAAGATACCTGGGTATTAAAAAAATAAAAAAATCTTATGTTAGCTAGAGTTGCCAATAACCTTTTTTGGATGGGGCGTTATATTGAACGTTCCGAACATGTTGCCAGATACTTAAATGTAAATTATTTCTCATCATTGGACGCACCGAACGAGCTGTCACAATCCAGACAATTTGTTCTTCAATCCATGATGTTCTTGGTAGGGGAGCCATTGGATGACGATTCCATAATTCTTAAAGAAGAAGATATTTTATTCAACATAGGACTAAATGCCAATTTACCTTATTCCATTATCAACAATGTAAAATATGCCCGAGAGAATGCCAATAGTGCCAGAGACCTTATTTCTACGGAACTGTACGAATCCATCAATAAATTTTATCATTTTGTAATCAGGTATTCGATAGACGATTTCACAAAAAAGGGACTATACGATTTTACCGTAAACATCACTGAAATGACCGCCATTTTAAGAGGAAAAATAAGAGGTACGCTTTTGCATGACGAGGTGTATGCAATTATTATGCTCGGTATAAATCTGGAGAGGGCCACGCAGGTAATCAGAATCATTAATGCCAAATACAATGATGCCGTAAAGGCCAAAGGGAGTTATGGCGATAAAATTAGCAATAGCTTTGAATGGACCACACTTCTTAAATGTGTGGAATCTTATGATATGATGCGCAGATATTATAAAAAGACACCTACCAGTATTTCCACTTTGGAATTCTTAATTTTAAATCCGGATTGTCCAAGATCTGTCATCAATAGTATAAACCAAGTATATAAGCATATTAAAGTTTTGGATGAATCCAAAACTCCGGATAAAAATTCCACCGCTTTTTTAATAAGTAAAGTTAAGGGAGAATATGAATTTAAATTTGCCGAAGAAATTGAGGAAGACATTCAGGGCTTTATTGAAAAAATACTCAATAGTCTGGTGCAGATTAGTCTTAAAATGGAAAATGAATTTTTTAACTATTGATTTATAATCCATTGGATTACCTTTGCGTTAACAACTACTTATAATGTCATTTGAATATTCAGTTACTTATTCTGCCGAAAATAACTACGAAAATCCTGTAGAAAATGCATATTGGCAATTTTTGATCATTCCTGAGAATAACGACACGCAAGAATTGATCAGCGTGGAAATAAAAAATTCATTGGAAGCCAAAGGTGGTTTTTCCCAAAATGGTTTTGGATTTCAGACCATTAGGATAAATACTTCGGAACGATTCCAGAAAATTAACTTCAGTGCCACTTTTAAACTAAAAAAAATAAGCTTCAACCCTTTTGGACAAATTCCAATCTTTGATATCCCAAGCAACTATGAACTTGTTAAAAGTTTGAATTTCAAGGTAGATCATGAGCCTTATCTGCGTGAGACCAAATATACTGCCTTGCCAGCCGGTTCAGAAAACTTGTTTGTTTTTGATACCTCCATAAGTATATTCGAGAATCTTCAAAAACTAAATAAATGGATCTATCTTTTTATTCATTTCAATACTGGCGTTACCCATGTGAATACCTTATTGGAAGAAATCATAAATAATCCTGAGGGGGTATGCCAGGATTTCACACATTTATTCTGTGCTTTGGCAAAAGCAAATAATATTCCCACCCGCTATGTCTCGGGTTACCTGCACCAGGGTAATGGTTACTTTGGCGACTCGCAAATGCATGCTTGGGCTGAAGCATATATCCCCCAAGTTGGCTGGATAGGCTTTGACCCTACCAACAATTTATTGGTCAATGACAACCATATTAAAGTAGCCCACGGTAAAGACTATAATGATTGCGCCCCTTTAAAAGGCGTAGTATATTCACAAGGCGCTAATAAAACCTCCCATTCCGTGGAAGTACAGGCCGAACAATAAATATCATTTCATATTTGGTACATAATCAGAAAAAAGAATCCTATTTTTGGCTGAAAATAATAATAGAATATGATAACCACGGACCATTATAAGAGTCTCATTGATCGCCTTGGTGCGTTAAGGAGGTATCTTTGACATTGATGCCAAGCTTGTAGAAATAGAGAACGAGGAAGAAAAGACCCTGGCTCCCGATTTTTGGAACCACCCCCAAGAGGCACAGGAGCAGATGAAATTGATTCAGTCCAAGAAACAATGGGTCGATGATTTCAACAGCGCTCAAACTTTAGTTGCCGATCTGGAGATTTTTTTGGAATTTCAGAAAGAAGGTGAAATGTCCGAGGCCGATGTTGAATGTCATTACGACAAGACCGTTGAAGCCTTGGAGAAATTGGAATTTAAAAATATGCTCTCTTCCGAGGGAGATGAACTAACGGCCATACTCCAAATAACGGCAGGTGCCGGAGGCACGGAAAGTTGTGACTGGGCCTCCATGTTGATGCGGATGTATATGATGTGGAGTGAAAAAAACGGGTATAAGGTAAAGGAACTCAATTATCAGGAAGGTGATGTTGCAGGAATTAAAACCGTAACCTTGGAAATTGAGGGCGATTATAGCTTTGGGTGGCTTAAGGGAGAGAATGGCGTACACAGGCTGGTACGTATTTCCCCTTTCGACAGTAATGCCAAGCGTCATACCTCCTTCGCTTCCGTTTACGTTTACCCACTGGTGGACGACAGTATCGAAATTGATATAAATCCGGCAGATGTGGAGATCACCACAGCGAGATCCAGCGGTGCTGGAGGGCAGAATGTGAACAAAGTGGAAACCAAGGTGCAGCTGACACATAAACCCTCGGGAATTCAGATTTCCTGTTCAGATTCAAGGTCGCAGCACGACAATAGGGCCACTGCACTAAAAATGCTTAAATCCCAATTGTACGAAATAGAATTGCGCAAGAAAATGGAAGCCAGACAGGAAATTGAGTCTTCCAAAATGAAAATTGAATGGGGCTCACAGATCAGGAATTACGTAATGCACCCGTACAAATTGGTGAAAGACGTGCGTACAGGTGAAGAAACAGGCAATGTAGAGGCGGTTATGGATGGTAATATTGATCAATTCTTAAAGGCCTATCTTATGATGATGGGGCAAAAGGAAGAGAGTTGATTTATTACTCCCCATTACAACCTTATAACTTGTTACAGATAAAGGCTTGAAAGTTTCCGGAACCCGGTCCAAAGATTCCAAACGTGACCAGTTGTAACCCGGAAAGTTTAGCCATCAACCTTAAAACCAAATAAATTATGATTAAAATATATCACAACCCCAGATGTGGAAAGTCCAGGGAAGGTTTGGCCATTTTAGAAAACTCAGGAAACGACTTCGAGATAATTAAATATCTTGAAAAGGTGCCTTCCAAGAAAGAATTGGAAACCATTTTAAAGATTTTGGGCATGTCACCATTGCAATTGGTGCGAACCAACGAAGCTATTTGGAAGGAAAAATTCAAAGGCAAAACCATGACGGACGATGAAATAATTTCAGCCATGATAGCGTTCCCCAAGCTCATAGAACGCCCCATCGTCATCATGGACAACAAAGGGGTGGTTGGACGTCCGCCCGAAAAAATAAAGACACTTTTAGGCTAGTGCCATCTTTGAGTGCTTGGCAAAAGAAATGTTTAATAGTACATTTTTCACCTAATAATAAATTAGACCCCCAATGGTCCAATTGCGGCACAATTCTTGAAATATTCATTTTAACAAAGATTTAACCCTTAAGGGTTAAACCATCTATTAATTTTGGAATCCCATTAACCAGCGACATTATGAAAACTGACAAAAGATTATTTTTTAGTGTTTTATTTATCGTATTATCCTTTCCTTTTTTAAGTGCCCAATATGGGTACGGCAATGGGTACGGATATGGATACGGAGGATATGGAGGGTATGGCAGACAGAGAAATAGCATTCCACAGGTACAGGAAACTCCCAAGGAGCCTGAAAAACTAACAGCGGAGCAAATTGTAGATCAGGAAATGCCGGGAATAACAGAAAAATTAGGTTTAAACCCGTTCGAAGAAGCAGTTCTGAGTACCACCTTAAAAAAGTATCTCCAGGAAAGAATTGAATTGCAGATACTGGATTTACCGCCCGATAAAATGAGGGAGAGTTATGAGAAAATTACGCAAAAGCAGGACGAAGAGCTTATGGCCGGATTACCTGCCGATAAATACGAGGCCTTTGTAGAACTACAGAAAAACGGTTTTAAAAAGGTCAAGGAAAAAAAGAAGAAAAAGAAAAAAAATAAATCCAAAACATAGCAAATGAAAAGACTAATCCCAGTTACATTATTTCTCCTCACTTTAACAACTTATGCACAAGGAGGCCAAGGCCCGCAAGAACCAATAAAAATAACTGGGACCGTTTTAGACCAAGAAACAGATCAACCCTTGGAATATGCCACATTGGTACTACAAAGTGTTAGAAATCCCGAAAAGGTTACTGGTGGAATTACAGATGTCAACGGACGATTTGAAGTTGAGACTTCACCTGGAAACTATAATATTAGTGTAGAATACATCTCCTACAAATCCTATAAATTAAACAATCAAAGCCTAAGGTCTTCCACTGATCTAGGTGTAATCCGCCTTTCTTTGGACGTTGCCCAGTTGGCCGAGGTAGAAGTAGTTGGCGAACGTACCACTGTAGAATTACGCCTGGATAAAAAGGTTTATAATGTAGGGTCGGATCTAACCGTCAAAGGTGGCTCTGTAACAGATGTACTTAGCAACGTACCTTCGGTCTCTGTGGATGTGGAGGGCAATATTAGTCTAAGGGGAAACGAAAGCGTTAGAATCCTTATCAACGGCAAACCATCCGCCTTGTCCGGTCTGAGTCCCGAGGCATTGCAGCAGTTGCCCTCGGATGCCATTGAAAAGGTTGAAGTAATTACCAATCCTTCCGCACGCTATGATGCCGAAGGAACTGCAGGTATTTTGAACATTATATTAAAACAGAGCAAGACCGCCGGGGTTAACGGATCGGTAAATCTCTACACCGGACATCCAGAGACTTACGGAGGTTCCTTGAGTCTAAATTTAAGACGGGATAACTTCAATATCTTTACCAACACCACCTATCGTTATCGCAGTGGCCCTGGGAATGCCTTGTTCGACCAAGAAAACTTTGACAGTAATGGCAATACGTTAAGCTATCAGAATGAAATAAGGGATTACCAGAGAAAGGACAAAAGCTTTAATACCAATGTTGGCTTTGAACTGTTTTTGGATGAGAGCAGCAGTATCACCAATTCCTTTGTTTTTAGCAAATCCAATGGGGACAACACCGTTAATGTGGATTTTTCAAATTTTGATGCCAATAGAACCCCTACCATCCAACGAAACCGTTTTACCAATGAGGACGAATTTGAGGAGGAGGTTCAATACTCCTTGAATTATCAAAAGAAATTTGAAAGGGAAGGACATACCCTTACCTTCGACTATCAATACTCCAAGGGAATCGACAACGAGAATTCGATCATAGAGGAAGTTATCCTAGGGGATAATATTGCCTTGGACACCGAAAGGACCATAGATGACCAAACACAGATATCCCAATTGGTACAAATGGATTACGTACTTCCTTTTGGAAAGGATAACCAGTCTCAATTTGAACTTGGCTATAGGGGTACTTTCAATAACAACAATACCGATTTTGACTTTGGCATTCAGCAACAGAATGGTGGTTTTAATAGCGACCCCAACTACAGCAATGAATTAAATTATAAGGAATATATAAATGCTGCCTATACGCAGTTGGGATCCAAATTTGACAAATTCAGTATTCTGGGCGGATTGAGAGTGGAGGCCTCCGATATTGGGATAGAACTGTTGAACACCAACGAACTTACCAATAAGGACTATGTAAATTGGTTCCCTTCCTTATTTTTGGGCTATGAGTTCTCCGAGAAGGAACAGCTTACCTTAAGCTATAGCAAAAGACTTAGAAGACCTCGTTCCAGGTTTATCAATCCTTTCCCTTCCAGATCAAGTAACACTAATCTTTTTCAAGGTAATGCGGATTTGGACCCTACTTTTACCGACGCATATGATTTGGGTTATTTAAAGCGATGGGACAAGTTTACTTTTACCACCTCTGGATACTTTAACAGATCTACCGGAGTGTTTCAATTTGTTTCCAGGGAGACGGGCGATTTTGTAACCATAGAAAATCCGGATGACCCACAAAATCCTATCGTAGTTCCGGTACAGGTGAGAAGCCCTATTAATTTGGCTACTGAAGACCGTATCGGTATGGAGTTCACCACTACCTATACACCCATTAGAAACTGGAGATTAACATGGAACCTTAATGCTTTCCAAAGGGATTTACAGGGAGACTATACCTATACCAACAGCCAAAATGAGGAAATTGTTCAAAATTTTGACGCCAACAATTTTTCTTGGTTTACCCGCTTTAGCGCTAAATTACCTTTGCCGGGAAAAATTGATTTCCAGACCAATTTCTTTTATATGGGACCTTCCGAAGATGCACAGAATACCAGCAAAGGTATGCTTAATTCGGATTTTGCCCTTAGCAAGGATATTTTAAAGGACAAAGGCTCTTTGACTTTAAACGTAAGCGATATATTCAATTCCAGGAAACGTATAACCGATACCAGAACGGAAAATGTTGCTACCTATAGCGAATTTCAATTTAGGCAAAGACAAATTACCTTGTCGTTTCAATACAGGTTCAACCAACCCCAAAACCAAAGAAATGGAAATAGGCAAGGTAGAAATGGCGGTGGGGAAGATATGGATTTCGAGGGATAAACCTTTTATCCACATGTTAAACATAAAAAGGGAGCCGATGGGCTCCCTTTTTATGTTTAAATATATTGTAATAACGAACCTTTATTGGTTGCGTTTCGCTTTTTTAGCCTCGCGCTTTTCCTTCAATATTTCCAGGATAGAACCTCCTATCCAGTAGGGAATAACAAAAGTCAATAAAAAAATCATCAACCAAAACCCAATGGTCAAGATGGTCAAAAATGCTAAAAACCCTAAATATTGGTCAAAATCGAACATGATTGCTATGTTTTTTAATGGTGGTACAAAGATATCAAAATCTAAGTTATTATTCCAAGGGGTATTTAAAATAATTTATCCTTAATAAACAATCTAACTTATTCCATCCAACCCCGAACAAAAAGAAACGGTCCTACCCTATCAATTATTTCAAGTTGTCCAAGATAAAATCCAAGGTACTGTTCTTGTTGCAATTCTTCCCAAAGGCCACATTGGTATGTGTTATATCGTTTGCCAAGCCCAGGTCCTTAAAACGATTTATAGTAGCCTCAGCCTCCATGGTAACCTTACCTGTCAATAAAGTATCCATGGATAAACCATTTTTATATCGTTTATAAATCTTTTTCAATCCACTTAAATACAGGCGATCCTTTGTAAATCCGCCACCCCTATGAACCCGCATACTTATGGTAAAGGCTTTGTTCCGGTCCAGTTTGTACTGCCCGTGCAGCATATCGAAGGTATCCGAAAAACTATATCCCTTTATCAAACTGTCAGATGCCAAGACCCTGTACGCCAGCTCCTTTAATCTTTTTAAGGTTAAGGCTCCGCTCATATATTCGCTAAAAACCGCCAATCCCTCTTGGGTTTCCACGTTTTTCGGAAAACCGTTGGAAAAGACTTTTAACGGCTGTAACATGCCGTTATAGGTAGTTACCAAGTGTAGTCCAATCTCGTGATTGGCCAGGGTTAGTAGTTGATTTTTACTAAAAGTGGTGTTTTTCTTGATCAGGAGGGATTGGGTATTATTGCTTACCATGGCATCTGCAGCAATACTATTGGAAAATGAAATTTTTAAAGGGAATTGATATTGCTGGGCAAACTCTTCAAAATAAAGCTTTGCGTCCTCAGGAGTATATATTTTCTCCATATCCCCGGTTATGGGCTCATCGGTCACATGCAGGATAAACCTAGCGTTTTGTACATCCTTCTCTGTTGGAGTGCCATATACCCTAAGGGAATTGTAATAAAACTTTTTACCCTGGCCGATGGTCTCTATACACTGTATCATGTTGGCATAGTAATACACCACTTCCTGATAAAATTTCCTTATAGGTTCATCCTTTATGCGCTCCAAACGCTGGGAAAAGAACAAACGGTTTAATTTATAGGGATCAAATTGTAGTTTTTTATACTTAAATACAGGTTCGTCTACATACTTGGAGGCAAAAAAACGATGTTTTTCCTTTTCAATATTTAAGGGATTTAAATAGGTAAGTAATTCAATTTTTTTTACCAGCCTGTCCAAGTTGCCGTCTATTGCAAATACATTGGGGAACTGCTGTATAATTTCCCGGCTAATTTCTTTACCCATATCTACAATTATAATTTCATGCAGTAAGCCCGTAAAAATTCAATTTACAAAAGTTAATTGGCCCACAAATAAGTGGCAGTGCCAAAATTAAAAGGTTTTGATTTATTTGGTCGACTTATAATGGTCACTCCATTCCTTTACCTTGGGTTCCCCCAATTTGTCCACAGATTTTGCCACCATCATGGATACCGCAGCATCCCCTGTTACATTGACCACTGTTCTGCACATATCCAAAGGTCTATCCACAGCAAAGATCAATGCCAACCCGGCCTCTGGAATTCCGGCCTGGGCCAAAACAATGACCAGCATTACCATCCCTGCCCCTGGTACAGCGGCGCTACCTATGGAAGCCAAGGTAGCTGTAACTATAATTCCCAATTGGGCTCCAAAACTAAGATCCATTCCAAAGGCCTGTGCAATGAATACCGCTGCAACTGCTTGATAAAGACTGGTACCGTCCATATTTATGGTGGCCCCGATGGGCAATACAAAACTGGCAACCTCTTCTTCCACGCCTAAATGCTCCTCTACCCGCTCCATGGTCACAGGTAATGTAGCCGCACTTGAACTCGTGGAAAACGCCAGCAATTGTGCCGGGGAAATTCCATTTATAAAAAATGATGGTTTGCGTTTGGTAAATATCCATACAAACAAAATGTAGACCCCTATCATTAAAACCAAGCCCAACAATACACTTACCGAGTACCATCCAAGTGCCTTAAATAGATCCAAACTGGGAGATTCCACTACCAAAGCGGCCAACAAGGCAAAAACTCCGTATGGAGCGGCCAGCATAATTAAATCTATCAGCTTAAGAATTACTTCGTTGAAGCCGTCAAAGAATTTCTTTACCGGTTCTGCTTGCTCTGCTGGTATCAAGATTAAGCCAATTCCAAAAAAGATAGCAAAAAAGATGACCTGCAACATGTTTCCATTATCGCTGGCTGCGCTAAATATATTACTGGGCACCAAATCTTCCAAGGCCTGTAGTGGCCCGGACTCCTTTTGTTCATTGGCTTGGGATATTCTGGAATCGGCATCTCCTTTGTAATTTTCCACCAATTCGTTCCTCGTCTCCTCAGAAATGGAGGATCCTGGTTTAATTATATTTACAATGGTAAGTCCGATGGAAACGGCGATAACTGTAGTTACAATGTAAATTCCGATCGTCCTTCCCCCCATTTTGGAAAGTTTGGAAATATCCTTCAGATCGGAAACTCCTTTGATTAAGGAGGCCAATATCAATGGAACCGCAATGAGCTTTAGGGAGTTAATAAAAATATTCCCAAAAGGTTTTATCCAATCGGAGACAATTTTAGGGCCCCAATCGAACTGAACCATGGCCAAAGCAAAAAGAACTCCGCCCACCATACCCAAAATAATTTGCCAGTGCAATTCCAATTTCCTCATAACGACAATGATTTAGATTGGAAAGATAGTATTTTGTGGTACAAAGCACCAAAAAATATAAGGCTATAATTTTATGGTCCTATTCATCAAAGTATAATCGGCCATAACCAATGCGGCCATAGCTTCCACTATTGGCACGGCCCTGGGCACTACACAAGGATCGTGCCTACCCTTGCCTTGGGTGGTTACCTTGTTCCCTTCCCTATCTATAGTGTCATAGGGCTGTATAACAGTAGCTACCGGCTTAAAGGCTATATTGAAGTATATATCCATTCCGTTGCTTATTCCTCCTTGTATACCCCCACTATGATTGGTCTTGGTGGTACCATCGGTATTAAATTGATCGTTATGTGCACTCCCCTTCATCTTTACCCCTTCAAATCCACTTCCGTACTCAAAACCTTTTACGGCGTTAATGGAAAGCATGGCTTTCCCCAATTCTGCATGTAACTTATCAAAAACGGGCTCTCCCAAGCCTACTGGAACATTTTGGATTACACAGGTAATTACCCCTCCAATAGTATCGCCTTCCTTTTTGATTTTTTTAATGTATTCCTCCATTTTGGCCGCAGTGTCGGTATCCGGACATCGTACAGGATTGGATTCTATCAACGAAAAATCGAGTTCCTGGTAACTTTTATCAAGGGATAGCCCCCCTACTTGGGAAACATAGGCGTTTATTTTCATCTCCCCTAGAAATTGTTTGGCAATGGCGCCTGCAACAACCCTACTAGCGGTTTCCCTGGCAGAACTTCGTCCTCCTCCCCGATAATCCCTAAAACCGTATTTTTGGTCATATACATAATCGGCATGCGAAGGCCTGTAAGAGTCCTTTATATGTGAATAATCATGCGATTTCTGATTGGTATTGTGTATGGCAAACCCAATAGGTGTCCCAGTGGTCTTCCCTTCAAAAATCCCAGAGTAAAACTCAACGGTATCTGGCTCCTTACGTTGGGTTACGATGGCCGACTGTCCAGGTTTACGCCTGTCGAGATCTTTCTGAATAGCTTCCAGGTTCAATTCAATTCCTGCCGGGCAACCATCCAATACGCCGCCGATGGCCACACCATGCGATTCTCCGAACGTAGATAATTTAAAAAGGGTTCCAAAAGTATTTCCTGCCATATTCCTAAATAAAAGTTGTAGTAATGAAATGGTTTATTAGGGCATTTCCACCCCAAGGCACAAAGGTAAATCTTAAAACAGAGATACAAAAATAGAAACCCGGCTTATTGCAAATTAAAACAGAATTGCACCAACTTAATACAAACTTAACTATTTCCTTATTCTAATTTGATTTTACCTTCACATTCAATTTAAATCCAAGAGTTTAATTTGAGAAAATTCCACCTCCGTGAAAAAGCGACAAATAGATTTGGCAGTTATTTCAGACGTGCATTTAGGGACTTTCGGTTGCCATGCGGATGAGCTACTGGCCTATTTGAACAGTATTAACCCTAAAACACTCGTATTGAACGGGGATATCATTGATATTTGGCAATTCAGTAAGAAATATTTCCCTGCCACACACCTCAAGGTACTTCGGAAAATTATGGGAATGGCCACCAATGGTACCGAGGTATATTACCTTGTAGGGAACCACGACGATAGGCTTAGAAGGTTCTGTGGCACCTCTTTGGGGAATATCCACTTTGCAGACCAATTGACCTTGGATTTGAACGGTAAAAGAGCATGGTTCTTTCACGGTGATGTTTTTGATATATCCATTCGGAATGCAAAATGGATGGCCCAACTAGGAAGGCATGGCTACAGTCTATTAATACTCCTTAACCGAATCCTCAATTGGATCTTGGGCCGATTGGGACGCGAAAAATATTCCCTGTCAAAAAGAATCAGGAATAGCGTACATGACGCGGTCGGATTTATTCAAAAATTTGAACATACTGCCAAGGAACTGGCTATCGGTAAAAATTATGATTATGTTGTCTGCGGCCATATCCATCAACCCAAAAAAGAGATTTACCAAGGTGAACGGGGCCAATGTACCTATTTAAATTCCGGGGATTGGGTAGAGAATCTCACAGCCCTGGAATACACCTTTAAACGCTGGAAAATATACAGGTATAGTGCGGATAAACTCTCCCCCTTCTTTGCAGATGAGGAACTCAAAAGCATGGACATATATGAATTAATGACCGCCACCAACACCCGCGAAGAACCTGTACAAAAAAAACCAAAAAAGGCGAAGATTTAAGGGTCCCCATAGTTCACCCCACAAAATACATTTAAACTATAAGCGCTTCCTTTAGAATAGAAATCGGATGCAAGGCCTTTCTTTGGGTCCCATCATAAATCTGGTGCCTACAACTGGTACCATTGGCAGCAATGATCACATCTTCTGCGGACTTCCTAACGGCCGGAAACAGCTTTAGCTCCCCCACCTGCATACTCACCTCGTAATGCTCCTTTTCATACCCAAAGGACCCTGCCATACCGCAACATCCGGAACTAATAATGGAAACTGTATAATTTTTTGGAAGATTCAATATGTCGAACGTTACCTTTTGATTGGAAATTGACTTCTGATGGCAATGTGTATGGATCTTTACAGTCTTGGTTTCCTGTGTAAACAGATTGGAGGTTAAAACGCCGGACTGAATTTCCCTGGCCAGGAATTCTTCTATTAAAAAAGAATTGGCAGCTACGGCATCCATCTTCTTCTTATCAAGACCAAAGCGTTTGTATTCATCCCTAAACGTAAGTATGGCGGAAGGTTCCAATCCTAGGATGGGGAATCCGCCATCCGTTAGCTGCGAAAGCTTATCCACATTCTTAATGGCCAATTTTTTGGCCTGTTTTAAAAACCCTTTGGAAATATAGGTCCTTCCACTCTCCGCATAAAAAAGTTCTACCCCATACCCCAGTCGCGTCAGCACTTCAATGGCATCCCTACCCAGTTCAACATCCAAATAGTTGGTAAATTCATCTATGTACAGCACCACTGTAGGCTTGGTAGTATTCACTTGGGCCTTAGCCCTTTGAAGCTCCTTATCAAAATTGAACTTATAAACTTTTGGCAAACTTCGTTGCGCTGCCACTCCAACGGTCTTTTTTAGCAAGCCCCCAATTATTTTGGAATCGTACATGGCATTGGTTATACCTGCCATACTGCTACCCAATCTATTGAGCTGGGTATTATAGGCAAAAAGCTTTGCTCTAAGAGGGTAGCCGTTCTCCTCTTGGTATTGATACAGAAATTCTGCTTTTAGGGTAGCCACATCCACATTGCTTGGACATTCACTGGAGCAGGCCTTACAGCTCAAACAAAGATCAAATACTTCCTTTAGTTCCTTATTGTTAAACTTATTGGCCTTTTCAGAGGAAGTCAAAAATTCCCTTAGGGTATTGGCACGGCCCCGTGTGGTATCCTTTTCGTTTTTTGTGGCATGGTAACTGGGACACATGGCTCCCGATACCTTATGGGTTTTTCTACAGTCACCGCTGCCATTACATTTTTCGGCCGCTTTTAGAATGCCCTCACTATCGGAGAAGTCCATCAAGGTTTCTATTTCCGGTTCCTGACGATCAATTTCATATCGCAGGGATTCGTCCATGGGGTAGGCATCCACAATTTTCCCCGGATTAAAAATATTGTTTGGATCAAAATAGCTCTTTACACGCTTTAGCAGCTCATAGTTCTTCTCCCCTATCATCAAAGGAATAAATTCTGCCCTTACAATTCCATCGCCGTGTTCCCCGCTAAAGGATCCATGGTACTTTTTGGTAAGCTTGGCCACATCTGTGGTAATGGCCCTGAACAAGGCCACATCGGTAGATTTTTTTAAATTTAGGATGGGTCTTAAATGCAACTCCCCTGCCCCTGCATGGGCATAGTAGACTGCATCTTGTTTATAATCCTTCATTATTTGGGAGAATTCGCCTATAAAATCCTTTAAGTCTTCCAAAGCCACTGCCGTATCTTCTATACAAGCAACCGCTTTACGGTCTCCCACTATATTTCCAAGTAGCCCCAATCCGGCCTTTCTAAGTTCGATGGCCTTGTTCACATCGGCCATCTTCAATATAGGACTGGCATAGCTTAAACCTGATTTTTTAACGGTCTCCAATAATTGCTGAAGTTGTTGGTCCAAGTCCTCTTCGGTATTGGACTTGACCTCCAACATCAATAATGCCGCGGGATCCCCTTCCACAAAAAATCTGTTCTCCAATTGGGTCCGGTTATTTTTGGTACAATCCAAAATTACCTTGTCCATCATTTCACAGGTATGCAGATTATGGGCCATTAGCGGGGCTACGTCCAACAAGCAGTCCTCCAAGGTTTTATAATGGGTAACTACCATGGCCGACAGTTTTGGCGGCAACTCGGTCAATTGTAGTACTATTTCCGTAGTAAAGGCCAAGGTGCCCTCACTCCCGCTCAATAATTTACATAAGTTGATGCCTTCGCCACTATCGCCAAAAATATTGTTCTTTAACAACTCGTCCACAGCATATCCGGTATTGCGCCTATGGATCTGGGGTTTTGGAAATTCCCTTACAATTTCGGCCTGTATTTCCTTGTTGCTTAATTCCTTATGTATATTGGTATAAATTTCCCCTTCAAAATTTTCCAAGGACATTTTACCCAGAAATTCGTTCAAGGAAAGATCCTTGAATTCCACCTTACTGCCATCGGATAAGTAAGTCTGTAAGGATACCACCTGATCACGGGTTACCCCATATTGGATAGAGGTGGTTCCCGAGGAATTGTTGCCCACCATTCCCCCGATCATACAGCGGTTGGAAGTGGAAGTGTTTGGTCCAAAAAATAAGCCGTAAGGCTCCAAATAAAGGTTTAACTCGTCCCGGATCACCCCGGGCTGAACGGTTACCTGTTTTTTATCTACATCTACGGAAAGAATCTTGGTGAAATTTTTGGAGACATCCACCACTATACCGTCCCCTACACATTGTCCGGCAAGGGAGGTCCCTGCAGTCCTGGGTATTAAGCCAATTTTGTGTTCCCCTGCAAATAGAATTAATTTCTTAATATCCGCTTCGGTCTTTGGGTAGGCCACTGCCATTGGCATTTTTCTATATACGGAAGCATCGGTGGCATATAGGGTGGTCATTAATTTGTCTACAAACAAATCGCCCTCTAATTCACCCTTTAATTTATTTAGCATATTTTTATCCAACTCAAAACAATTTTGGCCACTAAATTAAGTTTTATTGTTTCAGATTAATAATGAATTTTTAATTTTTACATTAATTAACTTTAGAACACTTATGAAAATTTTAAAATTATTTACGCTTTTTATGTTATGTTCCTGGTTCTCTGTAAGTGCCCAAGAAATATCCGATCACACCATTGGTCTGCGCTTGGGGGACAGTGATGGTTTTGGGGCAGAAATCTCCTATCAAAAATCCTTGGATCGCGACAACAGATTGGAAGCCAACCTGGGATGGCGGGATAGTCGTTATTTTGATGCCTTTAAATTAACGGCCCTGTACCAATGGGTAAGGCCCTTGGATGGAAATTTCAATTGGTATTACGGCGCCGGTGGCGGTCTTGGCAGTGTGGATTTCGCTTCCAGACCGAATGGCAATGGCGGATACTACACACCCGATGGCGGGCTGTTTGTGCTGGCTGCCGGGGATATTGGTATTGAATACAACTTTGACATTCCTTTACTGATTTCGTTGGATTTTAGACCCGAAATCGGCATTGTGGGCTACAAAGATTTCTCAGATAATTTTGATTTTGATATCGCCTTGGGAATTCGCTATCAGTTCTGATATAAATAACTAATTACCATTTTATTGGGCCATGAATGTTCTTGTAGCATTTATGGCTTTTTTTATTACTCATTTATTAAGTACATTTGCGCCAATTAAAAGAAAACAACAATGAAAAAAATATTATTGTCCCTTACCGTAATTGTAGGAGTTGTAGCGTGCAACAGTAAACCCGAAGGTTTTGTATTGAACGGAACTTTGACCGGGGATGTGGAAAACGGTACCCAAATATTCATTAGAAAGATAGGAGAAAACAATCAGCCCTATGATATTGACACCACTACTGTGGAAAACGGAAAGTTTACCGTTAGTGGTCCTGCAGATTCGCCCGATTTAATTTATGTTTTTATTGATAAAATACAGGGATATACACCGGTCGTTGCCGAAAAAGGTGAAATAGAACTGAGTGCCCAAAAGGATAGTTTAAATTTTGCCAAGGTGAAAGGCACTGTACAAAATGATATTTTCTTTGATTATCTAAGTGAATCCAGGGCTTTGTCCGACCAGGCAATGTCTATTCAAAAAGATATGCAAACCGCCGACGAGGCCACAGTGAATTCCTTACGTGATGAGTTTGCCGAACTTCAGGAAGAATATAAGAATTTTGAGTTGGACTTCATTAAAAACAATCCAAATGGTCTTATCTCTGCTTTATTGATAGAAAAAGGACTCAATACAAGAATAGTGGAGAGCGAAGAAGCACAAAAAATGTATGATGCCTTGACCCCTGAAATAAAGGAAACCCAGCCAGCCAAAAACATCCTAAAAAGTTTGGAAGCGGCCAAAGCTAGGGAAGAAAAAGGCAAGAGTACGGCAATTGGCGCTACTGCGCCCGACTTTTCCGGCCCTACTCCGGACGGTAAGGAATTGTCCCTAAAAGAGGCAATGGGAAAAGTGACCATCATCGATTTTTGGGCCGCCTGGTGCAAGCCTTGTAGGGTTGAAAACCCAAATGTGGTAAACGTTTACAACAAGTACCACTCCAAAGGACTTAATATTATTGGTGTTTCCTTGGATCGAAAGGAAGAGGATTGGAAAAAAGCCATTGCGGACGACAAACTTAGCTGGAACCATATTTCCAGTTTGGACTACTTTAATGATGCCGTGGCCAAGCTTTACAATGTAGAAGCTATTCCTGCTACCTTTATACTTGATGAAAATGGGGTTATAGTAGCAAAAAACCTAAGAGGTCCTGAATTGGAATCGAAAATTTCAGAACTCTTGCAATAACAACATTTAATAAATTTAATAAGGAAAGGCCCGTAACTATTTTACGGGCCTTTTTAGGCACTTTCAGGAGTTAGCTTAATTTTGTAGAACACATAGAATATTAACTGCCCTTAGATTTTATTTAGGGGCATTTTTTTATGCCCGATCATGATTTTTGGACAGGAGGTATGCTCTTG
>NZ_JASWIM010000005.1:0-762 GCF_030291335.1 Arenibacter flavimaris
GAGTAATCCCTCTGGTAAAAATAAGCTCAATAACGATAAATCGGTTCCTTTGTCCATCCCTTAAATTTAAAGTGCAAAGAAATAAATTATTCACTTCAGACCCAAGTTTTGTTCTTGATCCCTAGTTTGGTGTAAGCTACTTTAATATCTATGGCTTGGTTAAAAATATTCCTCAAGCCTTGAACAAGTCCATAAGCTTTCTTTAGTTCTGGGTATTCATTAAACAATATCTGTCCCCTCTCTTTCTGATTTGGAGTCCATTTATCTGGGGATTTATACAGTAGATATCTACTCCTGGCCAGGAGTTGTTTTGAGCTATCACCATTAGAAAAAGTTACAGGTTTAAATTCTTTGTCGGCTACTCTAGATAGCTTTATCTGTTCATTTTCTTGATCCAAAGCTTCCCATCGGTATTTGATACGAAGATCTTGGAGCGCCTCTATTGCCAGCTTCTGTACATGGAACCTGTCTGTTACTTGGATGGCTTTCGGGAAACATTTAGTGGAGATCGTTTTCATAGGGTTTGCCATGTCCAAGGTGATCTCTTTCACTTTGGCACGCTTCTTTGCTGGGATCTTCAAGAGTTGTTCGATAATAGGCTCCACTTTAGTTCCGTGGAATATCCCAACTAAAGCCCCTTTCTTTCCTTTGGCCTTCTTATTGGTAATGATGGTATAGAGCTCTCCCTTGGACAGCGCTGTCTCATCAATGGATAAATAAGCACCTAAGTTTTCAGGGAAAACAAGCCACTGTTTGGCATGA
>NZ_JASWIM010000005.1:772-239601 GCF_030291335.1 Arenibacter flavimaris
CATACAGGCCCTTTTCCTAAGTTTCTGTAATATTCCTAGTGAATTCACTAAAATTCGTTACCCTCGTATTCTCTTATGCTCCCATTGCTTAAAATCACTTAAGTGATCCTTATAATGTCTTTGAATCCTTTTCCCGGACATACCATACTGGTGCCCAAGTTGTTGGCTGTTCAGAGCAGTATTATCAGTCGATTTCTTTTAAAAAAGCAGCAAACTCTTTTGATATTCGAGTTCCCTGTGCAATAAATTCATCCCATTCACGACTTACTTTAATCCACTTTTTATCAAGTAGAACGTCCCAACGCCTTCGTTTAAGATTTAAGGACAGTAGATTGTCCCGAACGGGATAATCCTCGATTATTCGGGGCTCCATGAAGCCACTGGCTTTATACTTGCAATCCTTGTACTTGGATGGTATTTGTTTTTTCTCCTCCAAATATATCGTTAGACGGTTCTCGTATAAAACATGCTTTATAGGCTTCTTATCGAATCCAACAATATCAAAATAATCTAATATTCCTTCTGGTAATATTAAACTTAACAAGGATAACTCAGTGCCTTTATTCATCAATGTAATTTAAAGCACAAAGAAAATTATTTTTCTCTTTAGACCCAACTTTTGAGATTGATCCGAATTGCGCCCTGAATGCCTTGATTTTGGATCATGACCAATTGTTGTGTTTATCAAAAAAATACGATTAATTTGATCAGTCGTGTTTTATTGCTCAATAGTTTTAATTAATAGGAGTAATTTAGTAAAACCAATGATTAAATTATTCTTTCATTTTACTCAAGTGGTTTTTATTGTTTTATAATGGTTTTCGTGAATCTTCGATTTCTTTGCTTGTCCAATGAAACCGACGCAGGAGGTTCACGAATACATAATTAGGAAAATAACCAGCCATGAGCTAAACAAACCTGCCTTCCGGCAGGCAGGAGAAAAGACCCTTCTTCGCTAGGTGGTCCCTAAAATCTCTGGATTATAAGGACCGATGCCATAGCCTAAATTATTTCCAAGGCTTCAATAATTCTTAACGGCCATGCCATCTCCACGACGGAAGAAGAACGACCAAACCATAGACCTTGAGGGCAATGCCCAAAGGTTTTTAATAACGGAAATGACTTATCCCCACATGAAGGTTGACGCAACGTAAGGACCGGCCTATTTTCAATTTCGTCTTAAATCAAGTGGTTTTCACATTGGAAGGTGGAAGGCGTCCATAGAGCATTTCACCCAAGTGAAAGCGGCCTGGACGCCGGGGCCGTGGAAAGTGCGTAGATTTAAAGAAATTTAAAATCAGCCTAGCGTTTTTTGGTTCGTTTTTTGGGCGATGCAAAAAATGAACAGGACACAAACTTGAAATGGTAAATTATATTTTTTTGTAATTCACACACGACTTTTGGGATTGATCCGTGTTCTGAATAGGAAAAATTAAAGAGGCATCGTTTTGGGTTAAGATATTTAAGGAAATTATCAAGATATCATAAGGTTGAAGATATGCTTCTAAAAACCGTAGGTAATCCAATCAAATCATATTATATTCGGATTTCATTTTTTTTTAACCCAAATAAATTGAAATAGAAAACATGGGAAAACTACGCTTTGTACAAAAACTGGGGTTTGTTTTATTTGTAATTCTTATAGGTTGTAAGTCGCAACAGGAAAATGTGCCCCATACCCACACCCACGTATCTGATCATTCCCATAGCCACTATCCGGAACAAGATTCCATTATGGCCCATAAATTAATGTTTCCTTCCCAAGTACCGGACAGGGTAATTGCCAATTTAACGGCAGATCCGGCACATAGTATGGCTGTGAATTGGAGAACGGATCAACAAGTGGAAACCGGATTCGTAGAAATTGCCTTGGCTACCGATGGACCGGAGTTTTTGCTGAAGGATGTAAGAAGGGTGGAGGCGAAAAGTGAAATTTTTCAAAATCAGAATAGAAAGGAGCCTCTTGTAAAGGCGGTATACCATTCTGTGCTAGTAAACGATCTGCAGCCAAAAACCACCTATGTCTATAGGGTGGGCAATGGAAAGGAAGGCAATGATGGTTGGAGTGAATGGTTTCAATATACGACGGCCAGTGCTACTTCCGGAGACCCTTTTAGCTTTATATATTTTGGGGATGCACAAAACAATGTGAAATCGCTTTGGTCCAGGGTAATACGTAATTCTTACCGAAAATTTCCAGCAGTGAATTTTATGTTGCACGCTGGAGATCTAATAAATGACAGGGATGCCAATCTGGAATGGGGCGAATGGTTTTATGCAGGTAGCTTTATTCATGCTACGGTGCCAAGTGTTATGACGCCTGGTAATCATGAGTACAGGGATGGAGTATTGACCCCTTTATGGAAACCACAATTCACTTTGCCAGAAAATGGACCAATTGAGGAATTAAAAGAAACCTGTTTTACAATTGATTATCAAGACATGAAATTGATTTCTATCGATAGCGAAGGTTATGATGAAAGTTTGGAAGCCCGTTCGGCACAGATAAAATGGCTAGATTCCGTATTGCAATCAAATACTAAAAAATGGATAACCATTTTTACGCATTATCCTGTTTATTCTACCAAAGAAGGGCGAGACAATTGGGAGCTGAGGGAAGGTATAAAACCTTTGATAGATAAATATGGGGTAGATTTAGTGCTTCAAGGGCATGATCATACATACGCAAGAGGCTATCCTGACAACGAAGGTAAGGGCTTGACACTTCTGGACGATGCCGGTACTGTTTATGCAGTTTCTATAAGTGGCCCTAAAATGTATGAATCCGCGGACCAGGATTGGATGGTGCGAAGAGGGGAATACACCCAATTGTTTCAAATAATTACCGTTACCAAAGATACCATTAAATATGAGGCATACACGCCCATAGGCAACTTGTATGATGCCTTCGACCTTATTAAAAAGGACGGCAAAAAGCAGCTTGTCAATAGAGTGCCGGATAGTCCCATCCGATTAAAAAAGGACTTTGTGGGGGAAGATAAATAGAAAATTCTGTTTTCGTTGATATTCAATTGGGTGGCAATAAATGGTCTTTTTATTGATGTTGACCATAATTTAATGGTCAATTAATTTTATCGCTGTCTACGATAATCTGTCGGAGTAACACCTTTAATTTCTTTAAATTTCCTGTTGAAGTTGGCTATGGTTCTAAATCCGCATTGTTCCGATATCAGGGATATTGAAAGGTCAGGATTGCTATTGATGAGTTTACAGGCATTTTCAATTCGTATTTCAATCAAAAATTGAAAGAATGTTTTGTTGGTCCGTTTTTTAAAATACCTACAAAAGGAATTCTTGTTCATATGGGCCCTGTCCGCAATTTCTTCCAAAGTAATGGGCTCGTAAAATTTTTCCATGGCATATTCAAATACATTGTTCATGCGTTTTCCCTCGTTGTCCGAATATTTTTTTTTGTAGACAAAGGAAGATAAGGGTGTAGTTTCTGCTGTACTGATCAAACTTATTATCTTAAAAAGTGTAGCTACCCTTTCTATCTTATTTTGATGCCTTAGTTTATTAAATTGATTTGTGATTTTATGTTTCTTGCTAAGCACCTTTAATCCATATTCCGATTCTTTAAAGAATGCTTTGGTTTCAGCCATATCCGTTAACTCAAAAAAATGCTTTCCAAAGGCGTCCTTTTTAAAAAATAGGGAGCACATGATAGATTCGTCACTTTTGTGGGAATCACTTTTAAAGACATGGGGAATATATCCTCCAATTACCAATATGTCGTTTTCCTTGTATTCGTTTATGGTGTCTGCAACAATAAAAGATCCTGACCCTTTAACGATGAGGCTTATTTGTATTTCCTGATGTTGGTGAAGTTGGCCATAAAAAACCCTTTCCCGATCTTCCTGGTAGATGAGCGCTTCGTTTTTAGGCTTGGGTATTTTAAAGGGTAGTACTTTCAATACTTATTTTGTGCAAAAATTATTTAAAAATACAATATTATACGGTATTTGGGGTAATATAGTTTAATAATTGGCACTTCTGAAAAAATTTTGAGTGGACCAGTTTTTGTGTAAAAGAACCACGCCTTAAGAGACGTGGTTTCTTGCTTGTTGTGACCTCGACAGGAGTACCTGCGGTTTTCCTTTGTGCCCCGTTTTGCAAATAAGAAACCCCGCAGCTAACGCTGCTGGTTCTATGTTTACTTCAAAACCTCAAACTGTGTTTGGCTTTTTCCGTAAAAAAAGAACCACGCCTTGAGAGACGTGGTTTCTTGCTTGTAGTGACCTCGACAGGATTCAAACCTGTAACCTTCTGAGCCGTAATCAGATGCGCTATTCAGTTGCGCCACGAGGCCATTATAAAAGTTCATTTTTCCCGTTTAACGGGCTGCAAATATATTTCTTTTTAAATTTACCACAAAATTACAGCAACCAAAATAAATGGATTTAAAGAAATATGTTCGGGATATCCCGGATTTCCCGGAAAAAGGAATCTCCTTTAAGGATATTACGCCCTTATTGCAGGACGCTAAGGCCTTGGCGAGCGCAGCCGATGCCCTGTTTGAATTGATCAAAAATAAAAAGGTGGATAAAGTAGTGGGCATGGAGAGTCGTGGATTTTTCTTTGCACCCTTGTTGGCGACCCGTCTCAAAGCAGGTTTTGTTCCAGTGAGAAAACGTGGGAAACTACCGCATCAAATAATTAGTGAGCCCTATGCATTGGAATATGGAACGGATGTATTGGAAATTCACGTAGATAGTATAGTAAAGGGTGAGAAAGTTCTTGTTCACGATGATGTCTTGGCTACTGGAGGTACAGCGAAAGCTGTTTGTAAACTGGTAGAAAAGTTGGGAGGGGAAGTAGTGCAGTGCAACTTTTTACTGGAACTAAAATTTTTAAAGGGGAGGGACAGGTTATCCGGTTATCCTGTTGAGTCCCTTATACAGTATTAATCCAGGGCATTGGTGGTTACTAAGTAGCGCCAACCTATAATTGCCATTTGAATTTTTGTGGCCTTGGAAAGGTCCAGCTGTTTTTTTGAGTAGGATGGTAGAACCAACTTGTTCATTTTTGCCAAAAGTTTAAAGAAAGCCTTTTTCATCCCTTACAATTGTTTTTGGATTGGATCCCAAAGTTAGTCGCCAATGCTAAAATTGTTACAAATATAGGAACTTAGTAGGAATAAGGATGCTTGGTTGTAATCTGATGATTAAAATGTACGGTGAAATGTGGTGCTTCCCCTATAAAGTGTGTTGTAGGCCATAAGATGTTCCTCAAATATTGTGGGTTTTAGAATAAAACGTATTTTTGCGCAAAATTTTAGAGTAATGAGCACAAATAGAACTTTTACCATGATTAAGCCCGATGCCGTAGAGAATGGACATATCGGTGGAATTTTGGACAAAATAACTTCGGCCGGATTCAAGATCGTGGCAATGAAATATACGCAATTGAGCAGAAGGGATGCACAAGCGTTTTACGCAATACATAAGGAACGTCCCTTTTTCGGGGAATTGGTAGAGTTTATGACCAGAGGGCCTATTGTATCGGCTATTCTGGAAAAAGATAATGCCGTTGAAGATTTTCGCGCCTTGATCGGGGCAACAAACCCGGCCGATGCGGCAGAAGGAACTATCCGTAAATTGTTTGCTACCTCCATAGCAGAAAATGCGGTTCACGGTTCCGATAGTGATGAAAATGCAGCAATAGAAAGTGCTTTTCATTTTGCTGGCAGGGAAATATTCTAGGACTATATAGTTTATAGAATTAAAAACCACGCCTTGGGCGTGGTTTTTTTAATTAGGTTGTTTTGTAGGTTTATCTAAGAACAATTTTGGTGATAAGTTCCTTTCCCAATTCTTCGTTCAATAGCTTGATAATTTTGGACTTGCCCAAGCTTAGTTCCTCTCTAAGTACGGATGATGAAAGTGATACAAAAAGGGTGTCGTTCCGTAATTCAATGGCGGTGGTATAGTTGTTGACGCCGTTGCCCATTAGATTTGTCCAGGCTTCCCTTGCGTTAACCCGGTCCATTCCTTTTTGCAGCCTGTTTTCGGAAATAAATTCCTGTAAGGCTTCCCCTAATCGAAGGTTGTCATTTTTTCTTTTGGCCATTATTATTCGAGATTAATGGGTTCAAATTTCTTGTAGTGGTATTTAATATTTTCCTCACCTATAACAGTAAAGGCATTTTCCGAGAGACTTACAATTTTTTCATGCCACTCGCTTAGTTCTGTTTTGTAATTTAAGGTGAAAACTCCTTCGTTTTCGTAAATGGTAAACATTTCGGCATCATTCGAAGTAACATAGGTGCCATTAAAATTTGGCTGTACCTTTTTCCTGAACCCAGCTTGATCCTTCACTTCTATATAATCTATACTGGTATTTACGGGATATTCCTTCTTGGAGCCATCGGGAAAAGTAACTTTTTCAATTTCCCAGTAGCCGTTCAAATAGGGCAAATCCAATTTATCCACTTTATTTTGACAGCCAACCAGGGCTGCTAAGGCAACTATAATATAAGCATATCGCATATTACAACTTAAATATTTTATAGGATTGATGTATTTTTTTAACAACTTCTTCCGTTCTATCGGCATGGGTGTCACTGAGAAATATTTGTCCAAAATTTTCTTCATCCACCAAATTGATGATATGTGCCACCCGATTTTCATCCAATTTGTCAAAAATATCATCTAAAAGTAACAAGGGGGTTGTTCCGGCCTGTTTTTTTATAAAGTAAAATTGGGCCAACTTTAAGGCTATCAGGAACGATTTCTGTTGTCCCTGGCTACCAAATTTTTTAATGGGGTGACCGTCTATTTCAAAGTTAAGGTCATCCTTATGCGTACCTACACTTGTATATTGGAGCGCTTTATCCTTTTCTAGATTCCGATCCAATAAAGTTAAGAGATCATTGTCCAATAATTTACTGTCATATGTTAAATTTACGGGCTCTTTACCTCCCGAAATAGCAAGATACTGTTCCTTGAATATGGGAATGAATTCTTCCAGGAATTGGGCCCTTTTTTGGAATATGGTACTTCCGTAGTCCTGAAGTTGTTCATTATATATGGTCAAGGTAGTTTTGTCAAATGTCTGGTTAACGGCAAAATACTTTAGAAGGGAATTTCTTTGACTAAGGGTTTTGTTGTATTTGATAAGGTTTTGCAGGTATTCCTTATCGGATTGGGAAATTACACCATCCATAAACTTTCTTCTGGTTTCACTGCCTTCAATGATCAGGTCGCGGTCTGCTGGTGAAATAATGACCAAAGGTAGAAAGCCTATATGGTCCGAGAATTTATCGTAGGCCTTACCATTGCGTTTGATGATTTTTTTCATCCCCTTTTTTAGGCTACAGAGTATCCTTTCCTCCCGGTCATTTTTTAGAAACTCACCATCTATTACGAAAAAATCCTCTTCGTGCTTTATATTTTGGGTAGCAACAGGGTTAAAGTAACTTTTTCCAAAGGAAAGATGGTAAATGGCGTCCAAAACATTGGTTTTGCCTACCCCATTATGGCCCACAAAACAATTTATTTTGGCATCGAATTCAAAATTTTCGGAAGCAAAGTTCTTGTAATTAATAAGTGATAATTTCTTTAGAAACATTCTGGCTTGTAAAATATTTGTTTTTAATCCTCCCTGAAACTATAAAATATCCAAAAATAACGAATAAATACCCGTTCGGTTTTGGATAAAAACTTTATTTTTGCGCGATTAATAAGATACAAAAATGGCAACATACAAGAAAAGAGGTTTTAAACCAAAAAACAAAGAAGAGGAAATTTTGTTGGATGAGCAGGAAAGCACAACAGCTGAGGTATTTAGTTCTTTGGATGAAGGAGCTTCCAAATCTGAGGAATGGGTTTCCAGAAATCAAAATTATATTCTTGGTGTAATTGGGGTAATTGCCGTTGCCGTTTTAGGTTATATGGCGTATTTTCAGTTTGTGGAAAAGCCAAAGGAAGCAAGTGCTGCGAATGAAATGCTATACCCCCAACAATATTTTGACCAAGCATTATCGGCTACAACCGAAAAGGATTCTTTATTTACCCTTGCCTTGAACGGGGCAGAAGGTAAATATGGGTTTTTGGATATCATTGAAGAGTACAATGGCACTCCTGCAGCCAATTTGGCCAAATATTCTGCTGGGATGGCATTTTTGAATATGCAGAAGTACGATGAGGCCATCAAGTATTTGGAAGGATTCTCCTCTGACGATTTAGTTTTGGGAGCCTTGGCCAAAGGTGGATTGGGAGATGCTTTCTTACAGTTAAATCAACCCAAGGATGCTTTGGGGTACTACGAACAAGCTGTTTCCCATAGTGACAATGACTTTACAACGCCTAAATTCCTATACAAAGCGGGTGTTACAGCCTTGGAATTAAAGGAAAATACAAAGGCGCTTAAATATTTCCAGAGAATTAAGGATGATTATCCCAGCTCTGATGAAGCTAGGACTATAGATGCGTTTATAGGTAAGGCAAAAATTAATTAGGATGGCTACGGCTAATAAAAATTTATCGGCTTACGATAAAACAACAATCCCAAGCGCGAAGGATCTTCGGTTTGGGATTGTTGTTTCAGAGTGGAATGACGTAATTACGGAAGGACTTTATGAGGGGGCTATGGAGGCGCTTTTGGATTGCGGTGCCTTATCGGAAAACATTGCTCGTTGGAACGTACCAGGAAGTTTTGAGCTTCCTTTTGGCGCCAAAAAAATGTTGGAATCCATGGAATTGGACGCCGTAATTGCTATTGGAAGTGTAATTCAGGGGGAGACCAAGCATTTCGATTTTGTCTGTAGTGCTACTGCACAAGGGATTATGGATTTAAACGTAAGGACCCAAGTACCGGTTATTTTTTGCGTCCTAACGGACAACAATATGCAGCAGGCCATAGATCGTAGCGGTGGCAAACACGGCAATAAAGGTGCCGAGGCTGCTATAGCGGCCATAAAAATGGCAAGCCTAGGCTAATTTCATATAATTTTCTTTGTTGAGTCTATTGGTCTTGATGAAAAATAGGCGTCTTTCCCTTAATTGTTAACATTTTTTGGCAAGGGATTTAAGGCATGTTTTTTGTTTTTGAGTAACTTTGAAACAATAAGGATTATGGGAAAGTTTTCAAAATTACGCAAAAACAAAAAGTTCAATTATACACCTCGCTACTACGATGACAAAGGTGAAGGGAATCCGTATAAAATAGAACATAAACTGGACAAATTTAGACCTACTATGGATGGCCGTAGCGGGCTTAAAGGTAAGTTTGGAAGGGCTATGGACGATTTAAAACGATCCGGAAGCCAAAATCAAAAATTTAGAACCCTTATAATAATCGCTGTCCTAATTCTTATTTTTCTTTACATCATAGATTTCGATCTATCTATCTTTATAACTCGATAATGGCAGATATTATTAAGCTTTTGCCAGACCATGTTGCCAATCAAATTGCTGCAGGGGAAGTTGTTCAACGTCCGGCCTCCGTAGTAAAGGAGCTTATGGAAAATGCAATAGATGCAGGAGCCTCTACCATAAAACTGGTGGTGAAGGACGGGGGAAAAACACTTATTCAGGTAATAGATGATGGTGTTGGAATGAGCGTAACCGATGCCCGACTAAGTTTTGAGCGTCATGCTACATCCAAGATTCAAAAAGCGGAAGATCTTTTTCAGTTGAACACCAAGGGTTTTAGAGGGGAAGCCTTGGCCTCCATTGCCGCTATTGCCCATGTGGAAATGCAAACAAGGACAGCAGAGGATGAAGTGGCAACACACATAAAGATAGAGGGGAGCAAGATTATCTCCCAAGAGGTAACCGTGGCACCGAAGGGGACATCCATGATGGTGAAGAATTTGTTTTTTAATATTCCGGCCAGACGGAATTTCCTTAAATCCAACAATGTGGAACTGCGTCATATTTTGGATGAATTTCACAGGGTGGCCTTGGCCCATTCAACTATCAATTTTCATTTTTACAACAACGGTAGTGAATTGTTCAATTTGCCCATATCCAACAGTAGACAGCGTATTGTGAACATTTTTGGGGCCAAGACCAATGAAAAGTTGGTGCCTGTAAATGAAGACACACAAGTGGTTCAAATAAGTGGATATATAAGTAAGCCCGAATTTGCAAAAAAGAGTAGGGGAGAGCAGTTTTTCTTTGTAAATAATAGGTTTATAAAAAGCCCATACCTGCATCACGCTATTTTGGGAGCTTTTGATGGACTCATAAAGAAGGAGAACCATCCTGGTTATTTCCTGTATTTAACCGTAGATCCGGGCTCCATCGATATCAATATCCATCCTACGAAAACGGAAATTAAGTTTGATGACGAGCATACACTTTATGCTATTTTAAGGTCCACCGTGAAACATAGTTTGGGACAATTCAACGTAATCCCGTCCTTGGATTTTGAACAGGACCAGAATCTGGAAACGCCATATAACTACAAGGATAAATCGGCAGAATTACCTAGAATCAATGTGGATTCCAGTTTTAATCCTTTTAAGGAGGGTTCGGAAAACGGAACTGCACAGAGACCCAATTATCAAAAACAGAATACCAAAAGCTGGGATGGTTTATATGTTGGAATGGAATCCAATATAGGGAAGAATTCTGGGTTTAGTAGTGTAAGCTTCGAATCCGACACCATTACAGGTTCTATTTTTGATAATAAAAAGGAGACCATTGACACAGGTACGACCACTTTTCAATTAAGAAGAAAATACATTGTAACCACCATAAAATCAGGGATGGTGGTCATAGACCAAAGTAGGGCCCATCAAAGGGTGCTCTATGAAAAATTTTTAAAGAACATAACCATCAAAGAGGCGGTTAGTCAACAACTGTTATTTCCCTTATCTTTGACATTTTCCAAATCCGATTGCGCTATTATTGAGGAAATTCAAGATAGCTTAACAACGGTTGGTTTTGTTTTTGACAGTATTGGTGAGGAAGAGGTTACGGTCATAGGGGTTCCTTTGTCCGTCCCAGAGAGTGAGGTAGGGATAATTCTAGATCAGTTGATTTCGGACTATCAACAAGATTTTGTGGTTGATGGCTTTTCACAGACCGATATACTGGCAAAAACCTTGGCCAAATCATTATCGGTAAAAACTGGAGAGATATTGGACGGCGATTCCCAGTTGGCCCTGGTAAACGATTTATTTGCCTGTAAGGAATCTGGGGTAAGTCCTTTTAATAAGCCAATATACGTTACCATCACTGAGGACGATATTGATAAAAAATTTATATAAATGGGTAGGATTACGGACGCAGTAAAGCATTTGATAATTATAAATGTGTTGTTTTTTGTGGCAACTCAATTATACGGGGATCAAATGTACCAATGGTTTTCCCTTTGGTTTCCTAAAAATGGGAATTTTGAGTTTTGGCAGGTAATATCGCACATGTTTATGCATGGTGGGTTTATGCATATTTTGTTCAATATGTACGCCTTATGGGCCTTTGGTTCTCCATTGGAGCGTATGTGGGGGAGGAATAAATTTTTCTTTTTTTATTTTTCGGCAGGAATTGGCGCAGCCTTGATACATACAGGAGTTAATTACTATTATTTTAATCAAGGGATGGAGGCGTTGATAAGCGCCGGTATTCCCAAGGAACAGATAATGGAAATCATTACTGGTGGCCAATACAGTCCCAGTTGGTATGACGTGGCCTCCAAGAGTACCATAGATAATTTTTTAGGTGCCTTTAATACCCCCGCGGTTGGAGCATCCGGTGCCATCTACGGTGTTTTGGTGGCCTTTGGAATGTCCTACCCCAATAGTGAACTTTTTTTAATGTTTATACCAGTGCCGGTAAAGGCCAAGTATTTTATCCCTGTATTAATTGGGCTTGACTTGTTTTCTGGGGTAACGGGGTATTCAATTTTTGGAAATGGAATAGCGCATTTTGCACATGTGGGCGGGGCGTTGTTCGGGTTCATTATGATGTGGTATTGGAAAAAGAATCAGTTTAACAACAATCGCTGGGACAGATAATGGGCAATCAGAACATTAGGTATTATTACAACAGGTTAAATATTGCAGAAAGACTTATAGTCATTAATGTAGCGGTATTTATCCTGAGTGGATTGCTAAAGATATTGTTCGGTTTCTCCGGGGACAGCATTATTGGTTGGTTTGAGCTTCCCAAGGATTTTTTTCATTTTCTTACCCAGCCATGGTCCATTGTTACCTATTCGTTTTTTCATTCCGGATTGGGCCATATTTTTTGGAACATGTTAATGCTCTATTTTGCAGGTAGGATTTTTTTGAACCTTTTCGACAATCGGAGGTTTCTCAATGTGTATTTTTTAGGGGTAATCCTTGGCGGATTGATATTCTTATTGAGTTATAATATATTCCCCGCCCTATTGGGTATAAATACCTCCTTGATTGGTGCTTCTGCCGGGGTCACAGCTGTACTGATATTTGTATGCTCCTATTTGCCAAATCAGGAGGTACGCGTTATTTTTTTCAATGTTAAACTATGGCATATTGGGGTCTTTGTAGTACTGTTGGATCTTATTCAAATTTCAATGGGAGGCAATGTAGGTGGCCGATTGGCTCATTTGGGAGGTGCCGCTTTGGGGTATTTTTATGCACGACAGCTTATTGGAGGCAACGATATAGGTAGCGGATTTGCCAAGTTTTTGGATGCCATTGCCAATCTATTTAAAAGCAGTGAAAAAAAAGCTCCCTTAAAAACGGTTTATCGCAAAGATAACCGTGGTGGTGCCAAACCGGACAATTATGATAAAGAAAGTAGGCAACGTAAAATAGATGCTATTTTGGATAAGATTAGCAAGTCCGGTTACGAAAGTCTTTCCAAGGCGGAAAAGGATTTTTTATTTAAGGCAGGAAAAGAATAAATTGTGAAGAACCTTAATTTTATTGATAAATTCCTGTTCTTCATAAATGCAATTTTTGCACTTCTGTTGTTTATTTCCTGTTTTGTACCGCAAATCTCGGTGACACATTTTGCTTATTTTTCAATTCTGAGCCTCACAGTGCCCCTCTTGGTACTTTTTAATTTGCTTTTTGTGGCGTATTGGCTGTTTAAAAGAAAGCGCCAATTATGGTTGTCCACGGTTGTTTTGATTATGGGCTATTTCTTATTGGGAAATTTTTTCAGGTTTAAATTGGCCGAAGAGGAGGTCAAGGAAATGGATCTCAGTATTATGAGTTATAACGTAAGGGCTTTCAATAGATACGATTTACTGAATGATCCGTCGGCAGAAGGACGTATAATGGAGTTTATTTCCTCTGAAAATCCAGATATTTTATGTATTCAGGAATTTAGCCGTATCAAGGATAGTCAGCTTAAGAAGATGTATCCCTTTAATTATTTTACTAGATATAAATCTAGCGAAAAGAGGTCCACTCAAGCAATTTATTCGAAATATCCCATAATCAATAGTGGATCTTTGGACTTCCCTGATAGTGGAAATAATGCCATATTTGCGGATATCGTTGTGACTAAGGATACCTTTAGGTTGTACAACCTTCATTTGGAGTCACATAAGATCATCCCCAGTGTTAGTCGATTGTCAAATGAGCCTAAGGGGAGGTTGTTGAAAAGGTTAAGTAAATCTTTTGCCAAACAGGGAGAGCAGGCGCATTTGGTTCAGAAACACATAGAGGCCACGCCCTTCAGGAAAATTGTATGTGGCGATTTTAACAATACCCAGTTTTCCAATGTCTATAAGGTGATCACAGGGGATATGAACGATTCCTTTATGGAACAGGGAACTGGATATGGCAGGACCTTTAATTTTAGATATTACCCGCTTAGAATAGACTTTATCCTGGCCGATGAAGCTTTTGAGATTACGGCCCATAAAAATTTCGATATAAAACTATCGGATCATTTTCCGGTAATGGCAGCTATTAAAATAGACACTGAATAACTTGTCTTTCGGATAATATATATCCTAACTTTTCCACCTTTTCTCCTGTCTGCTATAATGGCTAGGAATTGTCCCAATCCCCCAACCAATCGTTAAAATATTTTTTTGGCAGTCTGTTCCTCCGTGGTAACCCCTGGAGGCAATTCTATTATTTTAAAATTTCTAAACTGTATTTCGGCACCTTCAGACTCCAGGCATAAGTAGCCTTTTTTGATAGACGACTTGCTTATACCATTTACAAATTTTCCATTTACGGAAAGTTTTATGGTTCCGTCCACACAAACAACTTTGTAACTGTTCCACTGGCCTTTGCCAAGTGCCCTGTTTTCAATAGATTTACTTCTAGTGCCCCTTGGGTTGTCCGGTAGGGTAATTACCCCGCCCACACCAAAAAGTTCTCCGTGTACATATGCTATGGGAGGTTTTACCCCGTCACGTATATTTTGATTTACCCAATCCAATTCCAGCATTTGCACTTCCACCCCTCCTGGTAAGCGATCCTTTTCGCCTGGTATGGCATCACTCCAAACAAACACTCCAGAATTTCCACCGGCTTCCATATGTCGCCACTCTACCAACATGATAAAGTTCTCATATTGTTTTTCAGATCGCATAACACCTATGGGGAGACCGGAACAAATAAGTAAGTCCTTTTCTTTTCGCCAAGTGTCCGGTGCTGTATTTACATTGATCCAATTGATGGGTTTTTCCTTGGCCTTTTCATTGTTGGCCAATTGTTCCAAAGTGGTTTCGGAACCAAAGCTTATCGGATGGCTCTGGGCTAAACTATATAGACTGGTTCCCAGGGAAAATAACAGGCAAAGGTGTGTAAAAGTCTTCATTTGAGTGTTTGTTTTTGTGTTGAATGTATGGATTGCCTTGATGTATCATTCTATTGTGACCTGTTGTGCGTTTGCATTTGGTTTGGAGAAATTATACAAATTTAGTTTTACCGGGAACGGCCACAGGGGGCGTGGGCCATTTTAGGTCCCAATTATATTCATCCACTTTGGGACCTAGGATTTCTTGTGAATTAAAAGCTTGTTCCCAACTAATGGTCTGGCCTGTGTAACCAACCATACGGGCCCAAATAGCCAACATGGTGCTGGTGGCCATCCATTCGCCATTGTTGATCGGATTACCGCTTCTGATGGATGCAAAAAGTTCATCGTGTTCTGTCTGGAACATATTGTTTCTTTCACCCCCATAGGTCCATTTGTTCTTTCCCGTTATTTCATATCTACGACCAATATGTACTATGGCACTGCCTTCGCTACCAAATACTTCAACACTGTTTTTGTACGAAGTATCGCTTTGTTGTCTAGTAAAATGATACCCTTTTGCACCATTTTCGTATTCGAACTCCACGGCAAAATGATCAAAAATATTGCCGTATTTTTTGTCTACCCTAACTTGTCTCCCGCCTGTTCCGGTAGCACTTATGGGCATTTTGTCTCCCATTACCCAAGACATCATATCCAAACTATGAACGGCCTGTTCCACTACAAAATCGCCGGACAACCAATTATAATAATACCAGTTGCGCATATTGTATGCCATATCGGTCCAGTCCGGTTGCCGGTCCTTGTACCAAGCTTCCCCGCCATGACGGAAAGTGGTAACGGTCCTGATATCCCCTATGGCACCGTCCAAAACGCGACCATATATGGCCCTATTGGGGTAGTCATACCTAAAACAGAATCCGGATACCAGGGAAAGGTTCTTTTCTTTGGCTATTTTGGCTGCAGCCAGCACTTTGTGCACACCAGGTGCATCCACTGCCACTGGTTTTTCACAGAAAACATGCTTTCCGGCATTTACTGCTGCCGTAAGATGGTCTGGTCTAAATGCCGGTGGCGTTGTTAATAGCACAACGTCTACACCGGACTCAATTACCCTTAGATAGGCATCGAATCCTATAAATTTGTTTTTATCCTCTACTTTTACTTTGTTTCCAGCAACCTGTATTAGCGCAGAATGTGCCTCTTCCAGGCGATCTTCAAAAACATCGCCCATGGCATAGAGGACTGCATTGGGGTCGGCTTCCAAGGCCTGGGCAGCAGCTCCGGTTCCCCGTCCGCCACAACCCACCAAACCAACCTTTAGTGGGGAGTCTTTGTATGTGTTTGTAGCTCCAAAGGAAATAGTGGGATATGTTAACGACCCCCCTATAATTGCCATGCCGGATTTCTTTATAAAATCCCTTCTTCCAGGGGTGGTGGAAATAATAGATTTACGATCTTTCATTGTATTGTTGTCAATTAGATTTAGCCTTGATAAAAGAATTTACAAAATAGCAATAATTTTCTTAAGTGCTTAAACGGACTTTTTCCGGTTTTTAATTTGGGAGTCCTATTAATGGGAGCATCAAGGATGGTAGAAGGATTAATTAACCGTAAATGGAAAAAGCAGGTGGATATGCATTGTGACGGTAAGTTTCCTGAATAGGGAAAATAGGGGGGGCTATGGACATTACATTAAATAGCAGTCTACAGTATCTGCCAATATGTGTATTAAAAAGGCAATTCCGAGGACCCTGGTTTTTGCGAAAAATAGTAATAGGAAATAACTGGCAATGGCCCAATACGTATGTAAGGGATGAAAGTTGATGCTACAACGGCTCGGGTCAAAAATTGGATCTGCCCATAGATGATCCAGATCCAAAATAATTCCGGCCAATAGTATCAATGTTATTTTTAGGCGGTGTTCCTTAAAGAAGACCAGACCAATAATGATTGGAAGTATAAAATGAATGCCATAATGCAAACAAAACCTAAGCATGGGTCAGGGTTAGGTTCAAATTTTTTAGATAGGTTAAGGTATTGGTACCTTCATTGAATAAAAGGTCCAAAATACTTAAATTAGGAATAAAGTCATTTCTGTCCCTAAATACTTGTACATATGGTGGTTGTTGAAATGGCAGCTTTGTCTTGGAATTGATCAAAGCCCTGCCATCAATTTTGTCCGTAGCACCAACCTCAAAGACTTCAGTCCTGTCCAAAGGCATTTTAATTTGCAAACATTCGCATATGGTCTCGATTGTTTTTAAGTTAAAATCCATTAAGGAGGGGAAGGTATTGTGGTACAATGGAGCAATATCGTCTTCGTAGAACTCGAAGAAAGGAGAGGTCCTATAAGCGGTTTCCAAGGTTCGCCAATGTTGTCTCTGCCAAGGATAATCGTTGTCTATTTTTACATTACGGTACTTTTGCTTCCCTTTACTGTTACGCAGGTGTTTTATGGGTATAGTGAGCATGTGTATACCTAAATCTGTGCATATATAACACCTGTTGCGAAAGGTTTGCTTTTGAAAATTGTCCATTACTTCCCAGCAAATATCATTTTGAACAATAGCGGCAAAATTGGCGATATTGGGAAAATAACTTGGATGAAGTAGAAGGGTCATAGTTCCTGTGATTGATCAATGTAAAAAAAACGTTTAATGTATCAATGGGATATATGATAAGCTTGTGTTGAACAAGTGGTACATTTAATTATTGCTCAATTGATTCCTTAACCATCCACTTTTTTCTTTTTCCTAAAGAAATCAAATATAAACCAGGCCGCCAATAGGATCAAGAAGTACTTAAAGTAGGAGGTAGGCTCGCCTTCTCCGTTCACAGTGGTAAAGACCCTATCCCACCTTACTTTCCAGTTACTCATGCCGTCGTTGATGCCATCAATACTCATCCATATAAAAATAGGGGTACCAACAATGTGGTCTTCAGGGACATAGCCCCAGAATCTGCTGTCTTCGGATCTATGTCTGTTATCGCCCATCATCCAATAATAATTCTGTTTAAAAGTGTAGGAATTGGCAACTTCACCATTAATGAGGATTTGGTTTCCGTTCACTTTAATGTCATTTCCTTCGTATTCCTTGATTATCTTTTCATAAATGGGAAGTACTTCCATGTTGAGGGGAACCGTTTTTCCCTCTTCAGGAATATATATTGTTTCCATATTGTCCACAGTGCCTGAATGTGCTGCATTTTGAGGAAAAATGGAAGTGTCGGGATTTCTATATGAAAATTTGTCGATTGAGCTAATCCCATCCTTACCTGTATAATTTCTGGCCTCTTCCTCGGTTAAATTAAAGAGCGCCATATTCTTCATGTCTTCGGACTTTAAATAGTCCTTTACCTTTTGGTTACCTACGTTACCGGCGTAATAGGTGTAGGATGAATCGGATTTTATTAGTTCCAGATTCATGGCATTTATTACTTCGGTGGCGCGTTCCTGTTGGAGGGAGGCGTTGGGTACCCGTATAACATTTCCTGATAGGTTCTCCCTGCCCAAAAGCTCAATAGCGGCATTCGAAAATTGTCCGTCTACGGTAACCGTATGCAGGAATTCAGGTTTTGCCCTATAGGGTAAAACGGTTTTTTCTCCGTTGATATAAACATAGCCATCTTTAATGGTCAAGGAATCTCCAGGTACTCCAACACAACGCTTTACATAGTTGGATTTTTTATCGATGGGTTTGCGCACTCCCTTCTGTTTTTTAAAGAACTGGTAAACCGTATCTGCCGGCCAGCTAAAAACAACAATGTCATTGCGCTTTACTTTCTTAAATCCAGGAAGCCTTAAATATGGGAGCTGTAATTTATTCCATATCGAAGTTTTATAGGTTTCAGGATCAACATCGGCCACGTAGGATCTGGTCTTAAGTACGGGCAGGGTATCGTGAACCATTGGTGCGGCTACGGTAGTCATAGGTATCCTTGCCCCATAATGAAATTTACTCACAAAAAGGAAGTCGCCCACCAATAGAGTTTTTTCCAAGGAACTGGTAGGTATAACAAAGGGCTGGATCAAATAGGTATGGACCAAAGTAGCGGCCACAATGGCAAATACAATGGAACTGACCCATTCACCGAGTGCAGTCTTGGGATGAATGTCCCTGTTTTCAATATATACAACCTCCTCAAAATAATTCACATAATAGATGTACAGGCCTAAGGTTAATATGGCCAGCCAGGTATCCAATAAACTATTTTTTCCAAAACTTCTAAGGGTTTCCACCCAGACTACAGGAAACATCAATAAATTAATGATAGGGATAAAAAGCAAGATCACCCACCATTTTGGCCTATTGATAATCTGCATCAACACAATGGCGTTATAAACGGGGATTGCAGCTTCCCATGCTTTTCTTCCTGCCTTTACATATAATTTCCAAGTGCCTAAAAAATGTATCACCTGAATAATCAAAATAAAAATAATCCACTGAGTGCCGTTCATATTGGTAATTGTTATTTAAGGATTAACGGTTGTAAAGTATTTGCCTATCCTTAAGTCATTATAATTTATTCTTTGTTACGTTATTTAACGAAGGTTTAACACGTCTTTCATAGTGAAAACCCCAGTTTTCCCAACGATCCACTCTGCTGCAATAACTGCCCCTAGGGCAAATCCTTCCCGGTTATGGGCGGTATGTTTAATTTCAATGCCATCCACTTCGCTTTCATACGAAACGGTATGGGTTCCGGGAGTATCGGCTATACGCTTGGCGGTTATGGGAATTTCCTTGTCCCCGGCACTGTCCAATTTCCATTTGGTGTAATTGGTATTGGCTATAACGCCTTCGGCCAGAGTAATCGCAGTTCCGCTAGGGGCATCCAATTTTTGGGTATGATGGATTTCCTCCATGGAAACCTGATATTGATCTTGGGACGCCATCAATTTGGCCAAATAGGAATTCAGCTCAAAAAATAGATTGACTCCTAGGCTAAAGTTGGAGGCATAAATGAATGCTCCATTATTTTTTTTACATAGTTCCACGGCTTTTTGGTAATCCTGAAGCCAACCGGTAGTTCCGGAAATTATGGGAACATTGTTTTCCAGACAGTTTTTAATGTTGCCATAAGCGGCGTTGGGCATACTAAAATCGATGGCAACGTCAATTTTGGCAAAATTTATTTCCGTAGCATCCAAATCAATTTTGGCTACAATATTATGGTTTCTTTTCAGGGCGATCTTTTCAATCATTTTACCCATTTTACCATATCCGAACAAGGCAATATTCATAAATTAAAACTTAATGGTTAATGCCATACCATAAACAGGTTTGGCGGTAATAGCGTCCATATCCAAATATGGTTTTAAATCCATACTAAGGTCATCATCCACGTTAAATTGTTTTAAATGTGAATCAACGTTGGCATCTATAATATTTAGGGCGTACATCCCAATGGTGACAAGAAGCCATAGATCCCGGTCTTCCTGATATCTTTCCTGGGCACTTTCCAACGCGGCTTCCGAAAAGTCAGGATCTGCCCCTGGCGCATTGGGGGTTCCCAGATCATAAAATTCATCGTCCGTAAAACCGGCCTGGCGGCGTTTAAAAGCTGTCCTAAAACGGTCATATAGGTCGTCGTTGTAAATATAGCCATATATGCCGCCACCAATTATGGCGTAGACTATAGGGGCTTTCCAATAGCGTCTGTTATATATTTGGCCAAGTCCGGGAAAAACAGCGGAGTAGAAGGCAGCCTTACTTGGAGCCAATGGATTGATGGCCTTTTTTCTGATTTTAAGTGTGTCGACCACGGTAATCCCCTCTTTTTTAAGAGAGGTTGTAATAGAATCGGATGCCTGGGTAGTGCTTTCTTTCTCTTGCGCTAGTCCAAAGCTGATGACAAGAAAATATATAGCCAGTGATACAAGATATTTACTCACCCGTGATCAATTTTTTTAACCGATTGAATTCTTCCTTGGAGTGAAAGGGGATGGTAATTTTTCCTTTACCTTTTTCTGAGGCCTTAATATCTACTTTTACCGATAAATAATCTGAGAAAGCACCAAGGTTTTTGCTGATAAAATCAGGGCTTATGGGAGCTTTCTTTGGCTCCTTTCCAGCGGTGGCCGTGACCGATGTTGCCTGGGTATTGCCTTCCTGATATTCCTTTACCGCTTTTTCTGTATCCCTTACCGATAGGTTTTCACCTACAATTTTTTCGTAAAGGGCAATTTGGTCCTGTTTTTTTTCCACATTTACCAATGCCCTTCCATGGCCCATACTAACAAAACCGTCACGTATACCGGTTTGAATAATGGGATCCAACCGTAGTAATCGCAAATAGTTGGTAATGGTAGATCGCTTTTTCCCTACCCGTTCGCTCATTTTTTCTTGGGTCAATTGAATCTCGTCGATCAATCTTTGGTAGGATAGTGCTATTTCAATGGGATCTAAATCCTGTCGTTGAATATTTTCAACCAAGGCCATTTCTAGGGACTCCTGATCGTTTGCAATACGGATATAGGCCGGTATGGTTTCCAGGCCAATTAATTTGGATGCCCTGAACCTACGCTCCCCTGAAACTAATTGATATTTGTTGAAATCGAGCTTTCTTACGGTTATTGGCTGTATTACCCCCAGTTCCTTTATGGAAGAGGCCAATTCCTGTAATGCTTCATCATTGAAATTGGAACGGGGCTGAAATGGATTCACATCTATAGAGTCCATGTCCAACTCCACAATATTGCCCACTACCTTGTCGGCGTTCTTGTCGCTTGCCGACTGAATATCGTTTTCCGGGTCTTTCAATAGGGCCGATAATCCGCGGCCCAACGCTTGTTTTTTTATCGCTTTCGCCATTATACTGTCTCCTTGTTTTTCACAACTACTTCATTTGCCAAATTTAAATAATTGGCAGCTCCTTTACTACTGGCATCATATTTAATAATGCTTTCACCATAACTGGGGGCTTCGCTCAACCTTACATTTCTTTGTATTATAGTGTCGAAGACCATTTCCGAAAAGTGCTTTTTTACCTCTTCCACTACCTGGTTGGATAGCCTTAATCTGGAATCGTACATAGTAAGCACCATTCCTTCGATATCCAATTCCGGATTGTGTATTTTTTGGACACTTTTTATGGTGTTTAATAATTTGCCCAATCCTTCCAATGCAAAATATTCACATTGTATGGGAATCATTACAGAATCGGCCGCAGTTAGGGCGTTTAATGTTAAAAGACCTAGGGAAGGTGCACAATCTATAAGAATATAATCGTACTTGTCCTTAAGATGGCGAATGGCATTTTTCATCATATATTCCCTATCGTCCTTGTCTACCAATTCTATTTCAATGGCCACAAGGTCAATATGTGCCGGGATAAGATCTACATTTGGGGAGGAGGTCTTAATGATGGTTTCTTCGGCGGTTTTGGTATGTTCCAATAGTTGGTAGGTTCCCAATTCAATACTATCTACATCCAAACCTAGTCCGGAAGTTGCATTAGCCTGGGGGTCAGCGTCTATTAGTAATACCTTTTTTTCCAATACACCCAAAGAGGCGGCCAAATTTACCGAAGTAGTAGTTTTTCCTACACCACCCTTTTGATTAGCAATAGCAATTATTTTGCCCATTATCATAGTAAGTTAGGGGGTAAAAATACGATTATTTAAGTTGTTATAAAATGTAATTTGTTAACACTGGGTGAATAACTGTAGTCTTTGGAGTTAAAGTACGTTAAAGTTGTATGGTATTTGTAGTCAGTTAATTACAGGTTTATTGTTTTTTTTGGAATCACTTATACACAATTTATTAAATGGGACACAATTATTAATAGGTACAAGCCTCAATGTAGGGAAATTGTGGCAGCAGGTACCAAATAGGAGGGGTCATTGTCCAAATATCTGCCACTTAAGCTTATTCCCTGATTTTGATCCAAGGCCGGTATACCAGTTTTAAGCCATTTCGTCCGGTATTGGGCCTAAGGTATTATATGCTTAGAATTTTCAAAATTTCGATGGCCGTATCGCTTATTTTTGTTCCGGGACCAAAAATGGCAGCGGCACCTGCTTCCAATAAAAAGTCGTAATCCTGTTTAGGTATAACCCCGCCCACAATTACCATAATATCTTCGCGCCCATAGGATTTCAATTCCTGGAGTACCTGTGGTACCAGGGTCTTATGTCCACCTGCTAAGGACGAGATCCCTAGAACATGTACGTCGTTTTCCACGGCTTGTTTTGCCGCTTCCGCAGGTGTCTGGAACAAAGGGCCAATGTCCACATCAAAACCTAGATCTGCATATCCGGTTGCCACAACTTTGGCACCACGGTCGTGACCATCCTGCCCCATTTTGGCAATCATTATCCTAGGTCTACGGCCTTCCTGCTCGGCAAAACTGTCGGCCATTTGCCTAGCTTTGTCAAAGCTGTTATCCCCTTTTATTTCTTTTGAATACACTCCGGTAAACGAATTTATAATGGCCTTATGTCTTCCAAAGGCGTTTTCCAAAGCTGTGCTGATCTCGCCCAACGTAGCTCTTGCCCTGGCTGCCTTTATTGCTAAAGCTAATAAATTTTCTTCTTCTACGGTATTTATGTTGGCTGTTTTGGCAGAATTCGGTTTCATCCTTTCCTTTGCAACTTTGGTAAGTGCCAAAAGCAATTGTTGAACTTCCAGCTCATTTCTATTTGCCCTTACCCTTTGTAATCGTGCCAATTGCTGTTTTCTGACCTCGGCATTATCCACTTCCAATATTTGCAGATTATTCTCCGTTTTTGATGGGTATTTGTTAATGCCAACAATTATATCTTTGCCACCATCTATACGGGCCTGTTTTTTTGCGGCTGCCTCTTCGATCCTCATTTTGGGGATTCCCGCGTCGATTGCCCTGGTCATTCCCCCTAATTCTTCCACTTCATTTATGAGGGCCCACGCCTTTTGAACGATTTCTTCGGTTAATTTTTCCACATAATAACTACCGGCCCAAGGGTCTACAGTTTTGGTGATTTCGGTCTCTTTTTGCAAATATAATTGGGTGTTCCTGGCAATACGTGCGGAAAAATCCGTGGGAAGGGCTATGGCTTCGTCCAAGGCATTGGTATGTAGACTCTGGGTGCCACCAAAAACCGCTGCGGCCGCCTCTATGGTTGTTCTGGTAATATTGTTGAACGGATCCTGTTCGGTAAGGCTCCATCCGCTGGTTTGACAATGGGTCCTTAGGGTAAGGGATTTCTCATTTTTTGGGTTAAACTGTTTTACCAATTTCGCCCAGAGCATTCTTCCGGCCCTCATTTTGGCGATTTCCATAAAATGATTCATCCCTATTCCCCAAAAGAAGGATAATCTTGGAGCAAAATCATCTATTTTCAACCCCGCCTTTAATCCGGTTCTAATGTATTCCAGTCCATCGGCCAAGGTATAGGCCAGTTCTATATCTGCCGTGGCCCCGGCTTCGTGCATGTGATAACCGGATATACTAATGCTATTGAATTGGGGCATGAACCTACTGGAATATTCAAAAATATCGGCAACGATCTGCATTGATGGGGCAGGGGGGTAGATGTAAGTGTTCCTTACCATAAATTCCTTAAGAATATCGTTCTGTATAGTTCCCGAAAGATCCTTTGGTGAAACTCCCTGTTCCTCTGCAGCTACGATATAAAAAGCCATTATGGGCAACACTGCTCCGTTCATCGTCATGGAAACCGACATCTCATCCAATGGGATATCTTGGAACAAAATTTTCATGTCCTCCACAGAATCAATGGCTACACCGGCTTTGCCCACATCGCCTACCACCCTAGGGTGATCACTGTCATATCCTCTATGGGTTGGTAGATCAAAAGCAACGGAAAGTCCTTTTTGTCCTGCCTTGAGATTTCGTCTGTAAAATGCGTTGCTTTCCTCCGCTGTCGAGAATCCGGCATACTGCCTTATAGTCCAAGGTCTACTAACGTACATGGTGGTATAGGGTCCACGCAGAAAAGGAGGAATGCCTGCGGCAAAATTTAAATGCTCAGTACCCTCAATATCTTCCTTGGTATAGTTTTTTTTCAGTATTATTCCTTCAGCGGTCCCATATGGCAAAACAGGGTCCTGAACCGGAATGTTCTTTTCCGGAACGGACTTCGGTTGAATATGTTGAAGGTTTTTTCTTGCCATGGTTATTTTATGTCTTATTCTGATCTATACTTGTCCGTTGGGAAATAAAATACTTTTTGAAATCGTCGCAAGGAGCACTTATTCGGTTTTCAATCGCTGCTGTTCCCATTCTTCGGACAATCTTTTTTCAATTATGGGTTCAATCAAGGTTTTGCGGGTATGGGTTTTAACAAAGGGATATAATTCCAAGCTATCCTTCATTTTATCCGATCTGGAGGCATGTCTATTGGTGCCTACGAGAATTTTATCACCTTTCATAAAACTGTCCTGTTCCTTGGAGGCGCTTTCCTTTATTTTTTTTTGAATGTGATGAGCCTTCAATTGCACAAGAAATCCACCACCCGCTTCAATTTGTTTAAATAGATCCAATGCTTTGGAGGAAAGTTGATGTGTAATGGACTCTATGTAATAGGCTCCATCGGCCGCATTGTCCACCTTGTCAAAATAACTTTCATTTTTTAAGATCAACAGTTGATTTCTGGCCATACGCTCCCCAAATTCATTGTCCTTATGATATATAGAGTCATATGTCATATTCAATATCGTATCTGCTCCCCCTAAAATAGCCGACATACATTCTGTTGCCGTGCGAAGCATATTGGTATTGTAATCGTACAAGGTTTTATTTCTCAGAGTGGGTGTGGCAATAATATGGCAATGCTCCAAAGCTCCATATTCCCTGGCAAGCGTCCCGAACAAAATTCGTAAGGCTCTCAGCTTTGCTATTTCAAAAAAATAGTTGCTCCCAACCGCCACCTTAAAGGTTGTTACAGTATTTTTTAACTTGTCCTTGTGGTGGTTGTTTAAATGGTTCAGGTATTCATTGGCATGCGCAAGGGCATAGGCCAATTGTTGAACCAGATCGGCTCCGGCATTAGCGTAGAGTGCCATATCCACTCCCAAGGTTTGTTCATGATTTAAATTTAGAATTTCACCTAATATTTTATGATCTTGATCAAGGTTGTAATGCCAGTTGCCATTTCTGGCCAGATGACCAACAATATCGATGTTGGTAAAGACTTTTTGAAGATGGTTTTCTGTGACTGTCAAAAGCGATTGCACGTATTGGACGGACAGAAATTGTAGATCAAAATGGATAATTGTTTGGCCAAGATCTATTTCATTAAGCAGTTGATGAATATTTATTTCTGAGGAAGGAATGGTAAAACAGATACATTCTGCCCCTCTCGTTATGGCATCCAAGGCTTTTTTGTTGGCCAGTTTGGCATTCCCGGCGTATATGCCCTGTGCTGTGCTCCAGCCTTGGTTTTTTGGCTTTCCGGATAATCCTATGGCCTTTAGGTCTTCGGAGTTGTAGAAGGGCTTTACTTTAATGCCCTCGGGAGATTCCCAAACCAATTTATTGTTGTAATCCTCTCCTTGCAACTCATACTGGATCTTTTGCTTCCAAGCCTTGGAGGAAATCTCGTTAAAATCGCTAAAGAGTTCGGATTTATTCATCACCCTTGGTTTTTATACTATCCTCGTACTCAATTAAATAAATTTCTTCATTTTTCTTTTTTAGATAATACTGTTCCCTTGCAAATCTTTCCAACTCCTCTGGATCCGATAGCTTTTCGATAATTTTTTTATCCTTGGCAATTTCTTCGTGAAGAAATTCTTTCTGTTTTTCCAGATTATTAATTTGTTTTTTAAGCTCCCAATGTATGAGGAGGGAGTTGGTGTCGAAAAAAACCATCCAAACCACAAAAACCGTCAGCACCAGTACATACATATTAGTGACCACCCCAAACCATTTTTTCTTTCTTATCCCCTTTATTCCCATTGGTGTTTAGCTTAATTTTTCGTTGATAATGGTCCTTACAATGTCTACCGCCACGGTATTGTACTTGTTGTTTGGAATTATAATGTCCGCATATTCCTTGGTAGGCTCTATAAACTGATTGTGCATGGGTTTAAGGGTGTTTTGATATCGTGTTAAAACTTCATCCAAATCCCTGCCTCGCTCAGTGATATCCCTTTTTAAACGCCTAATCAATCGTTCGTCCGAATCGGCATGTACAAAAATTTTAATGTCGAACATTTCCCTGATCTGGGGATTGGTCATGATAAGGATACCTTCTACGATCATCACTTTTCTTGGATGCGTTAGAATGGTGTCGTTGGTGCGGTTGTGTTTAACAAAAGAGTAAACAGGTTGGTGAATTGGTATCCCCTGCTTTAAATCTTGTAAGTGGTTGCCCAGCAATTCAAAATCTATGGCACGGGGATGGTCAAAATTTACCTGTGAACGCTCGTCATATGATAAATGGGACAGATCACAATAATAGGAATCTTGGGAAATAACCCCAACTTCCTCAAAAGGCAACTCGTTTATTATTTGATTTACAACGGTAGTTTTTCCACAACCCGTTCCACCCGCAATACCAATAATCAACATGTTTATATAATTTGTTCCAAAAATAACAATTTGCAATCAAACCGTAATAATTAAAATGGATGCCCCTGTATTTACAAGTAATCTTTTTATGGGCATTCAGCGTAAGTATAGGAAGTAATTGGGAAGACTATAATTTTTAGGTTGGTGGGTGGATTTTTATTTCCCGGATCTTGAAATAATTTAACAGGCACAAATCAGAAAATGACAAAAATAGCGTTATATTCTTTAAGTTATTTTTTTTATTACAGCCCCAAAAAATTAACAAATTTCCAAAGCTAATTTGGAATATCTTTGATGGGGTTGGAGGGTGGTTCTTTTGTTATAACGATTCATTTTATTTGGCAATAAACAGTACTTTAGAATTTATATAATGGGTAAAATTTATTTTGAATTGCAGACACGTATATTTGGAATATTATGTGTTGTTTTTTGTTCTAGTTTGGCAATTGCGCAAAAGGACTTGCCCATTAGTATAGACGATTCCAAAATAAAGCCCTTGCCCAGTTTGGTAAATAATGAATTGCAAAAAAGTTTGGAAAAGGAGCTTATGTCCAATCCCGGCTGGAGATCTTTAATGAACAACAACAAAATGGCTGTTGGAATAGTAGACCTCTCCAATCCTGAAAATGTAAAATATGCCAGTATTAATGGTGATTATATGATGTACGCTGCCAGTTTGCCTAAAATAGCAGTACTCTTATCCTCAATGGATGCCATTGAAAAAGGGGAACTTAAGGAAACTCCGGAAATTAGGAAGGATATGCGTTCTATGATTAGCAAATCCAACAATGAGGCAACTACGCGAATGATAGATCGTTTGGGATATGACAAAATACAGTCCGTTATGACCGATCCAAAATATATGTTCTATGATGAGAGTCGGGGCGGTGGATTATGGGTCGGGAAACGATATGGAAGTGGTGGGGATACCAATAGGGAGCCCCTAAAGAATTTGTCGCATGCCGCCACAGTAGACCAAGTGTGTAGGTATTATTATCTCTTGGCCAATGGTAAATTGGTAAATAAGGGCCGATCCAAGCAGATGTTGGATATTATGGGAGATCCCGAACTACATCATAAATTCGTAAATACCTTGGACAATATCGCTCCCGATGCCAGATTGTACAGAAAGTCGGGCTCTTGGAGAACCTTTCATTCCGATTCCATTTTAGTTTGGGGAAATAATCCCAATCGCCGCTACATTTTGGTAGCTTTGATAGATGATGCGGGAGGTGAGCAAATTATTCGGGACTTGGTAAGACCAATAGAAAAGGTGCTAAAGGCAGAGCGGGTGCATTTTGCCGTTAACTAATTCTATTGAGAAGATTTCCTTTTGTTTATTCGTTAAATGTCTGCCAATAAAGTAATTTTGGCCCTAATCTTTTATGGATCGGTTTTGGATAGGAGTGCTTTTGGATACCATTAAAATGCATAAAACTTGAACTACCTAATTTCATTTGTTAGAACCGTTAAAACCTATCTTTTAAGGGCTTTTGATTTAAAAGAGGAGGAACTGACCAAAACGCTTCTGCTTCAATTAAATATATTCCTCATTATTACGGTTTTATTGATAGTAAAACCAACCATAAATTCCCTTTTTCTTTCTGAACTCTCTTCGGAAGCATTGCCTTTGGGCTATGTTTTAACAGCAATAATGGCGGTTGTGGGCTCTTTTTTTTACGATAGGGCCCTGGAAAAGTATCCATTGAATATTATAGTGGACCGCACTTTATTGGGCTCCGTTATTTCTTTGGTAATATTTGGGGTGGCCTTGAATTTTAATCTGGGTTACGGTCTGGCATTGTATATACCTTATATCTGGGTGGCCATTTTTGGACTGTTGACAGCTTCCCAGTTTTGGGTAATGGCCAATCTGGTTTATAATGTTAGGGAAGCCAAGCGCGTATTTGGCTTTATTGGTGCCGGAGCTATTGCCGGTGGAATATTTGGGGGATACCTCACTTCTTTGTTGACCAATATCCTTTATACGGAGGATTTATTGTTTGTTGCCGCCGTTTTGTTGATGTGCTGTTTGCCCATTACCCGTTATATCTGGAAAAATGAAGTACTGAAACTCAACCCTTTCCAAGTATCGAATCGTTCCAATCCCAAATCCGAGTCCCCTTTTAGACTTATCAAGCAATCCAAATTACTTAGCTTAATTGCAGTAGTTATCGGAATAAGCGTTTTAGTGGCCAAATTGGTAGATTACCAGTATAGCGATTACGCCTCCAGGTTTATTAAAGATCAGGATGAGTTAACATCTTTTTTCGGATTTTGGTTTTCTACCTTGAGCGTTATCTCCCTTTTGATACAGCTGTTCCTCACCAAGCGTATAGTAGGAACTTTTGGTGTGGGCAAATCCTTGCTTTGGCTGCCTTCGGGAATATTGTTGGGCTCTTTTTTGTTATTGGTAGTGCCACAACTTTGGGTAGTGGTATTTATAAAAATTGTGGACGGAAGTTTAAAACAGTCTGTAAATAAGGCAGCCACGGAATTACTATCCATACCCATACCCATAGAAATTAAAAAAAAGACCAAAACATTTACGGATGTGGTTGTAGATAGCATAGCTACCGGGATGGCCGGGTTTATTCTAATCTTTTTTATAAATGGTCTGGAAATATCATCTACCTACATTAGTATAATAATAATAGGGCTAATTCTAATCTGGTTATATTTTATATATCATTTGAGGAATGAATATATAATTTCTTTTAAGAGCTTGCTGGATTATAATCCGTCGAAAAAAGAGAAGGTTGGCAAATCGGAAATAAAGATCACATCCATTATAGATACGGTAATCCGGGTATTTGAAACGGGGAACGAAAACCAGATATTGCACATGTTGCATAAAACACTGGAAGTAAAGGATGAACGTTTCTTTATGGCAATCAAAAATCTGTTGGGGCACCCATCTGCCAAGGTGAGGGCTTTGGCTATTGAAAATCTTTATTTTTTGAACAAGGAAAATTTATGTTCTACAGTAGAGCCCATGATCTATGATATGGATCAACAAGTGACCACCGCTGCCTTTCGGTATTTATTGAAGCGCTATCAACAAAACCCCGTGGAACTTTTGGACAAATACCTATCGGTGGAGGACAATACCATTGCCAATGCGGCCCTAATTGGCTTGTCCATGGAATTGCGCAATAATAGGGTGATGCAGGACCGATTTGGTTTGGAACAAAGAATTGAAAATACTCTAGCCCAGTTATCGCCGAACTATACCGATCAGGAAAATATCCATAAGATATTGGCCATTTTGGAAACCATTGGAAATGCCAAGGTAGAAAGTTGCTACCCTGTAATAAGGGAACATCTATATTCCGATAATGTTCTGATCGCAAATACTGCGATTTTAGCGGCATCAAAAACACTGGACAAAGAGTTTATAGAACCAATAGTTTCCAGGTTATCGGGCAAGGAAACCAGGAAATCGGCAATGGAGGCCCTTTACTATTATGGAGAGCCCATTATGGATATTTTGTTTGAGGGCTTGAGAAAGGAAAGCATAGACCCTGACGATAGTGCCTATGTGGTTATGGTTATTGGAAAGTTTAATTCTCAAAAGGCCATCAATACCTTGATGAAACTTACTGGGGATATGGAACACACAGTGAAAATAGAAGCTATTGAAGCCTTAAAACACTTAAAGTGGAAATATCCCCACCTTCAAATTAGGGATCGGTTTATTGTAGATAAGATCTTGGACGAGTGCCATCTGTATCAAAGTACCCTGTCCGTGATCCATACCCAAATAGTATTGCAGTACAAGAAGAACCCTGAAAAAATGGAGACCAAGGAAGAAAATGAAGCCAGAAATGGCCTTATCCATTTATTGGAACTGAGATTGGACAGGCAATTAAAACGAATTTTTCAATTCTTGGGGGTAAAATACCCGCCACAGGATGTAGACCCCATTTTAAATGCCATTTTAAAAGGTCAGGAGGAGCAACGTTTACATGCCATTGAGTTTTTGGACAATATTCTGGATATTCAGCTAAAAAAGGAATTGATTCCTGTTGCGGAATCCATTTTTCAAGTGGGGGTCATTTCGGAAGAAAATCTAAAAAATCTGAATGTTAAGGTACTTAGCGAATCAGAAAGCTATTTGGCCCTATTGAAACGAAAGGATATTAAACTTAAACTGGCGGTACTTTACTTGATTGAAAAAACCAAGGACCCTAAATTTACACCCCTTTTGGAAATGGTTTTGGCGGATCCCAATGAAAAGGCACGAAAAAAGGCGGCCGAAATCCTGGGTAACCATTAAAAAATTAGCGTCTAATAATTTTGTCGACGCTACTGGCCAAGGTCATGTGGTCCGTTGCGGAATTCTTGCGCAAGACGTTGGTCATAAGCACTACCATATATTTGCAATTGTCAGGATGTTCTACAATGGCCACGGAATTCATATAGTTGGTTACGTTGCCCATATATTTTCCACAGCTTTCGCCTGTACTTCTATCACATTTATAGAGACTGCCCGATTTAAAATAGACGGCAGCAGGCTTTAGGGCTGTGGATTGTGCATATCTGATCCTTCGGTCCGTCATATACATAAGTCGTTTCATTTCCAGGCTCGATTCCTGGTCCACCACCTTGCCTTGCTCCATCTGTATCAAGAATTTCATCAATCCCACAGGAGAACCAATACTGCCCCCTTTATCGCCTACATAGCGGTTGGGGCCTGAAGTAAAAAAGCTCCCTAAACGCCATTCGTTTGTTGTTATTCCCAGTTCCCGTAGGGGCAGGTTTACCACGTCATTGGCCAAATCTGTCAATTCCTTTTTTGGGGTTGTGGTGAAGTAGGTATCCGCTTCTTCCTGGGTCAAGGTGGGGTACGATTCTCCGAAGGCGGCCATCAATAAGGCTTCCCGCCATACAATGCTCGCTGCCCCGTTGTTACTAACGGATAACATGTGGTCTGCCCATTCAAACAATGTAAAAACATCACTGGCTATGACTTGCCTTTTCACTAGCTTATTGGTTTCTACATTAAAAATAGGAACGGTATGTTCATCCGTTAGTCCCCAAACGCCCGATTTCACTGATTTGGAACGCAAAAGCTCCAGTCGCTTTTCAAAGGAATCCGGATATATATTTTTCAATTGGGTGAACAAAGCTACCATTACGGCCAGTTTGCCAACACTGCCCGGTTGATAGCCGGAAGTTTCGTTTCGCTTGGCATATCTAATACTGTCAATATCAGAAATATCCAATACGGTAATGGAATAACTCTTGTCCAACCCCCTAAAAAGCGCATTGATATCCTTTTGGAATTGCTCATCTACGTTTAGGAAGGTGGCTGTACTGTCCTCCTTTTTTGATATTAGGTTCAATTCAATATCCATGTAGGACTTTTGGGCCCCTGGAGGGATAACAGTGGTCGATTTAATCTCTCCACTTTTAACAAGCTCTATATACTTCAACCGTTTGATTCCAGTATGTAAATACCCATCAATGGGGTAGTAGCTCATGGTGGTAAAGGCCGAACATATCAGCAATAAAACAATATATTTAATATTCTTTTGCATCCTATATTTTTTTAGAAAGGGGAATGTTTTTGTCCAAATCGATTTTTGGCGTAATAGATTCCAAATAATCGGAGCTTAACGCTTTTTTATTTTCTACAAAAGGGCGTATTTGAAACAGCCACAACTTATTGTTCTGGAATCCCAATTCCACGTCATAGGCCCCTGTATAATCCGATTGGGTTGCAGTGGGCATAGTTTCGCGAATGGTTTTGGCCAATGCACTTATTTCCTCCATATTTTTTTGGTTGAGGATGAAATTCTCAAAGGTGGACATTTTTTTCTCCGTTCCTCCGGTTGCGGGAAGGCGATTATGGTACATTTCCCTGGCGGGTGCCAAAAGTTGGGCGCCACCGGTATCCTTGATCAGATAAGTTTCTGCCGATTGGCCATCTACAGCACCCCCTGCCCCCCTGCTAAAGGCTATGGTAAGATCATCAGGATTACCGGAACTTATGCCCTTGGTGATCAATACTCCGGAATAGTCCACATCCACACTGGGAATTATTAAAATGGAGGGGAAAACATTTTCCGGATTTAGGAGGTATTTCTGGCGCCATTTAAAACTGCGTTCAGAGTAGGGGGATGCCCATACATCCTTAATTCCAGATATAATTTTTTCCTTGGCCGCTACGTTGAAAATGGTAAGGTTTAATCCAGCACCGGTAAAATTCTTCAAATCCTCCATGTTGGTGTCACTTCTCAGGAAAACTGGAATTTCCCCCATCTCCTTACCCAATACCTCTTTGAACCCATTTTCCAAGAGGGCAATGAATTGGGGTTTCATGGGCATTTTTTTAATGGCCTCCCTCAAGATTTCCAATTGCCGTAATTGATAGCTTTCAACCTCTCCTTCAGATTTGCCTTCGGCCCTCATTTTTTCGGCCTGCTTAAAGGTGGAGTTTAAAAATTCCCAATAGCTGGCTTGCGCACCGGGCATGGTTTGGTCCATATGGTCCCTAAAGATTCCGAAGGGAATCACCAGACCTTCGACTACCATTTCCGGGAACATTTTTTTTAACTGTCCCAAGTTGGCCGCTTTTGGACCGCAAAGTTTACCGGAATCGTCTGCGTCCACTGCCCTAAGGTTTAATATGGCATTTTGGTCCAGGCGTATATTCTCAATGGGTACTTTAATTCTTTCTTCTTTGCGCTCTATTTTAATGAACAAATGGCGTTCCTCCTCGGACATGTCCTTTTCCAACTTCATAATAATGTTGCCCTTGTTGGATACCGCATAAAACACTTTTTCTCCGTTGTATTTTTTAAGATCTTTAAGGTTCTCATCGCCCAGGGCGGCATTGGGAATACCCATATTCCGAGCCAGCAATTGCACATGGGATACCATGTTTCCTTCGGATACGGTAGCAATACCAGCTACCGGTTTAAGATCGGAAGGTGGTCTTTGAAAAATATAAATCTTGTCCGAGGATACTTCTATTTCATCTGGGGAACCACCTACTACTACCAATTCACCAAGGGCATAACCAGGGTTTAGGCCCCGTAGGCCACTTTGGTTGTCTATGTCCATGACCTTATTGGTCAAAGCGGATTCCTGGGCGATGAGATCGCCCAATTCTCCTACAGTCTGACCTAAATGTAGGGCAATGGAACCTCTAATTCTATCATCTATAAAACCATATGTCTTAGGTTCAAAACCGGTATAAATATCCACGATATCCTGATAATTGGCCTTTACCATGGAAGAGCTCCATTCCACTTCCCTACGTGCATTTTCCAATACTGTGGTTAGTTGCCCAAGGGACATGGTACTGCTGCCGGATCCTTTTAGCGATAAATTGAGTTGTTCCCATTCTGCCAGTTCTATATAACCTGCACCGGCATTCGCCATTCCCAAATAACAAACCTTGTCCAATAAACCGTTTAGATCTTGTGGCTGCCACTGGGGAGAATTTTTAAATATTACTTCTTCCAACTTCAGGGAGGCGTCCAATAACTGGAGGCGGGCCGATGCATTTTCTTCTTTTAAGATGGCCTGTCTTATATTTAAAAGCAATTCGGCCGTAGCGGGAATAAGCTCTGCAGCATTTGTTTCTCCACTATAACTACGGGTAAAATCTTTGATGGAAGCCCCGATAGGGCTGTCTTTAACAAGGGGAGTATTTTTCTGAATTTGCGCAATATCTACAGGTTTGTAGAAACTGGCCATGGCAGACACCAGAGCATCTATTTTTGTTTTAACCCCATTGGTTAGTTTATGGCTGTTTTTAGATCTAAAGTCCTTTACTTTATTAATATCCCCGGCATCTGGCCGACTATGGATTTTGACCCTTAAATCCATGAATTCAGGGATTAAATCCGATATTACTTTGGAATCGCTCCTTATTTTTTGGGCCAGATTGTCATCGCCATTATGTGGAATATCCTTTAATGATTGTCGAACGAGATAAAAATGTTTGATTAAATTCTCGGTGTTGGACAACAGCCAATTGTAAAAATCCAAACCCCAGGCCTCTTCGTCCTCTGCCTGTGTAGCCCCACGATAGTACTGCCCCCTTTCAAGGATCCAGCCATTGTCAACGGTTCTTAAATACTTGTCCAATTGGTACTGCTTAAGGCGGGAATGATTATTTTCTGCGTCCCATAATTCCTCTTTGGAAGTGTAGGATAAAATTTGACCTAAAAAAAGGTGGTTGCTCTTTCCTAAGTCGATAACCGAGCTTTTATAGGTGGCGTGTTGTACTCCAGGTCCAATATTATCGGGACAAGGGTCTTTGGGTTGGCGTATGCTCCCATCTGTACAGAACCAACGAATTTCTTTGTAAGGTCCGCGGATATCCTTTTTGTAGGAATTGATCAAATCCTTTATTTCCTCATTGCCCAGTTTTTGACCCGGACTTAGCAGTGGAAAACAAAAAAGAAGGATATATATAAATGTATGTTTTTTCATAGCGTTGTAATGGCAGTTCCAAAGTGTATTCAAATGTAATACCAATTTTAATGCAAATATAGATTTAAGCCGAGTTTCCCTGGCCTAATCAATAAAACCATGCCAAAAGGGGAGGAATGGTCATGGTGTAAAGTCGGTAAAGCTATAGAATATAAGAAATTGAAGGAAGGTTTACAAATTACGTCATTGTGGTTTCTATGCCCTAAGCATCAGCTTTCAACCGATGGTCTATTACAATAACGGGTTTTCTGCTCATTTTGGGAAATCGCAATTCCTGAAGGGTTTTAAAATCGTGGAATTCAATTTTTGGGAGTACCCTTAGTTTTGCCCTGAAGTGATCCTTGATGGTCTGTAATGCATCATTGGTAGGATTGGCGGTAGCTATTTTAATACAAATTTCATCGGTACCTATGTCGTTATGGTCTATTTCGATAACAAAGGCGTCTATATCATTAAAAGAATTAAGTACGTTGTACATGGCCGGAGGATAGAGTGTAGTACCCTTGTATTTTATCATTTGTTTTTTCCTACCTATCACTGGGCCTAAGCGTGGTGTATTTCTCCCACAGGAACATTTGGAGGTGTGGGCTTGTACGATATCGCCGGTTTTAAATCTGAGTAAGGGCATGCCTTCAACCCCTAGGGTAGTAATGGTGAGCTCCCCTGGCATTCCTTCACCAACCTGTTTACCGTCATCGTCCAGAATTTCAATAATGATCAATTCCGGGTGATGATGTCCGCCTTGCCTTGCCTTGCATTCGGTAAAGGCCGTACTCATTTCTGTGGATGCGTAGGTGGAATATAGGGGAATATTCCAATCTTTCTTTATTTTGGCAGCGAGGGTGTTCAATGAAAAATCTTCGTTGCGCAATGATTCCCCGATACATATGGCTCCTTTTAATCCAACCTGGTTGGGGTCTATTCCGTGCTGATGGGCATATTCTATGAGTTTCAATAAAAAAGACGGGACCACAATTAGGTAGGTTGGTTTAAATTTAAGAATGGAATCCCATTGAAGCTCAGGTATTCCTGCGCCTACCCTGATAATTCCTGCCCCCAGTTTTCGGACTCCCAAAAAATACGCCAACCCTGCCATAAACCTTCTATCCATGGTTGTCGTTAATTGCAGAATATCGTCTGAGGTAACACCGGCACAGTCAAAAGAGATGGCCTCGTTATAGGCCAAACGATTAAGGTCATTGTCCGTAAGGGCAAAGGTTACAGGTTCTCCCAAGGTACCTGATGTAGTTACGTAGTCTATTATCTTGTGTCTATCCACACATAGGAAATCATCATTGTATTGTTGTAGATCTTCTTTGGAGGTTGTGGGCAGTTTGGCTAGGTCGGCCAACGTTTTTATATCGCTGGCCTGTAGATTGTTTTCCTTAAAAATTCTTTTATAATAGGCAGAGTTTTGGGTAATATAGTTGATAAGCTCCCTTAAACGCTGTTCTTGTAAATGTTGTATTGCCTCTGCCGATGCTTTTTCAATTTCAGGGATCATTATTGTAGTTTACGTTTTAATCTTCGAATATACGAATGTACCAAAGCTTTCTCGGGAACTGTGGTAATTTCTTTTGTGCTTGCTTCCAAAAAGTCGTTGAGGGCTGCCCTATAGTATTTTTTATTGTAATTATAGAGGCCCACCCAATAGTGTGTTTCCCAAAATTCAGGATTCAATCTTTTGAATTCCTCAAGAAATTTAGGAGGCAAATGTTTTTTGTCTTTGACCGCTTGTTTTATTTGATCAATTTCTATGCGATACTTTTCATAGTTTTGATAAGCTTGGGTATACAGAAAACTATCCTTTTCAATGTTTTTGCCAGGGATGGAAAGCGCTGATCCTTTTCTGTTGTTTAAACTGTCCTTAAAAACTTTGTTGAGGTCATAGGCCACAAATTCGCCTAATTGGTAGGGATTTGAAGAGACCCAGACCAATCGCTGCTCTGGCTTAAAAACAATTCCATGATGGGCCAATAATTGGTTTAACGCCTTTTCATTGCCGTACCCAATATCGTTGTCCCTAAGGCCTTGCTTATTTCTAAGGATGTCCACCGCAATTGTTGGGGTTATTTTTTTATGGTTTCCCAAAAGTTCTTCCATACGTTCATATCTGTATTTGGAATGACTTTCAAAAATGTGTTTTTGGTTGTTTTTGTCTTCGGCATAGGCATCACTCTGAAAGTGGTTGGAGCATATCAATTCGTTGGAATTGGGAACTTCATAAACCCCAAAATTATGGGGAGAGACTTCGATTATCATCGCCTTTTTATCCCGGGCACTGCCCACGAGAATGGATTCGGATACAAAAACCTGTCGTTTTTTAGCGATGCTTATAGCTTCCTCCAAAGTAGCGGCATATTGTAATATTTCTCGGGTAAGGATGCTGATAGGCGTCTTTGCAACCAAGGGAATTTTGGATTTTCCCGCATTGATGGTAACCGTTAGTCCGTGCTCGTTCATCCCCGAGACCACTCCTGTCATACCAGCCCAGGTAACGGACATAAATTTGTGGCCTTCGGTGGGATCTTGGAAGGAAATTATTTTGTTTTTAGCAAAATCGTCCCCAGCGTAAAAGTCAAAATTGCGACCAAGGATTAAACTTCCGTCTTCGGATTTATTGCCCCAGACGGCAAAGGAAGAACAACCAACAAGGGCCAAATCTTGAAGGGCATGCCCTATATCATGGGCACCGTGAAGGTAAAGCACCCTAGAATAGGGATCTGCTATGTCGTTAAAGTTTGGGGAGGCATATCTGGATAGTCCCCAAATTTCTGCTTTAATTTCCTCGGGAATGTTCTTGTACATTTTTCTATTGTACCATGCCAAGAATTTTCTCAGGAAGTACCTTTTTGTTTTGGAGGGCACCAGTTCCTCTACCTTGGATAAAAATATGGCTTCCTGTTGCTGAAATAGCTCTTTAGTAAGCGCTCCCGTTATTAATCCCCTTTGCAAGGGATCTCCGGAGACATAAAGCTCCCAAAGTCCTTGCTTGTTTTTAAACAGGGAGTTATTGGAATAAACATAGGAAGTATCCGAAGTTTTTGTTATTTCAGGAATTTGACTGTTGTAGTTACTTAAATCAGGTCTATCCTTCAGGGATTTTGAAATCCCACAAGAACTAAAAAGTCCAAGAATAACAGCAATACAAACAATCCATTTTATCCGGTACATCCTAATTCCCTGATTTATTCTTTTCCAAACCTATTATTGGTTTTTATCAGCATCCTTTTCTCTTTATAGTCTACCCACTTTTGGCCCCAAATTTTTCTCATTGTATTTTCAAACGGTCTCATAAAAAATAAATTTCCAAACATTTTGGACAACAATAAAGGGTTTTTGGGCAAGGCCCTTAAGGTAATGGAAAATCCGCCATCGAGGTATTTAATGTAGTGCCAGTAACCACTGGGCATATAAAGGGCGTCCCCATGTTTCATTTCCACATATAGCCCTTCTGCCTTTTTTAGGGCAGGATAGCGATCAAAATCTGGATCATCCATATTTATGGATTCCAAATTATGTACGGAAAAAGGAACCTTGTACAGGTATTTTGTCTGTTCGGGTGGAAATAAAAGAATGCTTTTGTGTCCGTGAAAATGAAAATGGAGTAGGTCTGACAAATCCATGTCATAATGGGGAAGCACAGCGGAGCCTTCACCACCAAAAAACATGACCGGCAGCCGTTTAAAAAATTTTAATCCAATTTCCGGGTAACGTATATCCTTGATGAGTTCGGGCATTTTATCCAGGATATTATAGAAAAAAATACGAAGGTCCGTTGGTTTGGATTTTAGGATTTCCAGGTAGTCGTACAGTTTCATTTCCGTTACGGGGGCAGCGGAGTTTTGTTTTCCTTTGGTAGGTTCATTGTTGTACAGGGGAACCACCTGGTCTCCTGCCTTTTTCTGTATGTAATCTATATTCCATTTCTTACGGGCTGGCCAATCCGAGGTGAGGTTTTCAATTAAAACAGGGCGTTGGGTTTTGTAATATTTATTGATAAAATCCTCCTTGCTAATAGAACTGACCCTTGTTATAGGAATTGTTTTAATCTGTCCCATATTAAACTTCTTGAGCTTTATTGACTTCCAAAATTTTTTCCAATAAATAATCCTTTCCTACCAACTCCGAACAGGTAATAATTGCGCCAATGGTGACGCCCAAGATTCCGTGCATATTTAGACTTTGACCTGTAAACAATAGGTTTTTTATTTTTGTTCTGGGAGAAACAAAGGAGTGTAGCGGATTGTTTACATCCTTAACATAGCCGTACATAGATCCGTTGTGCGACCCAATGTAATCTCTATAGGATAAAGGTGTAGAGGCATAAACGGTTTGAATGCAATCTCTTAGGTTGGGGAATTTTTTTTCCAATTCCGTAATAAAAATTTTAGTTTTATAGGCCTTGAACTGTTCATAGGTCTGCCCTCTATCATTTTTGGAGGCAACGGTATTAAAGGTGTTCCGCCAGCACTCTACCTCTTTGAAATTCATATAGGTCATAGCTATTAGACTATCCCCCCAACCATCATCCTTTTTGTTGATGCCCATAGAGACCATATACCCCTCGGGCCAACTTTCCTGGGTGTAATTTTGTGCATCCCAAACGCGATCGCCATATTTAAAATGATAAAAATTTTTATTGTGGTATTTAAAGGATTTTGGTTTTAATACAATGTATACGCTAAAGGCCGAAATAACACTTTCAATGTTATTTATCCTGTTGGTGTAGGATTTTCTAAAATTTTCCAAACCAACCATTTTTAAAGTCAGTTTGGGTTCTATGTTGGAAATGAAGATATCACCGTTTATTTGCTTTCCATTTTTTATTTCCACTGAAGTGACTTCCCCATTTTCGACATTAAATTTGGAAACTTCATGATGTTTGAAGGTGTCGCCCCCCAATTTTTTTATTTGTCTAATAAGAACTTTGGTAATGTGGCTTCCTCCGTTAACACATCGGTAGGCACTCTCTATATAGGAATTTACGGAGAGGGCATGTACATAAAATGGGGAACGTTCCCCGTCACCGGCATAGAGAAAATTGGTGCCCGCGAACACGGCTTGTAATTTTTTATTGTCTGTAAGGGAATTGATATAGGTTTTGGCATTGAGCTTAAAAACGTCATCTTGTCCATAGGAGGGATTGCCCTTGTTTAAATTATATAAGGGGAACTTGGAACATGTTTCCCTTAATTTTTTACTGTAGGTCTTTATCGCCTTTTCCTCATCCGGAAATTGGGAAACCAAACTTTTTTCAAACCGATCATATCCTTGGGCGTGCCTGTACTCCTTGGGATCCCCTTCGAACGTAATGATATCAAAACCGTCTTCATCCAATTTCTTGAGCTTCAATTGGTCCATGATACCCAGATACTTAAAATATTGGTGCAGGTTTTGGCCTTCCGAAAGTCCGCCAATATAATGCACTCCAGTATCGAAGATGGTTTTGTCCCGGACAAAGGTTTGCAGGTTGCCCCCAAATTGATTGTTTTTTTCCAAGACACAGACACTATAACCTTCTTTGGCCATTATCAAGGCAGAAACCAATCCCCCTAATCCGCTCCCAACAATTACAATGTCGTAATGTGCTTTCATAAATGGTACTCTTTAGAATTTTCCAAACCAACGTTTAAAACTTGGTTCTGTTAGGTGCTGAACCCAAATGATAACTTATATCATTCCCTGATTCTAGACGGATATTTTTTTTTTTGACTCTTACGAATATTACTTATTCTAGGGTCCTGTTTTTTCCAAGATAATAAGATTATCATATTTAAAGACAATTTTAAAACCAGTGGACAATATAATTCTTTCCAACAATTTTGCACCGTCCTTTATCAATATCAGCAGCTTTATGTTGTTTCTTATTTTAGATACAAAACTATCCAAGTCCTGCATTTCCACATCAATGATCAATGTATCTGCAGGATGTGCCATGGCGTCATCAATTGAATCCGCCACGCTTAACTTGGCTATTTGTTGGGAAATAAAACTGTTCTTTACAATAGGCCTTATCTCCCTATCCTCCAAATAGGTAAAAATTTTGCGATCTACGGCATTTAAAGATAATAGAAAATCCAGTTGCCCGTAATCTTTTGAAAGGTGAATTATGGAATCGGAAGATCCAATGTGTTTTGAAATCTGGGCGTAAACTTTGGCGTTGTTCTTCAAATCTGTTTTTACAGCACGGTAGATACTATCTCCTTTGTATCGATAATCTTCCAGAATTATTCGTATGAAATAGGTATCTCCTTCCACTTCATTCCTCAATGTCTGGAATTCAGATCTGAAATGGGTTGCGATACCCTTGTTGCGCTCTCTGTAGTTTTTGCCGAAGCGTTGGTCCTCTGGGGAGATTCGATCCAAGATCTTGACCGTTATACTGCCATTTTTTATCACAAAACTTCCTTTGGGAAGTACTTCCGAATTTCCATGTATCAACACTGGAACAATATCCATGTTGAATTTTTCCGCCAAATAAAAGGCTCCTTTATGAAACCGTCTTATTTTGTTGGTTTTGGATCTGGTCCCTTCCGGGAATGCCATTAATGAATATCCTTGGGCTACCTTGTTCCTTAAGTGTTCAAGGCCATTATCTATTCCCTCGGACACAGGATAAAATCCCGCCAGTTGTACAGCCTTGCCGAATATTGGGGATTTATACACCCAGTCGTTTACCAAATAAATGATCTTTGGATGTAGCATGCCGACCGCCAAAATATCCAAAAAAGAGGTGTGGTTGGCTATGATGATGGCAGGTTTACTAAAATCCTCCCCTGACGTATTGATTATTTTTTTGCTTACAAAGGGATTGGTATACAGTACTGATTTCATAAATTTTGAAATGGTCTTGTGAAACCATTTCATTTTAACCTTTTTTTTGAAAGGCAATATTTTCATAAAGGAGACGCTCCATATTGACAAGAGTAGTCCGCCGGTACCATAATAACCAAATGAAAGGACGGAATGAACGAGCAACCGAAGGCTAATGGGGCGTTTTTCCTTGCTCCCAATAAAGAGTAAAAATAATAAGGGTTGTATGGTGAAGGCAACAAAAACGGCCGATAGGATTCCTATAAGTGATACTAGGCTAATGGAATGCAATGCCGGGTGTTTGGCAAAAATAAGTACGCCAATTCCCAAAATTGTAGTAATGGCGGACAGTAGGATGGAGGTTCTGTGGGTTCTCAATACTTTTTCCCCTTTCCCATATTCCTTGAGCAGTCCTGTTGTTATGAATATGCTGTAATCTATTCCCAAGCCAAATATAAAGGTGGAGATAATGATATTAAAGATGTTGAATTCTATGTGCAACATCCCCATAATTCCTATAGTAAGCCACCAAGTCAATAGTATTGGGACACTAGTGACCATAACTAGGGAGAGACTCCTGAAGAAAAAGAATAGGATCAGGACCACTATTCCAAGGGAATAGCCAATTAGTTTATTGAAATCATTTTTGAGGTTGCCCAAAAACATTTCGTTCATTTCCTGTCTATCGATGACAAGGGTCTTGGGGTAAGTTTTAAAAATTTGCTTAATACTTTCTTCGTTTCCTTCCTTTAATTTTACTAATGAGGTAACAGTGGTAAAATCATTGTCGGTAACCAAATAGTCATCAATTGGCAAGGTAGCAGCGCTACTGTAATCCACAATATTCAACAGCCTAAAATCTCTGCTGAGAAAGGAATGGAATTGATCAAAGGCATTAGGCTTGAATCCTAATTCGGAGCCGCTTTCCTTAAGATTCTGTTTTGTGTTTTCAATGATATCCACGTTCCAAAACGCTTTCCAAAGATCAATTTTTTCCTGCTGCTTTTCTTGGGATAGGACTAGGTTGCCGATGGAGCCAAAATTAAGTATTTCCCCATTATTCCTTAGGCTGTCCAGTGCATAGGCTATGGTGTTATTGGTTTGTAGGACCTTTTCGCTATCTTCCCCATAGACCGCCAAATAAATGGACTTGGATGACATATTGGTAAGTGCGTCCAATCTTTCCCTAGCTTCCAATAAGGCTGTAGGCTCATAGTTGAGTTTCGCAATATCCTTATTGAAAATAACCTTGTCGTGAAAAAAAATACTTGCAATCAAGAGGCCTAGAAGGATGGTTATACTCCATTTGTTTTTATGAAGGTTGTAGGAGGCTATTTTATCCAAGAGGGTATACTTTACTGTAAGCTTGTTGGTGTTTCTATAGACATGGGGTATAATCAGGAGAGCAAAAATGCAGGAGCCAATTACGCTAACGGCCGCAAAGATGCCAAGATCCTGTAAGGCTTGCGATTCTAGGAAAAGAAGACACAAAAAGGCCAGGGCAGTGGTCATACTACTCATGATTACTGGCTGGGCCACATCGGTGTAAAGTGTTTTTACAGAGGGGTTGTTTCTTATTTGGGTTAGTATATGTAAGGAATAATCCAGGGTAACCCCTAGCAGTACAGAACCTATCCCCAAGGAAATGGCAGAAATCTTTCCTCTAGTCAAATACAGAACCGCAACCGAAAGTGTGGCACCAAAAAGGGTTGGGGCGAAAAGTATAAAGGGAATGGTTAATTTCCTATAGAATAGGATAAGTATGCCCATTAAAATGGACAAGGCAATTGTGACCGTAAGGCGTATATCCTTTTTGATTTGTTGAGCGTTGGCAACGGCTATTAGGGTGGCCCCATAATACTCACTTTTTACCTTGTCCTGAAATAACTGGTCCAGTTGCCCTTGTGTTTCATAAAGCTCCGCTACGAACTTGGTATTCTCCACGGTTTCGCTGGAAGGATGGACCGGGGTGATAAAGAGTAATATGTTTTGAAGATCCTTGCTTAGAAGAAAGCCATCCTTAAGGGTAAACTGATCCCCGATGCCTAATCGGCTTAATTTCTTTAAGGCCATAAAGGAGATGCCGAGGGGGTCTTTTAAAATCATTTCCTTGGCAACGATTCCGGAGGGGGAAATTAATGTTCTATAGTTTTTTTCTGTGATTTTGGCAATGCTGTCCTTTCCCAGTTTTTTTGAAATGGTATTGTAGTCCTCCCTGTCCAGCAACAGGGGAGCATTTTCATAGACAAATTGCAAAGTGTTCCCTATATCTTCGTCATCTATTTTGCCTTGTATTTTTTTTATATGTGAAGAGGATTTTTTGGATATACTATCCAGAAAATCATTTGCATACCTAGTTAGCTCTTCAATTGGCGCTCCTGGTCGGCGCACAATATTAACGATGATCTTATCTGAAAAATTTACCGATTTTAAGACTTTTTGTACTTCTTTGGTCTTGCTATTACTGGGTATAAGTTTGGTTATGTCTTCCTCGAATTCAATTTTAAAAGCAAAATATACAAGTCCTAAAAATAGGGCAAAGAGACCAATGCCGCCGAGCAGTCTTTTCTTGGCCACATATTGATAAAACCTATATAAAACACTACCCATTTTTAAGTGCAATTCTTTTTCTGTCAAAAATATTCAAAATAATATAACCGCAAATTCCAGCTGTAAAAGATCCAATTAAGGAAAGGGTTATACTACCGATTATATAGGATTTTAAATGTTTTATGACTTCAAAATTGGCGCCTGCCTCCTCAAAAGTAAAATTAAATTCGGTACCCAGGACCCAGTGGCCTATTTTAAGGCTGATGAACAGTACAAAGGGAATCAAAGGTGCGAAGCTTACGTTGGAAAAAGCGAAGGCAATGGTCTTGTTCAGTTTAAATAAAACCGCCAAGAAAATAACTATTAAAGTTTGGAACCCCCATAAGGGAGATAGCCCAATAAGTACGCCCAAGGCTATGGAAAGTGCCTTTTTTTCATGGGAATCGTTGCTGCCTAGAAAGTCTTCGTAGAAAAACCTTTTAATTCCTTTTTTTTTTATTTTTCGAATTAAATCCCTTGGAAAAATATAAAGAAACGTAAGAATTACCAAGTAGGTGTTCAATAGGCTAATTCGCGAAAAATCGGTAAAGGGCCTAAAGTGTGATACCCTTTCGGTTACATCATAGCTTACTTTTATGGGGATATTCTTCACTGCTATTCCGCTCCATGCGGCCTTGACGATTGCTTCGATTTCAAATTCAAATTTATTTGTAAAGAACTTGATATCCTTTAAGGCCTTTATGGGATATAATCTATATCCGGACTGGGTGTCCTGTAGCCTAATCCCAGTTTCTACCCAATACCAAAAGTTGGAAAATTTGTTGCCAAAACTACTTTTTTTAGGAACATCTTTTTGTCCCATATTCCTTGCTCCTATATAGAGGACGTCTTTGGACGTTTCCTTGCTTAGGCTGTTAATAAGAATGGGAATATCATCTGGAAAGTGCTGGCCATCGGAATCAATGGTAATGGCAAAATGAAACCCCTTTTCCAAGGCCAATTCAAAACCTTTCCTCAATGCATATCCTTTGCCTATGTTTTGTGGAAGGGTAAGGGTGTTGATATTGGGAAAGTCAGCTAAAATTTGGGCCGTGGTGTCGGTCGACCCGTCATTTACGACCAAAATATCTTGGGTGTATTGCAGTACCCCTTCAATCACTTTCGTTAGGGTTTTATGATTGTTGTAGGTAGGTATTATCACACAGCATTTAAGCTGATCCATAGCTTTAGTTGTGGATGTGGTAAGTTGTGACACGGTTTTAATGTAATTTGGTTGTTCCAACTTGTGGAAAAATACAAGACATGGTTCGCAAAAATAGGAATTACTAAAGTTAAAACCGTTGCTTTTCTTCAGTATTAAATTCTGTTGATTGTAATACAAATGATTTTACAAAGTCCTTGACCGCTTTGGAATTGGTGTTTTCGTACTGATTTAAAATGAATGCTTTGTCTTCTTGAATGTTGGATTTGTATTTCAAAAACTTGGGGGAATTTTCCTGAATACTAAACCGAAGACACCTTATTTCTATATTTTCAGGTTTTTGTGATACAGCGTACTCCAATAATGATACCCCATCTTTAAAGAGGTTTTTTCTTTCTATATTTTCCCTGGTATATTTGGCGGATAAGGCCATAACCGCACCTTTGTAGGCTACCAAAACCATGTTGTCTTGTTGGGAGACCGATTCCAGTTCTTTCCTTAAGGCCAAGGCTGATTCACGGTTGTTGGTGGCCAATTTAAATTCCTTGCGAATCTGATCCAGATCGGGAGTGAAAGACACATTGGAAAGTACAAATAGGAGAAAACAGAGAAGTTTCATTTAGGCCGCACTTTTAAAGGTTGCACTAAGTTTTAGGGCCAAGGTTTCCCCAAAGTTGGTGGTACTTTTTACCTTGATCATACCATCCATTTCTGTGAGGTTGATATCAATTAAAAGTATTGGGTCGGTTTCTGGATTTATAATTGCCATGAATTTTACATTGCTGGCAACGGATAGAAATAAATCCTGTCCGAGACTTCTTTCGGTCAATTCCTTTATAATTTGAATCATACATACCCCCGGCATTATAGGTTTACCGGGAAAATGTCCTTTAAAAATTTCATGCTTGGGATTCAACTTGATTTGGGCAGATAGGCCATCTTCATTTTTATTGAAAGTTTCGGTACTGTATAATCCTTCTATCAACATTTTGATTACATATTAAATTTGTAGGCAAGTCCAATTTGGATTACCCTGTTCAATTGATTTTCCTCAGAATTGCCCCCATATTCGCCCGAGTCATTGAAATCCAGATCGATCAAACCTTGTTTAAATCTCAACTCCAATGCCAGTCCAAAATCAAACTCATATCCTATTCCCCCAAACAAGGCTAGGTCTATGGGTGTAATTTCTAGACTATTGTCGTTGTCGTTAATTAGGTTGATAAAATTGTCATCAAAATTAACGTCAAGGCTCGGACCTAAAATAAAGTGGAAGCCCTGATGCGGACTTACAAAAAACTTATTGGCCAGGCCAATGGACACATAGTTTATATTTAAATTTTCCCCATTCCTAATACTTGCTTTGCCTCCCTGATTGGAGTATGCTATTTCGGGCTGTAAGGTATAGCTATCCGTAAGACGTACTGCTAAAAACAATCCAGCGTATAATCCAGTTTTGCTGTCAAGTTGGGAATGGAGGACCTTCGCATTGTTTGCCCCTATTCTTATCCCTAATTGGGATTTACTTTGGGCAAATATCGTGAAAGACAGAATAAGTAAAAGGCTCAATAAAAATATTTTTTTCATTTTAAATTGCTTTTAAATTAATGGACAGCTTAATATCCTTATGTCTTATATTAATTTGTTTGGCATGATTTTTTTCTACTTCCGAAAAAATATATTGTGATTTTTCTTTGCCGCGTTGCGTAGCCAGTATTTTATGTAGCTGTTGCTTCTCCTCAAGGTAAAAGTAAGTGTTGTTCTTTATCCGGGTCTCTGTGAACAAGGTGTCCCCAAGGTTTTTGTAATGATCCAATACTTTGGGATTTTCATGGATCAATACATAGAAGTCCTTTCTAAGAAAGTTGACCAGAATTTTTTTATTCATTTCCTTTAGAATAAAATTAATCTTGAATTCGTTTTTGATAAACGTAAAATCAAATATTTTATTTCCCATTTCAGTGGTAAAGACCACCCTGTAGTATTCTTCGCCCAGCTTTTTTACAACAAAAATTCCTCCAAAGGATTTTTCGGCGAAGTTTATTTTGGCCTTGTAGATATAATCCTTGGAAAGGTCGGAAAAGTAAGGGTTGATAACGGTTGGTATATCGCCATAACTTCTTTCTAGATTGTTTTTTTTTGGAAAGGACGCACAGGCAAATACCAACAGGGTTAAGCTAGTTAGAAAATACTTCATTGTCCAAAGGTTTATTGATCAGTCGGTCAGTAAAGACAATTCTGGTAAAATCATTTGTGGGTTCCACCATTTTAACTTCTAGGACATCGGCTTTTTCCTTATCGAAAAACAAAATAAAAGAAGCGATATAACTTTTTATTTTTTCGTCTTTAGGGATAAAGATGACCTTATAATAATTTTGGCTTTTAAAATAACTCATTGTGAAATCCGAATCCTGGAACAAGTTGCCCTTTACACTATTTACAATCAATTGGTTTAGTTTTCTAAACAAAGCACTATTTCCCAGATCCATATTGCTTTTGGTTCCGGAATCGTTAATTATTAATTTATCACCCTTAAAAATTATGCTGTATTTGAAGGGTTCTGTATACTCCCATTTAACCATGTTGGGGGCCTTAAAAGCCATTTTTCCTTGTGTGGTAATATCGTTGGATAAAAAATCCAGATGTTTATATTGTGTGAAATTACTTTGTATGGTGTTCGTGGCCTTGGACGTCTCATTGATCTTGGCCTTGAACTCGGCAATTTCCGTATTGTTCATATTGCTTTCCTGGGCGAACAAAAGAGAGGTATTGGCAATTAAAACAATTAAAAATAGTAGGTTACGCATAGGCTTCAATATCTAACAATTGGTCTACAGTTACAGATTGCATTTTGTTCTGCTGTAAAAATAGCAATAACTGTTCCAATACTTCAACTGTTTTTTCACTACTATCATGTAGCAGAATAATGTCGCCTTTCTGTATTGTACTGGTAATGCGTTTCAGAACCGCCTTTTTAGATCTCTTGGTAGTGTCTAAAGATCGAATGTTCCAGCCTACTGTTTTAAGTTCCATTTTTTTAACTGCCCTTTTTATACTGGGATTGGTTACCCCAAAGGCGGGTCTGTATAATTGGGGGTTTACACCTGTTTTTTCCTTTATGATAGCCTTGGTTTTTTGGAGTTCCAATAGGACTTTTTGCGTTCCGAAGAATCCAAATTTATTGGCGTGTGTGTAGGTGTGGTTTCCAATAGTATGCCCGTTATCAACTATTTGCTTTGCAATTCCACCATATAATTTTACTTGATGTCCCACGCAAAAAAAAGTTGCTCGGGCATTATATTTTTGAAGTAATTCCAAAACTTTTGGGGTATAGTTGGGGTGGGGGCCATCGTCAAAGGTAATGGATACCAAATTGTCCGGAATTTTATGGTTGAAATGCAAGGCTGGTAGGTGATAGTTCCAGCGGATGTGGAAAGAACCTATAATGGTTAAAGTTGTCCAGACAGTAGCAAGCAGTATATAGGTCCACCAGCCAATTCCCCAAATAATATCCAATATTATTAGGACGATGAAGGCAAGAAGGGATAGACTGTTTATAAAAGGATACTTCAACATTGGCGAAGAAGGGTAAAGCTATGGTTTTTACCTCTGTATTGATTGTACAATAATACAATTCTAAGGCCTTTGGTTTTAATTGCATTGAGAGCTATTGCCTTAGGTATATGCTGTGATTTGAGAATTTTGGCTCCCAACCAAAATCCAAATGCCGATGCTGTATTAAATTCACCGCTCAAATGTTTGTAAACCACTTGTTGGGTATTTTTAAAAGGGCCATTGTTGAGATCCGCATAATAACTGTCGTAGTCAATGTCTCCATTATTACCACTGATCAACACATCTATATCGGCCACGGATAGATTGTTCCCTTTTAAATAGGCCTCAAGATTGGAGACTAGATCTGATTTGGCCATGGTATTAAAGGTCTTTACGTCTATTACCTGCGCATAGCTGGAATCTTGTTTTATATTGGACAACACAAAGAAATTGGCACCTTCTCCAAATACGGTACCCCCGGTTTTGGACTGAAGTAGCTTGTTGGTATTTATCTTTTCCGGTTTTATGTGTTGTATAAGTTTATGTATGGCATTGGTGTGTTCCCCGGATTCATCAACGCCACCAACAAGTATATTTTCTGCTTCCCTTAGCTGTAATTGCATTATGGCATCGATGAGGGCGGATTCAAAGGAAACACTGCTATGTACATAGGTGAAATTATACCCCTTGCACCCAATACCCAATGCAATCTGACCCGCAACCGTATTATGCGTAGACTGAATAAAGGAAGTAGGGGTCAAGAACTGTTCGTTATTGTCCAGGATAGCGGTTACAAATTTTTCTGAATCCCTAACACATCCCATTCCCGTTCCGGTGATAATGGCATCTACATTTGCTAATCCTGCTTCCTCCAGGGCTATTTTAGAGGCTACGACCCCCATTTTAATTCCCTTTGCCATTCTCCGAGCAGCCGCTGGCGGGATATACTCCTTATAATTGGGGTCTATAACAGGTAAAATGTTGTCTTCATAGGTAGTGATTTCCTCCAAAAAATCATTGTTGTCAAATGTTTTTTGGGCAGAAATGGAACCGATACTGTTAATATAAACTTCTTCCATTAGTTGTAGGGAATGCCGATTTCTAAAATAATATACAATAAGATCAAATGGTCCAAATGTAAATATAACAATTCCTTCTTAAGGCTATTTTGAAAAAATAAGAGTAGAACAGTTTCCTCCAAACCCAAGGGAATTGGAAAGAACGGTGTTCAAGGCTTTTTCTTTTAAGGAGGTTTGTGGTATAAGGGAAAACTCTTTCATTGGAGTTTTAAAATTCAAATTGGGATAGATTATATTGTTTTGAAGGGATAGTATTGCATAAACAGCCTCTATAGCACCTGCTGCGGCCAATGTGTGCCCTGTATATGCTTTTGTAGAACTAAATTCTGGAACTTCTTGGCCAAAAACACGTATAAGGGCCCGTCCTTCGGACAGATCATTGTTGCCAGTGGCGGTCCCATGGGCATTGATGTAATCAATATCCTTTGGTTCCAGTCCTGCAACAGCAAGGGCTTTTTCCATGGACAAGGTGGCACCGTCCCCATTTTCGGAAGAGGCCGTTTGGTGGTATGCATCGTTGGCATTACCATATCCGACCACATGTCCCAGCACCTTTTTCTTTTCCTTTTTTACCAGGAATTCCGATTCCAATACCAAATAAGCGGCTGCCTCCCCTAAGTTAAGTCCTTTTCTATTTTCGTCAAAAGGTGTGTTGTAGGTGTCGGACAAGATCATTAAAGTATTAAAACCATTGATGGTGAATTTGGACAAACAGTCGGCCCCACCGACAATTACCCTATCCAATTTACCTGTTTTAATTAATCTGGCCCCGAACATTATGGCATTGGCAGCAGAGGAACAGGCAGTACTGATAGTCGTAACCAAGCTTTGATCTATGCCCAATTGTTCCGCTATTTTTTCCGTAGAGTCCCCGGCATGGTGACCTTCAATGTACCTTCTATTGTCCTCACTTTCCAAGTAATCATAATAAAATTTTTCGGTCATATCCATTCCGCCAACACTAGTGGAAGAAATAAGGCCAGTCCTATAAGCTCTTATATTGGCTATTCCGGCGTCTGCAACGGCTTCTTTAGCAGCTATAGCCCCCAACAAGGCCGTTCTGGAGTAATTGTTGTTGGAATCCAGTCCCAATTGAGCTTGCAGTTCTTCGTTGGTGTATTCAATTTCACCTACCATAATACTGCCCTTGTGTATGGTGTCTATTTTGGAAATATGGGAAATGCCTGTTCTACCCTCCAATAGTGAACTGTAATTCTCGGCCACATTGTTTCCAATAGCCGAAATGATTCCCATTCCTGTTATAGCTACTCCTTTGGACATGAATTTTTTATTTTAAGGTATGCATTTCCTTGGATGTAACCTATTACATCATGAAGTGAATAAACACCTTGGTATAGTACTTTTGGGTGTAACTGAATTATTTTGTGCGATGTGCGGCTATATAATTTGCCATGATTTCAATGGATTCAAATATTTTTTTTCCCTCTTTTGGGTCGGTAAGTTTTATTCCATAATCCTTGTCCAACATTACTATCAGTTCCAGCGCATCAATGGAGTCCAGTCCAAGACCGTCACCAAATAAGGGATCGTTATCTGCAATTTCTTCAATTGCAATATCCTCCAAGTTTAATTGGGTAATAATTTTTTCCTTAAGTTCTTGTTTTAAATCGCTCATTTGGTTGTGTACAATTTTATTATTTCTTCTTTTTTGTGTGCAATGCTTCCTTCTGCAGAAACAAGGTATAAAAATGCTTCATAGTCCTCTGCGTCACAGTTTATCCAACCACACAACACTTCGTCCGCTTTTTCCGTTTTGATTAAACTGCTTGCGTAGGCGTGTAAATAATCTGCATTAAAGTGGTTAAAGATAAAAAAACTATTTTCAGAATGCAGCCTATGTTTAATACTTATCTCTCCAAGACAAATATTGGGCAAGGTGTAGACGAAAATAGCGGGACTCGGGAAGTAGTTTTCTTTGTCTGTAATGGACTTCTGGTGCTTTCTGTCGGTTTGCAGGCTTGAAGCACTATTTGAAAATACCAAGGCAATATTCTTGGGCATTTCGGGATCTTGGATCATTGGTTTAAGTAAAATATCGGTGGCCAGAAACCCAAGTTTGCTGAGGTCGTCCATTTTAAAAAACTTGGGATAATTGGTATCCATCTTTTTATAGGCCAGTTTTATAAAAGTGGTGAAATCGCTCGTTGGGTCTTCAAAGAGCAACTTATCATTCAACAGTACCTTATTGTTGGAGATTCTACAATAATCCTTTATTTTAAGATTTTGGGCCTTCATGATTCAACCTTTTTAAACACGGCAGCTGTATTACAACCCCCAAAACCGGAAGCTGTTTTTAAGAAGCAATTTAAATCCTTAGAGGTAGTTGCTGTAATTATATTGAGGGGCTGGGATACCCCCAACTCGGTAAATCCCTTGGAGGCATATAAAGTATTGTGATAAAGGGAATGCATGCCAACAATGGTTTCCAAAAGTCCCGATCCCCCAAGGGTATGTCCAAAATAACCTTTGAGGCTGTTCAACGGAACAGTGTCCAGACCTAGTCTGTTCAGGGCTATTGCCTCCATTTCATCATTGAAATTGGTTGCAGTGCCATGGGCCGAAATATAATCTATATCCCGAGAACCTACCTTGGCTTCCTTGAAGGCGGAAAGTATACTGCGATAAAGACCTTCCCCTGTTCTTGATGGGCCGGAAATATGATTGGCGTCGTTACAGGAGGCTTCGCCCAATATTTCCACGGCCTCGGGTACTAATTTTTTTTGATCCTTGCTCACCAATACACTGGCGGCCACCTCCCCAATATTAATACCCGATCTTTGTTTGCAGTAGGGCTTGCAGGGTAAGGGACTCATTGCTTGGAAGGAATTGAAGCCTGAAAGAATAAAATTGGAAACAATATCCCCTCCAACAATAAAGACTTTATCGAAAGTACCCTGGGAAATAAATCTCTTAGCAATAGAAATGGCCAATATTCCGGAAACACAGGCATTGGAAAGTACAATAGGTTCTGTGGTAAATCCAAAATAGTTTTTAATAATATGCCCTAAGGTTCCCAGATAGGCCCTCTCAGAAGGCATTGGGTTCCTAGGGTCCAGGGTGTCTATATTTCCTTTGGTTGTAGAGAGGATCAACCCAACCCTATCCGTTAATGCTACACCCGACGCTTTGATAATCTTGGTGAGTGATAGGATCATCATTTTCTCCAAGCGGGTATAATCGCCATTCGGTTGCAATTTTTCAAAGGCCATTCCTAGCTTATCGGTATCCAATACCGAGGCATAAAACGGGGAAGGAAATAGGTTTTTATCTTCAATCAATGTTACCCCGGATAAGCCCTCATGAATATTGTGCACCACCGTAGGACTATCAAAACCTAGGGAAGAGACAATATTGTTATATGAGAGATAGATCTTATTCATTTAATAATCCAACTTTTTGTTTCCATTCCAAGAAAAATGTTGGCATGGTCAGGGATAAACCTCCTTCGTCTTCCACAAAAACCTGTGTGGTTTCCCCGGTGCATACCAGTTTGTTTTGTGGGTCATAAATTTCGTATTTAAATACCATTTTGGCCGCAGGTGAATCTACAAAAATTGTTTTAATAGTGGCAACATCGCCATAGCGCAACGGAAGTTTGTGTTCACAGGACGATTTGACGATAGGGGTGGTGTAGCCGGCCGCCTTGTGATCTAGATAGGCAATACCATGATGTCTGCCAAAGGCTTCCCTGCCATCCTCAAAATATTGGATGTAATTTCCGTGCCACACAATGCCCAAAGGGTCTGTTTCGGCAAAGCGAACCCTTATTTTACTGGTAAAGCTAATCTCTGATTTGTTCTTAGACGGCATTTTTTCTTTCATTATACACTATGGAAATAGCGGTGGTTATTACAAAAAATAAAAATAATAGGGTTAGTTCAGGTACAAGGTCCATAATGCCCACATCCCTTAAAAAAACATCATAAAAAGCATTTAAGCCCCAATTCATTGGTGATAAATTTGAAAGCGTTTGCATAAACTTGGGCATTATAAAGACAGGCACCCAAACACCACCCAATGCGGCCAATATAACCACAAAAGTAGCTCCGAAGGGGGCAGACTGTTCCTGGGTCCTAGCCACGGTTCCCAAGAGCAGTCCAAGGCCAATGGCCGCTAGTCCCGCAAATAAAGCTACGAGGAACAATAGTGGTATTTTTCCCGAGACGTCAAGGCTTGGGAGGCCCAAGAAGGGGAATAGATAAACTCCTATTCCTAACATTAGTCCAAATTGTATGAGACATACGGCAAGGTATATCACCGTTTTTCCTCCCAATACCGTTAGATAGGAGACAGGATTGGTCCTAAGCCGAACAAAAGTACCCTGACTTTTTTCCTTGACCATATTAATGGACAAGGGGACAATGATGAAAAAAATGGCAAATAAGGTCCAGGCGGGCACATTGTGCTGTACCGAATTGGGAATTATTTCATTTTTGCCAATACTAGGGGTAATTTCTTTAAAGGTGATAAAACTTTCCGTGTCAAATATCGCTTCCGTTTCATCATCTGTTATTTGGGATTGGAATGCCTTGTAAATAGTTTGGGTCTCTATTTTAAAGATCATCTTGTCTATTCCATTCTTTATAGAGTTTTTAAAGGCCATTTGTGTTGCTGGGTCGAAATAAAGTATGACTTCTTTTTTTTTCAAATCCGTTTTATGGGACTGTGGTGTTTCATCTTCCAAGCCGAATTTGGACAGCAACCCCTCTACATTTAAGTTCACCTTTTTTTCCAGTTCCGAACTAAGGTTGGCAGGTATTACAATGGCCAATTGATATTTGCCTTTGAAAACTAGTTCTTTGGCTTCCTTATCCGATTCTTTCCCGATAATATTAAAGGATTTGGATTCGGCCAGCCCCTCGTAAATATTTTTGGAAACCTCACCCTTGTCATAATCTACCCAAAGGATGGGGATTTTATTGTCATTGATAGACCTAAAAGTGCTATCCTGTATTAGGGTTATGGTGACCACCAAAACCAGGGGCATTACAAATAAGATGGCCAACCCGCCCAGATCCCTGGACAGGAGCAGTAATTCCTTATATGTGGAGGCCCAAAGTTTATGCATGATCTCTCAGGGCTTTTCCGGTCAAGGTTAAGAAGACGTCTTCTAGATTGTGCGATTCCGGGTATTGGGAAATTAGATTCTTAGGAGTCCCTTCAATGATGATACTACCATGATCAATAATGGCCACTTTTGTGCAAAACTGTTCGGCTTCGTTCAAATGATGGGAGGTATAGATGATGGTGGTACCCTGAGTGTTCAATTTCTTTAGATTTTCTATAATTACATTTTTGGATTGTACGTCCACACCAACGGTGGGTTCGTCCAGGAACAAAACTTTGGGGTTGTGCAGTATACTGGCAATTAAATTGACGCGCCGCTTCATACCGCCAGAAAAAGTGTCCAATTTTTTGTTGGAAAACATTTTCAATCCCAAAATATCCAAATGATAATGGATCTTTTCTTTTAGCGGCTTCCCTTTTAGACCGTACATACTCCCCAGGTAATACAAATTTTCATAGGCCGTTAGGGTTGGGTAAAGGGCATACTCCTGCGGTACTATTCCAATTAGTTGTTTAAGTTGGTTGGCATTCTTTTGAAAGGTTAGTCCGTTGATGGAAAAACTGCCGGAGGTAGGCTTAATGAGGGAGCTTAGTATTGAGATAAGTGTTGTTTTTCCAGCCCCATTGGGTCCTAAAAGTCCAAAAATTTCCCCCTCGTCTATTTTAAGATCGAGATCCAACACTGAAAAATCGGTGTTATTTTTATATTTTTTGGAGAGATGGGATATCTGGATCATGGGTTGGTTTATATTGCCTTTTTTAGTTTTTTAAAAAAAACTTCCTCTTTGTTGGCTATATCTTCCAGAAGGGAGGCAACATGATCGTATTGGTCTACGGCTACGGAGTTGCTCCTGTTTTTATATATACGCGATGCCTCTACTGCAAAATCGCGCCATTGGTCGCCGATCAAGGTCATTTCTTTGGAAAGCTCCAAAAGTTGGTCGTTGGTCAATAATTTTCCCGCTTCTTGTAAAAATGCGGCATAGATATAGCGGAACCCACCGCCTCCAGTGCCAATTTCCTCTTGCATGCGCACAATTTGCCCCAAATAATGATTGGCAACTTTAACTCCTTTGGCCTTTGGCCACTTACGTATAAGCTTTGCTATTTTCCGTATTCCCTTTACCCCAACTACCGGGACGGGGGCCAACATATCCCTACAGGTGTGCTTTATTCCCTTAACAATGGCTTTTTCGAGCTGTAATTTTTTCGGGAAGGATGTAGGGTAATAAATATGTCCTTTAGGGGCAAAGGCACCTTTGGCGAATCTTACTCTTTCCAGTTCTTTTTCAGTAAGTGAGGTAACGGTTTCCATTACGGGGTCACTAATTAAATACGTACCATCCTTCTTCCCGTAGACCACCATGTTATGGGCGTTAAAATGGAAGCGATATTCATCCGGAAAATAGGGAAGGTTGTACACGCCCACCTGAAGTCCTACCGGATTATTTCTTTGTAGGTTTTCATCCAATCTAGCCTTGGCGGTTTGGGGGTTTCGAAATTTTTCACGTTTTATTTTAATTCCGACCCGAGTGGCGAATCGGGTAAAGATAATTCCAGGCATTGCCCTATAGGATACTACAGGTGCGTAATTAACTTTTAAAAACGGGATATAGGTAAACAAGAGCCCTGAGCCTATTCCAAAAACCATAGGCTCACTTACGGTAAACCCATTATACGTCATTAAGTTGGCTACTACACCGTTCTCGCAGTGTGCAGCTTGCTTGTGTTTAAAATCTATTTCCATTGTTTAGAGATCGGTGCGTTGCAGCTCTTCGATGGAAATATCGAAGACATCTGCATATTTTTGTAATGTTTTGTTATTTAGGTTTTTAAATACGGCCGGTCGAAAATGTCTTTTAACCCTCCACTTCCAAATCCCCACGTAGCTTGCCAAGATGGGGAGGTCCATTTTGTGGAGTTCCATATAGTATTCCAAGGGGCTTGCCTTAAGGTCCTTAACCCTTTGTTTGGAGGCTGAAATACGCTCGTTTAAAACTTCTATTGCATTGTTTAGAGCAATGGTCTTGGGGCTCCATCCCGTACTTAATTCTGTGGTGTATTCCCCGTTTTCATCAACGGCATAGCACAGTTCTTTGAAATTGGCCGATTCTAGATTGCTTTTGTCCTGTGGTACTTCATTCTTTTTCATGCCTAAGGTCGTTATAATTTATAGGCCAAGGTGGCTGGCCTATAAAGTTATTAATACAATTTCATATTCGATCCGCAGAGGTAACTAAACTTCCTGTATCAAAAAATTTAATATACAATCTGCCACTAATTCTTTTCCTGTATATATTTTGCATTCCATAGTGCATATGCTAAAATTTCCCGAATTGTAATTGGAGACGAGATTGGCCTTGGTAGTTAAGGTGTCTCCTGTCTTGGGCAATAAAAAAATGTTTGCCTTTTTAATACCGCTGATAAAGCCTATAACACTATTGCCTTCGCCCTCAAGATCATCTGCTGCAAAGAAATCCTGGCCTACAATTGCGGAACAGGATTGGGCCGCATTTTCTATTATGCCCGATTCACTAAACCTATCGTCCTTTACAAAGATACAATCTTCGGTCACTTCAAATTCGGTAGTTACCGTTTCCTTGTTGAGGTCAATAATTTTTGTGACCATGAGCATTGGCGCTCTATGGGGCAAAAAATTATGTATTTTTATATGTGAATGCGCTGTGTTCAATTAGTTTAGTTTGCCAATACTGTTTTCATTTCACTGTTTGCGATAATTTTATCACCGCAGCTTACTTGGATTTTTACTAGGGTAACACCCAAGATCTCATGTAGAATTGTGACGGTGGTTACCAATTCCTGATCTACGGTTGGCAACTCCAATATTTCGGCCAATTTAATGGCTCCGATATATCCTGTTGGGGCAGGCTCATTTTTTAGGAAATATTGGTACCCTGTATGAAGGGCCACAGATTGTGCCATATGTTCTATTAGTCCGGCAGCCATAAATTTATTATTGTTTACAAACAAATTGCCCAGAGGTGGTGTAAAACCGGTAATCACCTTTTCTTCGGAAAAGTGAATCAATTTATCCACCATTACAAAGGGCGCTTTTTGTGGGATCAAATTTTCGATTAGTCCTTTGTCTGCTATTGTTTGTTTCAATAAATTCATTTAACAGACCGTTAGGTATGCATAGGAGTAGGAAAATCTGGCACTTTCCGGTACGTGCAACAATATCTTGTCTCCCTTTTTTAATTGTCCTGAATCTACCAATTCTTCCAGCATAACAAATATTGAGGCAGCACCAACATTACCAACCTTGCTCAAATTCATAAACCATTTTTCCCAAGGCACTTCCACTCCTTGTCGTTTTAATTCCTCGTACAAGTTTTCTTTAAAATAATAGGAAGAGATATGCGGTAAGTAATAGTCAAAATCGGCGGTCGTGATCTGGTGCTTGTTCATAGCCATCTTTAAACTGTCCACTCCTTTTCCCAATATGTTTTCACCCAAGAGTTTAACGTCTTGTTTCATGGCGAAAAGTGATTTTTTGGCCCAGTCTTCGGCAGGATATTCGCTCCAAGGTTTTAAATGGCCATTTTCCAATTTATCGGCACCAGCATACATACATGTCTCCATTTCAAAGGCATAGGAATACCCCTCCATCCATTCAATTTTTAAAGCAATGCCCTTAGGTTCGCTTTCCAGTAATACGGCTCCTGAGCCATCGGAAAGCATCCAGCGCAAAAATTCTTTATTGAAGGCCAATATTGGATTGTCTTCCAACTCTTTTAGGTGTTCCACCTCATTTTCAAAAATATCGGATTTCATCCAAGTCGAGGTTCTTTCCGATCCAGTGCATACCGCATTGGACACCTGTCCTGCCTTTATGGCCAAGAATCCATATTTTAGGGCATTCATCCCGGAGCAGCAGGCTCCGGAAGGGGAATTAACCTCTAAATTTCCATTTTTTAAAAAGCCGTGCACCATAGAAGCGTGCGATGGCAATATTTGGTCCGGGCTACTGGTGCCACAGGAAAGTAGTTCAATATCCTTGGTCGTAAAGGTGTCATCACATAACAGCTCAATGGCCTCCTTGGTTAGTTGGGCATTGTTATGGGTAATGTTTCCACTATCATCTATGGCGTAATATCTGGTCTTAATTTGATTGTTTCGCAGGACAATACGTCTGGCCTTGGAATTCTTACCGTTGATAATGCCCAATTTTTCCTCCATTTGTTCATTGTCAATAGGGTCATTAGGTAAGAACTTGGCAATCCTGGTAATATAAACGTCTTTCATTAATTGTTCTTTAATCTAACGGATGAATAGTATGCTTTATCCCTTTTAATTTTATTGTAACGGGGTATGTAAGTCGCCAAAAATACAATAAAAACTATTGGAGCTATAGCCCAAATTGCAAATAACAAATAATATTTGAACAAAACCAGTAATTTTTTTCGTTTTGGATTACCTGTAGGGCCTTTCTTTATAATAAGGTTGGCCCATTTTGTAAACAAAACATTACCTCTGATGTCTGTCTGTATCAGCAAGGGTTTAACTTTAACGGCATCCAATTTTAATAAATCATCCTGTAGGTTGCCGTATTCATTGGCTAATAGTGCCTTCCTGATGGGCGTTCCAAATTTATCCGATGCCTTTATATCCTCATCGGAAACCCCAGGTTTGGGAAAGATGCCAAGGTATTTGGTTTTTTTTCCTCCCAACATCCAATGCACTATGGTAATTACACTTATGTGATTTATGTGACGGTCCACTAAAGCTATATTGCCCACTAAGTGTGCATTACAGGAAAGCAGTAGGCGTTTCATTTTTTCCTGTGCCATTAACCACATGTTTCTACAGGCAATAACTGTAACTACCGGTGTATTGTCCAGAATTTTCTTGGCCACATCAGATTTCAGGAAAGAATTAATGGGTATTGAAGGTGTTAAGTACCAAACTTGGTAACCTAGAATTACAAGATCATATTTCCTTTCAAGGATATCCTCTTTAGGAGGCTTTAGTTTACAGGGTATTTGTAAAAAGGATTCGGGAAACGCATCATAGAAATCATCCTGTTTCCAGGGAAATTTATAATCATTTTCGGGTTCAATCCTATAATAGGTAATGTTAACATTCTCTCCGTCAATGGAAGATGCCAAATTCTGAACAATATCCAACAACTGCCCGGATTGGGAGTAATAAATTATAAGAACTTCTTTCATGCGTAAGCTATTAATCTTAATTTTAATACCGCCAAGAATACCATTTTACAAATACATAAAAGGCCCATACGGAGATTTTTAATACGGTTCAAATTTAATTTTAATTTTGAGATGTGTACCAAGTTCGGATAATGTTACCAAATCTAAGTGTAATCCTAACCGAAATTAGTTTTTAGAAGCCCAAAAATCAAAATAGTTAAACCATTGCAACGGATATTGTTCTATTATCCATTCCATGCTTTTGATATAATTGGCCAATAATCCTTCGGCATCCCTTTTCTTAAAATCTGCTTTTCTTGCGTAAAGATGATAGTGTTTGTTGGTTTCCTTCATTACATACACAAAGAGGACAGGTACGTTTAATCTGGACCCCATTAAAAAAGGACCGGAAGGAAATTGTGCTTTTTCACCTAATATTGGAGCCGTCAGCAGCTTGGCCGTTGTTGCATACCTATCTCCGGTCATGCAAATTATTTCATTTTTTGCCAAGGCGGCATTCATTTCAAAGATATGGGAAAGATCTTCCCGAAGGATAATAAATTTGGTGGCAGATTTCTTGATATACCGATCAAGGTATTCCTTTATTGCCTTATGCTCGGCATCTGTGGTAAGCAAATTAATAGTGGCATTACCTTCCAATTCGTCCAAAAAGAATTCAGCTATTTCGAAGTTGCCCAAATGGGCACTGATCAAAATCCCGCCTTTTTTATTGGCCAAGGTTTCGTTAAGGTGTTCTATTCCGTCGAAATGATAGGTGAACCTATTTCTTAGACCCGAAGAAATAGCTACTTTGTCCAAAATGGTCTGACCAAAAACGTAGTAGCTTTTATAAATGGATACGATACTTTTTAGGGGGCTGTACCCAAGTCTTTTGTGGAAGTAATAATAACTGGATTTAGTGCTTTTGGGAGCAAAAAAGCAAAAATAGAACGCTACAAAATAAAGAATGAAATAGGCCGATCCCAATCCAAGCCTTCTAATGGAAAAAACAAAAATCTTATATCCTAAAACAGAACCTCTGGACTTTCCTTTCCATTGATTAGACATTATTTGCGACTAAAATTTTAATTTAATTTCTTCTCTATAAGATCATAAAAGTCTTGTAGTGTAATTACATTAATGAAATCTTCCCCTACTAATTTAACACTAAAGTTAGATTCGATGGCCACTACTAAATCAACAAAATCCAAACTGTCCAATTCCAGTGTTTTCTTTAAATTGGCCATTGGCGAAATATCATCTGCATCAACTTCAAATTCATCTATAAGAAAGTTGTTTATTTTATCAATAATTACTTCTTTATTCATTTTTATTCGTTCACTTTTTTTATTAGCAATGCTGAATTCGTACCTCCAAATCCAAAAGAATTCGACAAAAATACATCAATTTTTTTATCCAGTGTTTTTCTTACTAGATTTAATTTGGCGGCATCCTCGTCGGGGTTTTCTAGATTTATATTTGGTGCAATAAACGAATGCTCCATCATCAACATGGAATAGACTATCTCACTGGCGCCCGCCATCCAACATTCATGGCCGGTCATGGATTTTGTGGAACTAACGTAGGGACCCTTATCGCCAAAAACTGCAAATATGGCCTTGGCTTCATTGGAATCGCCCACAGGTGTGGAGGTGGCATGGGCATTTACATAATCTATTTCACTGGGTTTAATATGCGCTTGGTCTATAGCTTTTTTCATAGCCAGTGTTGGGCCATCAACGTTTGGTGTGGAGATATGATCCCCATTGGATGAAAACCCGTAACCAATAATTTCACCTAAAATAGCAGCTTTTCTTTTTTTTGCGGATTCATAGCTTTCAACTATAAGGGATGCAGCTCCGCCACTGGGAACCAGTCCGTCCCTACTTTTGTCAAATGGACGGGAAGCTTTCCCAGGTACCTCATCGTTGACCGAAAATACGCCAAGACCATCGAAACTTCCCATGGCCAATTCATTGATCTCTTGGGTTCCGCCACAAATAATGCAATCTTGAAGCCCACTTTTAATTAATTGATAGGCAATTCCTATGGCATGCGACCCACTTGCACAGGCAGCACTCACGGTGAAGTTGATTCCGGTTAATTTGAAGATGGTGGAAAGGTTCATGGTTACGGATGAGTTCATGGCCTTGAAAATAGCACCGGAACCCACCAGGGTGGTATCTTTTTTTTCCCTTAGTTTGTCTATGGATTCAATTACGGATTTAGCAGTGCTATCATTTCCGTAAAGTACGCCAACTTCATTATTGTCCAGGTAGTCTTGCGATATACCAGCGTTTTTTAAAGCTTCCAATGTGGCCATGTAAGCGTAAGCGCCTTCTTCTCCCAAGCTTAACCTTTGCCTTCTGGTAAGTAGATCCTTAAGGTCGGGTTCTTCTACCATGCCGGTTAGGCAGGAGCGATAACCAAATTCCCTCCGTTTTTCGTCAAATACAATTCCAGAAGTTCCCTTGTAGAGTGATTCCTTGACTTCGGCCAAGTTTTTTCCTAAACAAGAGTATATTCCCATACCTGTAATTACGACCCTCTTCATCTCTCCAAATGTTTTTTTAAGAATATATTCCTCCGTTAATATTAATGACCTCGCCTGTAATATACGATGACTTTTTGGAAGCCAAAAAGGAAACTAGGTGGGCAACCTCCCCTGCGTCCCCAAAGCGGTTCATGGGAATCATTCTTTTAAGCTCTTTCTCGTCAAGATCTCCGGTCATATCAGTCTTAATAAAACCAGGTGCCACAGCATTAACAGTGATGTTCCTTTTTGCTATTTCCTGCGCCAAGGCCTTTGTGGCCGCTATTATGCCTCCTTTTGCGGCAGAATAATTGACTTGTCCCGGTGTTCCTTTTAGGCCGGATACGGAAACCATATTAATGATCCTGCCATATTTATGCACCAATAACTTTTGGATCAGATGATTGGTGACATTGTAAAAACCGTTCAAACTGGTGTTGATAACATTGTTCCAATCCTCTGGTTTCATCCACATGAAAAGGCCGTCCTTTGTAATTCCGGCATTGTTTACGATCACCTCTATAATAGCGTCCTTGTTGGCTTCATGCCATTGGTCCAATTTATTTTGTACATCCTTGGTATCACCGACATTAAATTGTATTAGCTCCGCACTTCCACCAATTTTCTCTATTTCACCCAAGGTTTCCTTTGCTGCGGAAGCATTGTCCTTATAATTAATTAGAATCTTATACTCGGTATCCAGTGCCAACTGCAGGCATATAGCTTTTCCGATTCCCCTTGACCCTCCGGTTACCAGTGCAAATTTCTTTTTTTCGCTCATTTATTTAGTTAGTGTGGTTTAATTTTTAACGTCGTCAAATATTTCTGCATTTTCGTACCATTTGTTGCCCAAAACTTCTCCCTTGGCATTTAGAAAACCCCATTTCTTCTTATATTTTACTCTGGCAAGCCCATTGATGAAGCCTTTTTCCAAATTCTTTTTAAAGATGGAAAACGATAATCCTGCCGTGATATCATATTCTGGTTGTATTACCCATTTTCCAGTTTTATCTATGAATCCCCATTTCTTTTCTTTTACGGGGGCAAGACCGTTTGCGGAGAACACTTCGGCATCCTTAAACTTGAAATCTATGACCTTTTCTCCTTTTTCATTAATATACCCCCAGTTTTTGTTCATAAACACTGGTGCCAAACCTTGGCTAAAATCCCTGGCTTTTTCATAGGTAGGAGCAATGATCCACTCCCCTGTGTTATTAATGAACCCCATCAATTTATTGCTCCTGGCATAGGTTAATTCTGACTTGTCCGTGAATTCCCATATTTTATCGGCATTCTTTACGGGGTTAAAGTTGCCGTTGGCTATAATCCCAAAAGATTCCTGCTTTTTTACCCATACACCTTTACTGTTGTAATCCCCAATTTCTTGGTTCTCAATGGGGATGTAGATTTCGCCCTTTTTATTGATCATTCCCCAAAGCTCACCTTTTCTGGCCTTGGCATATCCATCGATAAAGGGTTTAATTTCGTCAAAATCCGGTTCTGCGATTAATTTTCCATCGGTACCTAAAAGCCCAATTTTCTCACCACTTTTAAAAAAGGCCACACCATTGTCAAAATCATAATATTTTTCAGAAACTGGGGTTTCCAAGGTTTCTCCCGAAACATTGATATAATGCCATTGGTCACCTTTGTTTACCAAGGCCAGCCCCGAATTGAATTCTTTCACATGTTCATATTCAGGTTGAATTGCCCATTCCCCAGCAGTATTGATATAGCCCCATTTGTCGCCCATTGAGGCGGCGGCCCGCTCGTTTGTAAAATTGTCAGCTTTTTTAAATTGAGGCTGTATTGCAAACTCCCCGGAGGTATTGATATACCCATAAAGCCCATTTTCCCTTACCAGGGCATATTCCTGTGAATAAAAATTACCAAAAACCAAAAAAAGTGCAACCGAAAAAATAACCTTTGTTTTCATCTTAGATCTTTTTAAATTAAAACGTTCATATTCAATAATTACCAAGTTGGGACCCGGTGTATGTTTAACATTAAGCTATGCCACTATTAAATTATGGATTATTTTATTCAAATAACTTTTCTAACTCAATTTTTTAATTAAGATGCTTACAAGCGTAAGATTCTTCCTCAAAATTTAGAATAAAGTCTTTAACCTTATTTACATAAGGATACATGGGAACGTCTTTGTCGGAGATAGGGGGGACCAAATTTCTAATATCATCATACATTTTTCTTGTTTTGGACGATATTTTGTCCTGAACTTTCAAATACTCAATGGCCTGGACAATAGTTATTGTTTCTATCGCAAGGACTTCAAAAGTATTTTCGATGACTTTTTTGGTAATGTTGGCTGCGTTGGTTCCCATGCTAACAATGTCCTGATTGTCGTTGTTGTTTGGGATACTGTGAACGTACATGGGATTGGACAACATTTGGTTTTCAGCAGTGGTGGAGGTGGCAGTGAACTGTACACCTTGCATCCCGAAATTTAAACCAAGTTTACCAAGATTGACAAAGGGGGGAAGTATATTATTAAGGTTTGGATTTAAGAGGTAGTTTAATTGCCTTTCGGCAAGCATGCTCATTTTGGTCACGATTAGTTTTAGTTTGTCCATTTCAAGGGAAACATAATCGCCGTGAAAGTTTCCGCCATGGTACACATGCTCTTTTTCAACATCCACAATGGGGTTGTCGTTGGCCGAATTGACTTCTTCGATAAGAATTCTTTCTACGTTGTTCAAAGTGTCAAGAACTGGACCTAAGATCTGGGGTACGCATCTCAAGGAATAGTATTCCTGTACCTTTTCCTCAAAAATAGACACTTCGTTATTGCCGTTGTACAAATGGTGTTCCCTCTTACGGGTAAGGGCACTATCCTTTAAATGATTTCTCATGGATTTGGCGATCTGCTGCTGCCCTTTGTGTTTTTTGGACTGATTTAGCTCTAGTGACAAGTGGTCATCATAGGCATGTACTATTTCATTGATGGCAGATGAACAGCATATCATCCAATCCAATAACTTTCTGGTGTTTATGGTGTTGATGAGGCCAATTCCCGTCATCACCGAAGTGCCATTTATAAGTGCCAAGCCCTCTCTTAAAGAAACGGTAATGGGCTTTAGGTTTTCTATTTTAAATACTTCTTCCGTTGGCCTTCTCTCTTCTTTGTAAAATACCTCACCTTCCCCAATAAGCACTAGGGCTATATGTGCCAATTGGACTAAATCGCCGCTGGCACCCACGCCACCATGCTCAAAAATTACAGGGGTAATGTTCTTGTTGATGAGTGAAGTCATTAATTCGATTACCGAAATATGTACACCTGAATATCCCAAACTTAAAGTGTTCAATCTGGCCAGCATAGCAGCCTTGACATATTGGGCAGGGATTAAATTGCCTGTTCCGGAAGCGTGGCTTCTTATGAGATTGTATTGTAATTGAATCCGGTCGGCGTCTTTTATTTTATATTGCGCCATTGGACCAAAACCTGTATTTACACCGTAAATGATTTTGTTTTGGGAAAAGTGGCTTAAAAAATTAAAACTATTTTCGACGGTTGTTAAAACGTCTTTATTTATTAGAATAGATTCTTCTTTAAAAATTATACGATAGAAATCCTCTATTCCTAACTTTCCTTTAATAGTCAACATGTATATAAATTCAATATTTTAAAAGTAAATTGAATAACAATTAATAAAAATAGTTATTTTGGATTGCAAATGTATGATATTTAACCAATCAATATTTTAAAATTAATGAATCAACGTTTAGTCGAAGTCTTAGTAATTGGCGCAGGGCCGTCTGGTTGCGTCTCCGCAGCCTTTTTACAAGGTCAAGGAATTCAAGTTCAGGTGGTTGAAAAAAGTATTTTTCCCAGATTTGTAATAGGGGAGAGCCTTTTGCCCAGATGTATGGATCATTTTGAGGAAGTAGGCCTGTTGGAAGGTTTGAATGCCTTTGGTTTTGAAAAGAAATTTGGAGCCCGATTTATAAAAGGGGACAAAATCTGTGAATTTGATTTTAGTAAGAAACACACCAAGGGTTGGGATTGGACTTGGCAGGTTCCAAGAGCGGATTTTGACAAAGTATTGGTAGACGAACTGATCAAGAAGGGGGTTGAAGTCTCCTTTGGACATGAGGTTGTAGATGTTGTTATTGACGAAAATGGGGGTTCCCTGACCACTATTAAGGATGAAAATGGGGAACCATACCAGGTACAGGCAAAATATATAATAGATTCCAGTGGTTACGGAAGGGTATTGCCCAGATTGTTGGATTTGGACAAGCCCTCTGTCCTGCCCAGCCATTCCTCTATTTTTACCCATGTAGTGGATGTAAACCGCCCAGAGGGTAGGGAAGGTACCCTGATTACTTTTGATGTGGTTGATAAAGAGGTTTGGTTATGGGTCATTCCATTTTCAAATGGAAGAACAAGTATTGGGTATGTGGGGCCTACTGAATTTTTGGAGTCCTTTGAAGGAAGTAATGGGGAAAAATTGACACAGATGTTGAAGTTGTCCAACTATTATTACGAACGCTTTAAGGGGGTCGAATTTTTGTTCGAACCGGTTTTGATAAAGAATTATTCCAAATCAGTAAAAAAACTTTATGGTAAAGGATTTGTTTTAACGGGCAATAGTGCGGAGTTTTTGGATCCCGTCTTTTCTTCTGGAGTTACTTTTGCCACAGAATCGGCCTTGTTGGGTGCAAAACTCATTGCCAAAGCTCTTAAAGGTGAGGCAGTTGATTGGGAGAAGGAATACTCTGATTATATTAGGGAAGGAGTAAACGTATTTTCTTCCTATGTTAACGAGTGGTATAGCGGTAATTTACAGACCTTGTTTTTTCATGAACCGGAAAATCCAGAGGTAAAAAGACAAATATGTTCTGTTTTGGCGGGCTATGTCTGGGACAAGACCAATCCCTTTGTGACCAAGCACAATAGACTTATTAGAACGGTAGCCCATATAATTGAACTTGAAAAGCAAAAAAGTGAATGATATCATCATTCACTTTTTGTTTTCATCCTAAAGCATATTTGGTCTAGAAGCCTTTCTTCAAAATTAACCTGGCAAAGGATTTTCCAGTTTTGGCATAACCTTCCCCTATTCGGTCTTCATTGCTAAACGAGCTACCCCATTGGTCTCCGGGAGCATTTTCACTTGTTACTTCCAACAAAATATTGTCCCTGTTATTGGTCTCTACAAATTTTAATAGGGTGCTAACCTTTGCTGGTTGCTTCATGACCCCGGCATCCCAGCCCGGATATACCCATATAGTCTCTACGATAAGGGTGTATTTGGCCTCGGCTAAATTTTCATTAAAGAAGACATTGTGGTTCTCGTAAAGATATCTATTCATTAATTCCAAAAATTTTGGGGCATAGATCAATTCCCTACTAGCGTACCAGCTTTTTTCCCAAGATGTACCTTTTCCCCGTGTTTTTTCTTCCAATTCTGCAGAGTGTTCCCTTACATAATCTTCATTGGAGAGGTTCTTTTTCAAAAGTTTCATATTGTCATAAACAAACTCTACGTTTATTTCTTTCTGACCCTTGATAAAATTAAAATCTCCCTGTTTAACTTTTAGCTTTTGGCCATAAGTAAATAAGGTTGATAAAAATACTAGAGCAATGATAAAATTGATTTTCATAATAAGTAATTAGTGTTTATAACCCCAAATGTATGGGAATTAAATCTTAGTGTGGCTTTTCTGGATTTAATTTATGGTTAAGTGAAAATAAACGGGAGTGTTTTGTTCCTGTAATTATAAATGGGTTTTATAAACATTGAAGCGTCATTATTTTGAGGATTTTTTATAAATGTTATCGTTTTGTTATTTCCAGTAATATATAGTTAAATCTTATTGCATATGTTTAATTTTGCCGGATGCAAAAAAGTCAGCAGCGACCACAATTTGAATTTGTAGCCATTATGGCTTCCCTAATGTCTATTGTGGCACTGGCCATTGATGCGCTCCTACCGGCTATGTCCACTATAGGTGTGGATATTAACAGCTTGGACCCTACCGAAAATCAGAAGTTTATAACAATGATTTTTTTGGGTTTGGGGGTGGGACAATTGATTTTTGGGCCTTTATCGGATAGTTTTGGTAGGAAACCTATTGTTTATATTGGCTTTTTGGTGTTTTGTATGGCGAGTATTATCTGCGTTATGTCCCCCAATCTAGAGTGGATGATAGTTGGTCGAATTCTTCAGGGGATTGGACTTTCGGCCCCTAGAACAATTAGCATATCCATGATAAGGGATTCCTATAAGGGAGATTATATGGCCAAGATAATGTCTTTTGTAACGGCATTTTTTATATTGGTTCCTATAGTAGCTCCTGCTATGGGAAAGTTTTTTCTAGATCATTACGGTTGGGAGGCTATTTTTTATATGCAATTGGTGGCTACTATAATGGTGGGCGTTTGGTTCTGGAGAAGGCAACCGGAAACTTTAAAACCGGAATATAAGATAAAATTTTCCAGCCATGTGTTCGTGGACGGATTTAGGGAATTGCTCAGATACAGGGAAACAGTTGCTTTTACTATTGTTTCGGGGCTCATTACAGGAGCCTTTATGGTCTATTTGAGTTCGGCACAGGAAGTGTTTGAGGTGCAGTATGGCTTGGTCGATAATTTCCCCTATGTTTTCGCAGGATTGGCAATTTCCGTTGGACTATCTACCTTGTTGAACGGTACCATGGTGGTAAAATTGGGGATGAGAAGATTGGCATTGATTTCTTTGACCCTATTCTGTACTGTTTCTTTTGTTTATGTAGGCTTGTTCTGGAATTCGCATAATCCTAGTTTGTGGATATTGATAAGCTTCTTGACCATGCAATTTTTTACCCTTGGTTTTTTGTTCGGCAACCTTAGGGCCATTGCTATGGAACCCATAGGTCATATAGCGGGGATAGGGGCTGCCATTACTGGGTTTGTTTCCACTATGATCGCCATTCCCATCGCAACCTATGTTGGTAGTTATATTCAGCTTACCATTCTTCCTCTTTTTGTGGGATTTTTGGTTTGTGGATCCATTTCCTTGGGGATTTTTATGCTTATGAGGAGGCCTAGTATTTTGACGGCTGCCTAGTATTTTTCTACATAATTTTGTACACTGGATCTGGAATTGGAATAACCCTATGGCTGATCAATATTCTATTGGGCGTCAATTTTAAAGGAATGCTTGTTGGTTGGTTATTATGAGATCTTGGAACACTACAGAGTGTTAGGTTTGGGAATGGCATTTTAAATTTGTTACGACCTATTCCGGTGGCCAAAACCGGATTGAAGGAATCGGATGGCAAAATGGCCGTTAAGGGCGACAGCGAACCAACATGTATTCCCGGCATTACCAAAGGAGTATATTTACTAAAACAGTTTCTCCGGATAGGTAGGCCGATAACCATTATTTGCTTTTGAATGTCTGGAAAAGCGGTCCAAGGCTCTTTTTATATTGCAAAAGTAAGAAGGGATACATATTAATGGAAATCATGGACTGTTAGTTCTTCTGAATTCCACACCGTTGCTGTCTTCTTGATGGTTGGATAGTAAAATTCAAGGCTTGGAAATGTAAGTAAATACTTACGGTCATCGATGAAATGCAATTTTTTATCGCTAAAGTGATTTTGGAACTTCTTACGTTCATCGGGATTTATTTACACTTTATCCGAATTTTATCCACTTAACGAGAAACGGTGTTTTTCATCGAATCAGAACTTGCAAAAATATACTTGCCCTAGTTATATATATAACAAATCGCAAGTCATGAAAACCATTTTAACTTTAATCTTTGTTCTTTGTATCGGAGTAGCTGCACAGGCCCAAAACGATGCTGTCCAAGTTAAGGTTGAAACCATTGTCATGAGTATTGTAAATGCTACGGAAAAACAAGAAGTTGCTATTAAAAGTAATAATAGTCTTGCCCGTTTATATAGGTTCAAAAATTCCAAGGTAACCAAAGAGTTGTCCTTCTCTACCAAATTGAACAAAGCTAAATTGGCTTAATCACAAACTAATATCTGACTGGAATTTAAGTATGGCATCTTCCGGTCCTCCAGTGTCCTTATGGATCAGGAACAACAATTGTTGTGTTTATGAAAAAAAGGGATTAATTTGATCAGTCGTGTTTTTTTGAGCAACAGTTTTAATTAATAGGAGCAATTTAGTAAAACCAATGATTAAATTATTCTTTCATTTTACTCAAGTGGTTTTTATAGTTTTTTAATGGTTTTCGTGAATCTTCGATTTCTTTGCTTGTCCAATGAAACCGACGTAGGAGGTTCATGAATACCATATTACAAAATAAGCAAGCAATGAATAAAACGAAACCGCAGGTTCACGAATACGTAATTAGGAAAATAACCAGCCATGAGCTAAACAAAAGAAAAGACCCTTCTTCGCCAGGTGGTCCCTAAAATCTCTGGATTTTAAGGACCGATGCCATGGCCTAAATTATTTCCAAGGCTTCAATAATTCTTAACGGTCATGCCATCTCCACGACGGAAGAAGAACGACCAAACCATAGACCTTGAGGGCAATGCCAAAGGTTTTTAATAACGGAAAATGACTTATCCCCACATGAAGGTTGACGCAACGAAAGGACCGGCCTATTTTCAATTTACTTAAGTGGTTATTATTGCCTGCCTTCGGCAGACAGGTTTTTTATAGGTTTTCGTGAATCTTCGATTTCGTATTAAATCAAGTGGTTTTCACATTGGAAGGTGGAAGGCGTCCATAGAGCATTTCACCCAAGTGAAAGCGGCCTGGACGCCGGGGCAGTGGAAAGTGCGTAGATTTAAAGAAATTTAAAATCAGCATGGCCATGGCTACTGCTGGCTCCTCCTAACCAAGGTACACCGTACCTTGGTTATTCGGCCCTGGTCGTTTTTTATTCATCGGCTGGTCTATTGATTTTTAATGGTATTCATGAATGCTACGCATTTGGGCGATGCAAAAAATGAACAGGACACAAAAATGAGATAGTAGATTATTTCTTTTTCTAATTCACACACAACTTTTGGGATTGATCCGTCCTTACTGTACTTTGACTATCGGATAATATTTTTTGCGCAACCTCTGGGCTACGCGCACCAATAAAATTAAGGCCGGCACTTCCACCAAGGGCCCAATGACCCCAGCAAATGCCTGCCCTGAATTTAGTCCGAAGACGGCTATAGCCACAGCTATGGCCAATTCAAAATTGTTCCCCGCCGCTGTGAAGGCCACAGAAGCCGTTTTGTCATATTCAGCCCCCATGGCTTTTGTGACGAAAAAACCAATAATAAACATCAGCGTAAAATAGATGAGTAAAGGTACCGCTATGATGAGAACATCCATGGGGATCTCAACAATCATTTCGCCTTTTAAGGAAAACATGACCACTATGGTAAACAATAGGGCAATCAAGGTCATAGGGGATATGGTAGGAATAAATGTGTTGGAGTACCATTCCCCACCCTTCAGTTTAACGAGGATCAATCTACTTAAATAACCCAATGCAAACGGAATTCCCAAATAAATAGCTACGCTTTCGGCTATGGTAGCAATAGAAATGTCTACTATGGCCCCTTCAAATCCGAAATAGGGAGGAAGTACGGTTATAAAGATCCAGGCATAAAAACTATAGGCAAATACCTGAAAAATACTATTAAGGGCAACCAAGCCGGCACCGTATTCGCTACTTCCTTCGGCCAGATCGTTCCAAACAAGTACCATGGCTATACAACGCGCCAAACCAATAAGAATCAACCCAACCATATATTCCGGGTAATCCCTTAAAAAGGTAATGGCCAGTGCAAACATCAAAATTGGTCCAATAACCCAATTCAGGATCAAGGATATGGATAAAATCTTGGTGTTTTTAAAAACCTTGGGCAAAACCGAGTAGTCTACCTTGGCCAAGGGAGGGTACATCATTAGGATTAGTCCAATGGCAATGGGGATATTGGTTGCTCCACTACTAAAACTATCAATGATTTTGGGAAAAGTGGGTACAAAATAGCCTATGCCTACCCCCAATGCCATCGCCAAAAAAATCCAAATGGTTAGATAGCTGTCCAGAAAGCTTAATTTTTTGTTCGAGGCCATTGATTATGATTTTATTTGAGCAAAAATGTACATTAATTCGGTTGCAATTTGAAGGCTTCTTTCCCGATACTTTTCGGCCTGTTGTGGGGTATGGTCGAACGCCTTTGGATCCTCAAAGGTTATTGGGATACGCTTTTCGGCCCCTGCTATAAACGGGCATCCAACATCTGCCTGTGAACAGGTCATAACCGCTGCAAACTCGGATTTAGGATTAAAAGCAGCATCGAACTTCTTTGAAAACCCTATCACTGGAGGCTCATTGTCGGTATATTTTATGCTGTATATTGGGTTTTCTCCTTGCGCTAGGGTCGCTATGCCAAATCCCGAATTTTTCAAGGTTTCTGCAACCATTGGGAATAGGGCGGTAGCTTCCGTTCCTCCCGAATAGCATTGTACATTCTTAAGGTTGAAATAGAAGGCCAAGGTTTGCGCCCAGACTTGGGATAAGTGACTCCTTCTGGAATTGTGGGTGCAAATAAAATTAATTCTAATGGGTTGTTGGGTATCTGTTTTAGACTGTATATAGTCAGCAAGGGGCTGTAAAATTTCTTTTCGCTCCTCACTAATATTATCAATACTGAGTTTAGAGATAGCCTGATCTATTTGGTCAAAGACCTTCTTTTTTACGGGCATCATTAAATAAGGTTTATAGTGTGGTTAAAGGGTTTAACAGCATCCTGAGTTTGGAGTACAGCAATTTGCAGAAGTCTCTTGCAATTGGGATAACTTTATTTTTGGTTTTTCTGTCGGAATACCACAATTGTCCTTTGCCAGGCAATCTGTATGTTTGGTGGCCAATAAAAAATTGGTGCCGTCAAAATCCAATCCAAATTTTTGTATGGTATCTCCTTGGTATTCTACTTCAATTTCCAAATCCCCAATTTCCAATACCTTTTCCGATAATTCAATGATGTGGACCAATTTCTCTGGATGAAGTCGGTGGTCATAGTCGGTGGAATCCCATAGCTGAAAGTTCACTACTTCCTCTTTACGAACCGTACCGCCACAGTCTATGAAGTTTTTGGTTATTTTACCTACTTCGGTAACGTGAAAATGATTGGGTACTAGTTTACCATCCGGCAATTGAAATGCAATGGTTTCCAAATTCCCTAAAATTGTTTTTATCTCTGATAGTTTCATTTTGTTATTTGTTTATTGCGATTATGCGATTAATGAGTTTAAATTTTTTAGCAACAATCTTCCTGTTCGGTAATGTCGAGATTTAGAAATTGTTTGATAATCTCTTTCATTTCCATCCATTTTTCAGTATTGATACAATAGCAAACACTGGTACCTTCAACACTGCCCTTTATGAGTCCCAGGAGTTTCAATTCTTTTAAATGCTGTGAAATGGTTGGTTGGGCCAAGCCAATTTCATTTACAAGATCACCGCATACACAGGTGTTTATTTTAAATAGATGCTGCAGAATTGCCACGCGTGCCGGATGTCCAAATGCCTTGGCAAAAATGGCAATTTCATTTTGTTGATCCGAGAAAATTTCTGTTTTGGCTAAACCCATTTTAATTTATTTGTATATCGCAATATTACGATTAATATTTTATTCAACAAACATTTTCACTTTTTTTTTCATATCATTTTTTTGAGCTAATAAGAATGGTATGTTTTTCAATCAGGGCTTCCGTTCTCTGGTAATCTACATGGTAAACTTCAGGTTCTTGAAATGCATTTTGAGTTAGAAGCTTTTTTAGTGCATCCAAATTATGGTAATGGAAATACACTCTGTCTCCATTGCTGCCTACCTTAAAGCCCGATTTATTGGAGTCACCTTCCACAAAACTTAAATAGAGCAATCCGTTTTTTGATAGTAGTCTATGGGATTCTGAAACTAACTGGGCACAATGGGGGTAGGAGAGGTAGGGCAAACAAAAACCACCAATAATTCCATCGAATAAGGTTTCAAGTTCGCCGATCTGCCTACAATCCATTACCTTGAAAGTAGCGGCTGGATTGTTCTTTTTTGCTAATGCAATCATGTTAGGGGCTATATCTATCCCCAATATTTTGAAGTCGGGCCTTTTGGATAATAGGTATCGTGTAATGTTTCCAGGACCACAGCCTATTTCCAAAATTCCTGCATTTTGTTTTCTTATTGATTTACAAATAAGATCATAGCTATGGTTGTACAAGTCCAGATCCATAAATCGGTCTTGATATAGATTGGCTATTTTGTTCCAAGTCTCAAATGTTTCCCTATAGGAGTCCAATGGTGTATTTTATTTTTAAATGGGTATATGTGGACACAAATATCGGGAATAATTTTCGGCCTAGGATGGCTGTATTTTATTGTTGTTTTTATTGGCTCTGCCAAAGGGTATAATACCCGAGGCTTGCCTCGAAAATTAAAGTTCGTTTCCTACGAATGCCTCGCAGGCTTGCCCCGAGGTAGTTTACTTTAATGTGGAAAATGATAAAACTATGGAGCTAAAAATGTAAGTAAATACCCACCCTAATCGATGAAATACATTTTTTTATCGTTAAAGTGATTTTTGAGCTCGTTACCTTCATCGGGATTATTTTGCACTTTATCTGGATTTTATCCGCTTAACGAGAAACTGTGTTTTTCATCGAATCAGAACCTGGAAAAATACACTTGCCCCTGTTATATATATAACAAATCGCAAGTCATGAAAACCATTTTAACTTTAATCTTTGTTCTTTTTATCGGAGTAGCTGCCCAGGCCCAAAACGATGCGGCCGAAGTCAAGGTTGAAACCATTAGCATGAGTATTGTATCTGTTACGGCAAAACAAGAGGTTGTTTTGATAAAGGATAAGGCTGTTGCCCGTTTGTATATGTTTAAAAATTCCAAGATAACCAAAGAGTTGACTTTCTCTACCAAGTTAAATAAGGCCAAACTGGCTTAATACAGGAATAACTTTAATTAGGTCGGTTTTTGACCTTTAATCAGATAAATATTATGTTAACAGTAGCCCTTTTGATCTTCTTTTGTATCTGTCTTAATTATTTGGTGGTTTTTCCTGAAAAAAAGGATAGTGTAAGGATGTTGAAGGAGCCGGTGAAAAGGGATAAATAATTCCGCCTCGCTTAGGTTACATTCAAGGCTTCAAGATCTATAATTTGTTATCCGGAAGATTTTCAAATTCCTTCTTCTTGTTTTCGAACCATTTGGCCATCGCATTCGGTGTTCTCATAAGTTCCTGCGTTTTATTCATGGCCTCCAGGTGTTCTTTGTCACCAGCCTTGAACATTTGCATCCCATGCTTTTTGCTTTGTTCTGCTATTTCTTCAAAAGTCGTGGCGTGGAATGGCATGTCACAGGCACCTCCCAATTGTTTGCATGTCATTGTTTTCATATCGATCGTTTTCTTAAGATGGTTTTTACTGTAGGCCTCTGGCTCCGAAAAGGTTCTTACATACCCTGCGTTTTGTCCAAATGGCACGGGTTGTGATTACAAGTTAAGCAAAAGGCCCCGATTATTTGAGAAAATTGGAGCCTTTGAGTTATTGTTTTACAAGTTTCTATACTTTTTTAAAGATGGTGGTAGCATTGTGCCCACCAAAACCAAAGGTGTTGCTCATGGCCACGTTCACAGTATGGTCTATGGCTTCTTTGATTACGATAGGCGTGGTTTTGGGAATAATGGGATCTATCTTCACGGTGTTGATGGTCGGGGGGATAATGTTGTTCCCAATGGCTTTTATAGCTAAGATTGCCTCAACGGCACCAGCGGCTCCCATAAGGTGTCCCGTCATCGATTTTGTAGCACTAATTTTCAAATTGTCGAACTCGTTGTTGAAGGTTTTTGCCACTGCTTTTATTTCGCTTAAATCCCCAACTGGAGTAGAAGTGGCATGAACATTCAAATAATTGATCTGTTCCGGGACCAGTTGTGCTTCCTCCATGGCCAATTGCATGGCCTTTATTGCGCCAATCCCTTCGGGATGTGTGGCTGAAATGTGGTAGGCATCGTCGGTCATGCCCGCTCCTACAATTTCTGCATAGATATTTGCGCCCCTTTTTTTGGCATGTTCATATTCTTCGAGGATTAAGGCACCTGCACCTTCGCCCATTACAAAGCCGTCCCTATCCTCATCAAATGGTCTTGAGGCCCTTTGTGGGTCGTCATTTCTTGTGGATAAGGCTTTCATAGCATTAAAACCCCCAATGGAAGCTTGGGTTATGGGAGCTTCAGATCCTCCGGTAACCATAACTTTGGCCTTGTTCAAACGAATGTAATTGAAAGCATCCATTATGGCAGAGTTGGAGGAGGCACAAGCGGATACTGCCGTATAGTTGATGCCCATTAATCCAAACTTCATGGCAATCATTCCCGAGGCCATATTCACCAACATTTTTGGTATAAAGAAAGGATTGAATCTGGGACGTTTGCCCTCTTCCATAAAGTTCATGACCTCATCTTCAAAGGTTTGCATTCCTCCTTGACCCGATCCCCATATTACGCCCATATCAAAAGGAGATAGGGAATTTATATCCAGGCCGCTATCATTTATAGCTTCAGTTGCTGAATAAAGGGCGTATTGCGTAAACCGATCACTCCTTTTTATCTCGTTGCGGTCAAGGTAGTTTTCAGGTGTAAAATGTTTCAACTCGGCGGCAAAGGTTGTTTTGAACAATGTAGAATCGAACTTGGTGATTTTGGATACACCGCTTTTGCCATTGATGGCACTTTGCCAAAATTCATCTACCGAATTTCCTAGGGGAGTCAAGGCTCCCATACCGGTAATTACTACTCTCTTCATAATTGAGTTTTTTAAGTGGATAGCCAATGTCGGTTTCCAGTTGCATTGGCACTTGTTGGTAATTAGTATGTTAGCCTATTGTTCAATAACTTCGCTAAGGATCTGTTTAAAGACATCTACGGCCTGTGCTCCCGTTACTGCACTTTTTTTGTTAAATACGATGGTTGGTACTGAGTTGACACCCAGGTTTTTCCAATAATTCTGTTTGCTTCTGAGGTCGTAACGGGCCTCATCATTATCTAATTTGGACAAAGCCTCTTCCGCGTTCAATCCAATGTCCAATAAAGCTTGCTTTAAAACAGCTCTGTTGGAGACATCTTTTCTTTCACTAAAAAAGGCTGTGGTTAAGCGCATCTTTAATTCGGTTTGCTTTCCGTAACCCTTGGCGTACTCCAATAAAATATGGGCTTCAAATGTGTTTACCATTCTCATTTCCTCAAAATAATCGAAGGTGAATCCCAGTTCTGCCCCTGCCTCGGCCATATATTCCTGGGAGCGCCTCTGTTCTTCCAAACTGGAACCATACTTTTCGGTAAGATGTTCCTGTACGTTCTGCCCCTCTTTTGGCATATTTGGATTAAGTTCAAAAGGGTGCCACTCAATCTCTATTTGGTCCTGAATACCCAAATCCGAGATGGCCTTATCCAAACGTTTGTAGCCAATGGTGCACCAAGGGCACACTACATCGGACACAATATCTATTTTAATTTTATCTGCCATAATTATGATTATTTTATTAATCAGGCTGGAAACTTAATTATTAGGTTCCCAGCCTAATTTAAAGGTTTTTGGACTTTAATTACCTCGCTAATTTGAACTAAGGGCTGAACATTGGTAAAATTAGGAAGATCTGCGGAGATTTTAGCTGCATTTGCCCCAAATGATCCTTGAAAAGATTTCAAGGATTCAAATGTTAGGTTCGCAATTGCTACATAGGGGGCGGACTGGACGGGACGCGAACCTTGCTCAGCGAGCCCAATCGCCGTGGTATTTCTACCAAATATCTTCTTATATGTTGACGATTTGTGACCTATTTACAATGATTGGTAGTTCAACTTGTTTTCGTCTGTTGCAGAAATAGGAATTCTTTTTAATTAACTGTATTTAATTGAATAAAATAAACTGATTGGTATAACTGATTTTTCTACAATGAAGAAGTACTGTCTTTGTTATCACACTCATCACATTTCCCTGTATTCCGCGAAAAGCTGCATTTCGGGAAAAGCTTCACTACAAAGGTCTTGGACACAATCCCCAATTTTAGCTTTCCATTACGTGAACCTTTCCGCTATGCTGGGAAGGAACACTTTATTGTTTCCAATTAATTCAAATACATGCCCTGTAACTCTTCTTTTGGTAATTTCCCAACTTCCGTTAGGGTCTGTATTATTTGTGTCAAAATTCCAAGAGAAATCTGAGTTGTCTAAATCATTTCCTTCGGAAAGACCTGAGGAAAATGTAACAACAAAAAAACATATAAGGGTGCTGTACCTGTTGTTCTATTTACTTGAATCTGTAAATCTACTTGAGCTACCATTGCAGCACCTATTACCAAAAAAACAAAACAAATAATCGTCTTTTTATTATCATATCTTAGTTTAAGGTATTACAGTTTCTATTAAACACCAGTTTGCCATAAAACTTAGATGTTCTTCTAAAAAGGTATTGCTAGCATAATTTAAAGGACAATAGGAAATAGTATTTGCACCATTTGTTTTGTTTAATTGGAGTTCTGTCCTGTTACCTAAACCTACTTTTCCTAAAATATCGCCTTGCTGAATGTTGTCACCTTCTAAAATAGCGACCTCTAAAACATGATCATATATAATGAGCCATTGAGAGGTAGCTGTTGGTTGTATACGAATTTCATAATCTGAAGATTCCCCTTCGTTTAAAACAACGGCTTTAACCAGACCATTACTGGCAGCCCTAACGTTAACATCACTGTTTTTAGTGATGTATTCGATGGCTGGACTTTTTTTGGTGGTTGATAATTCCTGACCAAACGCAATGACATTATTTATTTCTAAAATATCTATTGGGGGAATTCCTAAAACAGGGGGCTCATTATCTATATCCTTTTTAGAGCATGAGTTTCCTAAAAATATACCTATTATTAGGAGAAGTGTAGATTGGTATGTTTTCTATGTGGGCGTTATTAATCTCATATTAAAATCTGAATAACTTTAATTAAATTCAATTAATCTTAATTCGAATAAGCTGCTCAAAGCATCAATATATCCAATTTTATTATTTCCTAAATACAGTTCTTCTAGCACATTTTATGTGTTAAGTTCCGAAATGCCTGTTATTTTATTATAAAACAAGTTAAAGTTAAATACGGGTTTACAATATGCTACTCCATCTAATAATTCTATATGACTTTGAGCAAGTTCAAATTCTTCAATATCTTCAAGATAATGAGGAGGAAAACTATTGATAAATCACCATTTTCTAAATTTTATTTCAATGTGAAATGTTTTCTCATATTCTTCAGAGTCAGATGTATCTTCTGTATTTATTTCATCTTCATATATAAAATATCACCCTTCCTTTTCATTATACTCCCACACATATTGTGGATTGTAATCTATCTTCTCATATATAGTTATTATTAGAGGTTACTTTCTTAATTATTAAAACAAGTTCCCGCTGTTGGTAAGTTTACGTTTGTTAAACCACTATCAACTGAAAAGCTATTGCAAGCTGTTACATTGTCGGTTTCCCAAGCACTTAAGTCTTGATTAAAACTCTCCGCATTGTGAAACATATGATCCATACCAGTTACTTTACTAACATCCCAATTACTTATATCGCTGTTGAAGTTGGTTGCGTAATGGAATATATAGCTCATATTGGTTACATTACTAACATCCCAACCACTTATATCGCTGTTGAAGTTGGTTGCGTAATGGAACATATTTCTCATGCCAGTTACATTACTAACATCCCAATTACTTATGTCGCTGTTGAAATTAGTAGCGTAAGAGAACATATAATTCATATTGGTTACATTACTAACATCCCAATTGCTTATATCGCTGTTGAAGTTAGTTGCGCCATAGAACATGCGATACATAGTTATATTATTACCCAAGATAGGAATATCTGTAGCATTTATGCTGGTTAGGTTTTTACATTGAGAAAAAGCCTGATACATAGATTCCCAGACGATATTGCTACCCCAGTTTTCAATAGTTATTAGTTTGGCAGCATTGGAGTTAGACCCTGAATTAAAAGCTGGAAAATCTCCTGTTATGGTTACTGTGTGGATTCCTGCAGTAGTGTAACTATGCGTAATAGATTCAGTTACATTATTATCAATGTTTCCATCCCCCCAATCTACATTGTAATTATAGGGCGTCGTAATTCCCTCGTTAAAATCTTTTGTGATGGTAATTTCTTCATTAGCTACTGTTGTTTTCCAAGTGGTTATAAAACCTTTTTCTGTTATGGGTGTATTACTACCGCCATCATCATTTTTATTACAAGAGGTTACTATTAATATTAATGTACATACTAGAACTACTGTTTTTAAAATTTGTTTTGTTTTCATAGCTTGTTGTTTTTATTTAATAGGTTCCTACTGTTAGTGGCATTATGTACTTGAGTTTATTTTTACCCCCCTCAAGGTAATTGGTATGAGGGGATACGTTATTAATTATTATTTAAAAACAAGTTCCTGCTGTTGGTAGGTTTGTGTCTTCTAAACCAGAACTACCTGCTGAAAAGTTGGAGCAACTCGTTACATTGATAGTTGCCCAGCCACTTAAATCTTGATTGAATGAAGTCGCATCTTCAAACATAGAAGATAGCTCGGTTACATTGCTAACATCCCAATTACTTATATTGCTGTTAAAATTCGTCGCACCTTTGAACATGCCACTCATATAGGTTACCTTACTAACATCCCAATTACTTATATTACTGTTGAAGTTCGTAGCACCACTAAACATTTGGCCAATACTATTTACATTGCCAACATCCCAATCACTTATATCCCTGTTGAAGTTAGTAGCATCATAGAACATGTAATCCATACTGGTTACCTTACTAACATCCCAATTACTTATATCGCTGTTGAAGCTCGTAGCATTATAGAACATTAAAGACATATCGGTTACATTACTAACATCCCAATTGCTTATATCGCTGTTGAAGTTGATAGCAAAACTGAACATATAAGACATATCGGTTACATAACTTAAGTTAGGAGTATCTGTAGCATTTATGCCTGTTAGGTTTTCACATTGATAGAAAGCTTTTCTCATAGATTCCCATACTATATTGTCACCCCAGCTCTCAATAGTTAGTAGTTTGGCAGCATTGGAGGAATCTTCATGATTATAAATACCCGGAAAATCTCCTGTTATGGTTACTGTATGGATTCCTGCAGTAGTGTAACCATGCGTAATTGATTCGGTTACATTACTGTCAACGTTTCCATCTCCCCAATCTACCGTATAATTATAGGGAGTTGTAATAAAGTTGGAAGGGAATGTTTTGATGGAAATCTCTTCGTTAGCTACTGTTGTTTTCCAAGTGGTTATAAAACCTTTTTCTTTTATGGGTGTATTACTACCGCCATCATCATTTTTATTACAAGAGATTACCATTATTAAGGATGTAAATGCTAGTAATGCTGTTTTTAAAATTTGTTTTGTTTTCATAACATAACTAATATTGGACATACTCAAGATTAATGCGAGGAATAAGTTTGATAATAGAAAATTATTTTTCATGATATTTTTTGTTTAACTTAAAAATTTATAGATGTAGGTTGGTAACCAGGATAATGCTTTTTTATACTATATTAATCGTATTTCCATACATCATTAAATTTAGCATTAGTGCTAATTTCTCCTCCTCCAATTAGAAGCATAAAGTTTTGGTTTGATATCAAAGTAGAAGAAAAACGAGGTTCGTAACCAGCGTTTGAAACTTCTTTTTTCCAATAAACGCCGTCACTACTGGACCAGAAATCATTATAATGAAATTCTTCTATCTCATCTTCAAAAAATCCACTAGTAATCCAAATTTTCTCATTGAATACGGTGCTCTTAAAGAGTAAGCGTTTTGGGTAACTGCTTCCCGGATGTACTATTTGCGTCCAATTTTTTCCATCCTTTGAATACCAGACATCATTTTGGATTTCAAAGGTTGTACTTAATGCTCCGCCTATAACAAACATTTTATTGTCAAAGACCAAAGCTTCAAACCCATACCTAGCTAAATAGGGAGCAGCATTGGTCTCCTGTACCCAGTCTGCACCGTTGTTAGAACTCCAAATCTCTTCTGTACTTCCAGTAGTAGGGTCAAGAGGATTATCCAAACCACCTATGGCATATAATTTATCATTATAGCTGAGTAGTTTAGTTTGTCCTCGGGGGCTAAATCCAGTGTCAGCAGTTTCTTGTATCCAATTCACCCCATCTATTGAACTCCATACATCACTTAACAAATTACCACCTCCAAGACCTCCATAGATGAAAATCTTATCTTTAAAAACGGTGATTCCAAATTGACCGCGTCCAGTGAAACCTGCTTCTGCGGTTTCTTGTACCCATGTAATTCCATCCGCACTAGACCATACATCATTTTTTACATCTTCAATATTGGCGAAACCACCAATAACCCAGAATTTATCTTTAAAAAAAACGCTGCCATGTCCTTCTCTAACATCAAAAGGTGTAGATGCTACAAAGGCTTCTTCGCTAGTATTCAACGGGCGGGTTTCAAAGCTAAAAATATCGCTTTCAACAGTTCCCCCTTGGTTATCACGAGCAACTACTTTCCATGTAAAGGAACTGTTTATGGATAAAGGGTCGGTGAGGGTATAACTAGTTTCTGTGATACCTTGGGCTATAATAAGGGTTGGGTCGGGGGGTTGTTGATTGGCATTCAATTTGGGAACTAAGAAGCCGCCAGTAAGCACTTCTAAATATAGGTCGTAGACCACTGAATCACCATCTGGGTCCGTTGCTGCTTGCCAAGTAAAGACAGGGATCAACGAAACATTTTCCGCTTGGTTTTCAACAGTGAGCAAGTTAAAAGCTTCTGGAGCAATATTTGTGTGCTCACTATCGTCCTTTTTACAACTTGATAAAAGTAGGGTAAACAAGAGGATATAGATAGTTGTTTTCATTTGTTTGTAGTTTTGGCCTCGATTCTATTCCCTTTTAAATGTGAATATTACTGTAGGGTTTTCTATTTCTTGGTTTTCGTTAAGCGTTGTGCCGTATTCGCCATGAAATAGGGGTGTTTTTGTGTTTGAATCGAAAGTTACTGCACCTTTCCTATAGGTATTGGCTCTACCTGAAAGGTTAGAGAGATATGTTACGTATAAAATACCTTCTTCTATCATTTTATAGAATTGGGCTATTATTGCACTACGGTCCCGTAGCATAGTACTAAAACAGTATAAAAAGAGTAATGACTTGTTGTTTCATTAATTTAAACTTTTTAAAACGTAAACAAGGGACGTTTAAACAGCCCTTGTTTACGTTGGAAGAACGTATTATTCAGGAATATTGAAATGAGCGATTACTTCTTCATAACTCAATTTGGTAAAATCTACGGTTGCAGTTTTACTTCCTATACCACCTATTCCGGTACTTGCTTCAACACCACCAGGAATTAGAACATAGCGATACTGACCAAAAAGAGGATTACCTATAGAAGAACCATCTACACTTGCTAGCCTTATATTGATACTTCCTAATGCTAAACGGTAATAGTAAGACACCCCCGCTTCACCTATAAATGGCAGGGCAAATACATTAAGAGTTCCAGCTTTTCCATAGACTAGAACTGTACCTTGATCAAATATTTCTTGGCTTAAGCCGGCAACATCAATACTGCCATTTGCTGATGATGATGGAATATCACCATCCAAAGGAGAGTCTATCCAATCAGAATAAATAACATTTGCCGTTCCCGGTACGCCTTGTTCCCCATCTTCCCCATCTTCCCCATCTGCTCCATTAACACCATCTACTCCATTAACACCGTCTGCTCCATTAATACCATCTGCTCCATCTTCACCATCTGAACATGAAAAAATTGAAATAGATACCATAAGTATCATTAATAAATTGACTAATTTCATTTTTGCTTTCATAATTATATATTTTGTAATGAAGGGACAAATTTAAATATGAAAATCAATCAAGTCTTGTATAAAATGGACAGGCTCATTTAATTCTAAATGCTTGGATATGTTACAGGTTCTTGATCTTATTATTGCCGATTTTGTCTAAGAACCATTTGAACTAAGCTAACGTCTCCATTAATAAATTCACTTGGAGGAATTTGCATAAACTTTTTAAATTCTTTTGTGAAAGAAGGATGATCATAAAACCCACACTCTAGAGCCCATTTAGTTAAGGTTTCTTCTTTATTTTGATTGATAATGCTCATAATAGTGTTCCATTGCTGTGTTCTATAATATTTTTTAGGAGACATGCCTATTACTTTTTTGAATAAGCGAGAAAGATACCGTTGGTTCACACCTACTTTTTTGCAAATGTCCTCTACCCTGTTTTTATCTGCAACATCTGCTTGCATCAATGAGACAACGTTATTTATTAAAGGAATTTCAGGAAGTGCATTTGGCATTATACGTAATAGGTAGTTTTCAAAAACGTCTTGTATACTTTTTACATCTTTAGAACAATTTTCTAATTCATTTTCCAACATTTGTGCATCTATAGTAGAGAAATCGGCAGGAGGACTATTTGTAAATTTGCTTCCGTGCTTATGAAATAAACGATAAAACCCTGTAGGTGTAAACTCAATATAGATTTGTTTAACACAACCTTGATGTATTACGGTAATACCATCTTCTGTTATAGTACCTAATACAGAAGCTCCTTTGAGTAAAGGAATAGTTTCATGATTAATAATATGTCGCATGGGAGCTCCAAAGTAAAAAGAGAGTCCATTGGCACCTATGGGAGGTATAGAGTGAAACTGAGGTTCTACCGTTTCATTTTCAATATATGATATCCGCTTTACGAAAGGTTCTAAAGCTCTTTGTTTTAGTGGTAGTACTGTATATTTTAATATAGACATATTTTAACTTGAGTTAAATTGTAATATTAATGTAATAGCGATAAAAATAGAATCTACTCATGCTAAATGTAGTTAAAAATGTATGTGTAGATAGTTATACTGTATAAACGTCAAAAACTCTTCATTGGTTTTTTTGTCTATTAAACATTATTGAATAATACGGTTGTCTAGTAATAAAATATTTAGGAAATTTAAGGCAACCAAGAATTATTATTCACTTGACTAACAAGGTATTTTGCAACTTTAGAATCGTTTTTTATTTTAGAAAAAACTCTAAAAATAAATTAACATAATCTTTAACAAGTGCATATCGTTACTAACTTTTCTTTCAACTACTCTAGTATAAATTTGGGTCGTGGCCAATTTAGTATGACCTAGTAACTTCGATACGGTTTCTATAGGAACACCGTTGCTTAGAGTCACCGTAGTAGCGAACGTATGACGTGCCATATGAAAAGTTAGGTTCTTCTTTATACCACATTGGTCTGCTATTTCTTTTAGATAGCTGTGCAGTTTTTGGTTGGACAGCTTAGGTAGAAGATTAATTTTCTCATAGGTTCGGTAATCGTCTTTATATTTATCGATTAAGATTTCCGCTTTTGGCTACATTGGAATTTTAAACGGTGTGCCTGTTTTTACCCGTTCAGACATTATCCAAGGATTGCCGTCAACGCCAACCACAATATTAGCGGTCTGGTCAGGACTGGCACCCAAAAGTCCATAATTAATATCTGAGGATACAATAGCATCACCTAATATATCGGAGAATAGTTGACCATGCTGCCTAGTGTAATGCGCCTTGTTGAATTCTAGGCCCTCACTATTCGGATACATTACAGTTAATTTAATCAGATTATGAATTTTTAATATTTATTCCTAATAGGATTATTCAGAGAAATCTGCCATTACAATATTATCGGAAAAACTTTGATATGCCCCTTCAAATTGTTTGGCCATTTCGTCCGGAAACAAATGGATATCCCCAACATTAAGGGCATTTACAATACCTTCTGAAACCACAGAAGTGGCAGCTCCATCTTCAAAACCTGCTGTAGCTCCCATATCAGTTGCAATAGGACAGGGGCGAACACTAAGGACATGTACACCTTTAGCACCGAGCTCAGTTCTTAGACCCTGGGTAAGGGAATAGGAGGCCGCTTTCGAGGCAGAATAGGTAGAAAGTTGTGGGAAGTTTTGATAGATGCAATGGAGTTTAGTTGGACCAGGGCACCTTTATTTTTTTCCAATGTTTTGGCCAAAGTATTGGCAATACGGAGCAATCCAAAAGCATTTACTTCCAGGTTATAGGCAAAATCCTTTTCCTCATCATTGCCAAGGGTGGGGTAGGGGGGTCCTACTCCTGCATTGTTTACGACAATATCCACATCTTTAGTTTGTTCTGCCAATTGTTGAATGGAAGTTGCGTTGGCAACATCCGCTTTTATGGTTAACACCTTATTTCCATATTTCTCTTCCAAATATTTGGTAGATTCTGGGGTCAATCTCAAAAGTTGTGTGTGAATAGAAATAAGATAGAATTTTCTATCCCAAATTCCTGTTCTGTTCATTTTTTGTATCGCCCAAATACGTAGCATTCATGAATAACATGTATAGCTATTTTAGGACGGGTCATGTCCGGGGATAAGCCATAGATACTCCATAGATAGTCCATAGTTAGGCCGTATATGAAAATAGGGGAAAACAGGCTGGATCCACCCCTTTTTGGCGCGCTAAAATAGCTCCTTTTCAAGCCACTTTTTACCTTTCATGGACGGCACAATACGCTCCGGGATCCCTTGCGGAAAACGAAGCCAAAATGCAGTGTCTTTATTAGTGAAACTCAATTTTGAGAAGTCGATAAGACACAATTAAAATTGCAAGTTGAACTAACCCCGTCCTTTTCGGCGGGATCTAGGTTTAATATCTTTTATGTAGCTATTTTTTTCCAAAAGAATATTTGCATAAACACAACAATTGTTCCTGATCCAGATTCTGTATTACGGACGGCCAAATATACTTTTTTAGCACAGTGATTTATAAAAGATTCCACAATAGCTTTGCCAATTGCTCTATTTGCTCCTGTTACCAGTGCGACTTTGTTTGCAATTGAAATGCTCATAATTTTATTTTTTTAATATGCATTAATGATAGATCTTCCGAGTAAGAGGAAGGTTTAAGCTAATTATCTAATCAAGGAATTAGACTCCTACCTTGTCTTTGTTCCAGGTAAATTTTTGAAATGGAGCGTCAACCGGAGTGTTGGCAATATGGTTGGAATAGTTGCTTATTACTTTTTGTGATAGACCGAGGATGATTTCCAAAACTTGTCTTTCCGTGTAGCCCGTAGCATAGAATCTGTTCAATTCTTCTTCTGAAATATTACCGCGATTCCGAACAATAGATAGAGTAGTCTTATGTAATACCTGAAGTCTTTCTGTGGGCATTACGGTCCTGTTTCTCAAGGCTTCAGTTAAAGCCGGATCTACGTTCATCATATGGGCTATGCCTGTATGTGCCGGAATACAATAATGACATTCGTGCTCCACATTAATAGTTTGCCATACTACGGTTAATTCTTCGTTGTTAAAGGAAGAGTCCACAAATAATTGATGCAATGTCTGATATGCCTCTAGGATGCCGGGAGCACTGGCCAAAACCCCATGTAAACCAGGTATCATGCCAAAGGCTTTAACCGATTTTTGCAAAAAGGGCTTGCTTTCTTCCGGTGCGGATTCAATGTCGTGTACTTTTAATGTTGTCATAATTCAAATTTTAATTTATTGTTTATTTAATTCTGGATTTATTTCTAAGCAAATGCTTAGAAATGTGTTAAAAAAAAGTCAAAGGTTGTTGAATGCTGTTTCTATAAAATCTTCCAATTGCTCCCGTCTTAATATTTTGGAGGCCAACGAAAGTCCCAACATGGATGCCGCCAAGTAATTAGCTTGTTTATCGATACTTTCTTGGGCTTTATTTTTGTCTTGTTTTAAATTATTTGCAAATAGGGTTTTAATTTCATTAAAAAAACTCTTTAATTCTGTCATAATAATCGGATCCCCATGTTCTCCTAATTCATTTACGGTATTGGTCACCAAACATCCCTTTTTGCCATTATCATCTTTGGAGAATTCCAAAAAGTCGTAAAAATATTGTTTAATACCTATAACCCCGTTGTTCGATTTTTCTAGAATTTCCGTGATACGGTGTATCTTTTTTTTGTAGGACTTAATACATTCCAAAAAAACCCCGTTTTTACTTCCGAAACTTGAGTAAATGGAAAATTGGTTTATACCCATTTCTTTTTCCAACATACGAACTGAGGTATTCCCATACCCATTTCGCCAAAACAAGCCCATGGCTTTTTCTATTACCTCCTCTTCGTTATATTGTTTGCTACGTGCCATTTTTTAAATACTGGACAAAACTAGGCAGTTGCTTTGAAATAAAAAAAATATTTAACATGTTTTGTGACTTTCCCTACGGTTGTAGTTGTACTTCCCAAAAGGAGTTTTCGGCTGCCTGGATCATTGGTATAGTTACTTCTACATGATCGCCATTTTAGGGATACCCGTAGTTATTTGGAAGGAAGTTGCACATATTGGATAGGGCCACATCTGCGATTTCTAATTTTCATTATCGCTGACATCACTGTTCCAGAGTATACACATAAGTGCATTATGCAATTAATGTTAAGTCATGAAATGATATAAGATCAATAATTTCAACTAGGTAACATCGGGCAATTACTTCTTTTTCCGCTAAAGTGGATTTAGACTTCCTGACGTTTATCGACAATATTTTGCACATTAACAGCCCTTTTTCCACTGAACGAATAACAGTGCTTTTCAACGAATCGGAACCTATAAAAATACACTTGCCAAAGTTATATATATATAACAAAAAGCAAGTCATGAAATCCATATTTACCCTATCTCTAGCTTTATTTGTCGGAATGGCTGCAAAATCACAAAACGCTGCGGCCGAAGTAAAGGTTGATAGTGTTGCCATGAGTGTCATTGCTACTACTTTGGAAGAGGTTGTTTTAAAAAATGAGAACGCGGTTGCACGCTTGTATATGTTCAGAAATTCGAAGATTACCAAAGCATTGTCTTTTTCAACTAAATTAAACAAAGCCAAATTGGCCTAATACGATACACTAACCCACTGCCCCTAAACGGTCAGTCCCTAAATAGACCATTATGATATTATTTGCTCTTTTAATTATGGTATTTCTTGGACTTAGTCATATCATTATTTTCCCTAAAACGAAGGGGGTTCTTAGACCCTTGAAAGTGTCGGCAGAACAGGAAAGGAAATAAGCCGTTGTTTATAATTCAATTTTATGGCTATTGGGATTTTCCCTGGCCATTTTTTTTGAAAAGTAAAAATAAGAAGGACTATACCAATAAGTGTAACATCTACTTGTGGGGCTAGGTCTTAAACGGATGTTGAATATCGGAAAATTTAACAATGTAGTTCGTGCCTTTTTTGGAAGAATCCCTGTTCAATGATCCTTTTAATTGCCTGGACAGGTTATGGATAAGTTTTAGCCCCAGGGATTTGGTGTTCCTATGGCTAATGTCTTCGGGAAAGCCTTCGCCATCGTCACCAATATAAAGTATATAATCTTTAGCATTTGTTTTTACAAGTTCTATATGTATTTCCCCTTGATCATTATCCTTAATACCGTATTTAAGGGCATTGGTAATTACTTCGTTGATCAATAATCCCAATGGGATAGCCGTGTCTATCCCGAGTTTAATATCCGGGATTTTGATGTTGAGGGTTATATTGTTTTCAGTTCCTTTAAAGGAGCGTATTAGATAATCACTTAATTCCGCTACATAGGATTTGTATTCAATTTTGGACAGATCGTGGCGCATATATAACATCTCATGCACCATGGCCATGGAAATTACCCGGTTTTGACTGCTTTTTATTAAAGTTTTCATTCTAGGCTCTTCAATGCTTCTGGATTGAAGACTAAGTAAACTGGATACGGTTTGCAGGTTATTCTTTACTCTATGGTGAATCTCTTTTAAAAGCGTGTCCTTTTCCTTAATACGGGCCTCATTTTCGTTTCTGATCCTATGTAATTCGTTGTGGGCCTTAAGAAGGTTTTTTCCTATGACCCCGCCTAAGAGGTATACCGAGAAAAGAATACTAAAAAGCGCAAACATATTCTTACTTTCAACAGGGACCACGTTTTCAGTAAAATTAAATTCTGCTATACTTTGTGAATAAATCAGGATAATAATAAGCAGGTTTAAATTTAGGTAAACCCTACCATAAACCTTTGTGCTGATATAGCCGGCAAATACCACCAAGGCCAAAACAAAAATAAATGGACTGTTGATACCGCCACTGAATATGGTAATAATAACAGAGGAGCACAAGGCCATTATTGAGGTAATATTATAAGTTAATCCCAGTAGTTTGTGCCTGTGGAACAATAGGGTGTTGGCCAAATTTAAAGTGCCAAAGACAATAAAGGTAGCCGGAATTATTTCAGTGATCTTAAGGAGAAATATGCAGATAATACCAAAAATAATGGAGAGGACAGAGGAAATATAGTTGACCCTTAAAGTTAAACGGACTTTGTCCTTCAGTCGGTACTTATCCTGAGTGGGTATTTGCATTAAAAAATGGTTAATGGTTGTATTCTGAGGGTAAAGATAATCGTTTGAATTAAAGCGCGATGAATTTTAGGGTTAAAACAATACTTTTATAAAAATCCTTTTTCATGGCAGGTTGGATTTTAAATCTATTGATTTTCGGCCCAAATTTGCTCCATTCCAAGTCGTTTTTAATTTCATTTAGCCTTCAGAAAGAACCTTAGTGTTGTTATAAATATATTAAAATTTGGACAATAAAAAAGCGACGCCTGTTAAGGGTGTCGCTTTTTTTGGATGTACTATTTTAATTATGAGGTCATTGGCTGTTGTGCTAATCTTCTACAATTACCCATTCGCCTTTGTCCAAAAGCGGTTCTGCTTGTTTGTATTTTACCGTTTTGCTTTCACCGGACATTACATTCTTAATGGTGACCCTTTCGTTTCTCCCTATTTTAGCCTTTTCGCGCACAATGGTTTCGGTTACCTGTGGCCGTCCACCCTGATTTTGGCCTACAGCCCTGCTTTGGGCCGACATTTCATCGCTGTTGGGGATTTCCTCCTTGGAGGTCTTTAAGTTTTCCTTTGGCCTGCGAATATTTCTGGCCTCCTGGATTTCCGGACTCTGTGTTGGAAGCTCTCCTTTAAACAGGAAGGAGACGATTTCTTTGTTCACCTTTTCTATCATTCCCTTGAAAAGTTCAAAGGCCTCAAATTTGTAGATCAACAAAGGGTCCTTTTGTTCATGTACGGCCAATTGGACAGATTGTTTTAACTCATCCATTTTACGCAGATGTGTTTTCCAGGAATCGTCAATGATGGCCAGGGAAATGTTCTTTTCAAAATCCGTAATCAACTGGGTGCCATTGCTTTCATAGGCATCCTGTAGATTGGTAACCACGTTCAGGGATTTTATGCCATCTGTAAAAGGCACCACAATTCTTTCAAACTTATTTGCATTGTCTTCATATACCTTTTTTATAACCGGGAAGGCTGTGGCAGCATTGCGCTCCATTTTATTCTTATAGTGGGTATATGCAGTTTTATAAATAACATTCGCCATTTCCTGTACGCCCATTTTTGAGAAGTCATTTTCGCTAATAGGGGAGGTGATGGAGAAATATTTTATAAGTTCAAATTCAAAGTTTTTATAGTCGTTGGCCGCCTTGTTGGTATCCGCAATTACCTCACAGGTATCGTAGATCATATTGGCGATATCTACTTTAAGTCGCTCCCCTTGTAGGGCATGTCGTCTTCTTTTGTAGACTACTTCCCTTTGGGCGTTCATAACATCATCATACTCCAACAATCGCTTACGCACACCGAAATTATTTTCCTCCACTTTCTTTTGAGCACGCTCAATAGATTTTGTCATCATGGAATGTTGGATAACCTCACCTTCTTCCAAGCCCATTTTATCCATCATTTTGGCCACCCTGTCCGATCCGAACAACCGCATAAGGTTGTCTTCCAAGGAAACATAGAATTGAGAGCTTCCAGGATCTCCCTGTCGCCCTGAACGACCTCTAAGCTGCCTGTCCACCCTTCTTGAATCATGACGTTCCGTACCAACAATTGCCAAACCTCCGGCCTTCTTTACTTCTTCACTTAATTTAATATCGGTACCACGACCTGCCATGTTGGTAGCTATGGTTACCACGCCTGCATTTCCTGCTTCGGCTACAATATCCGCTTCCTTTTTATGCAATTTTGCATTCAGTACATTGTGGGGTACTTTCCTGATAGTTAACATACGGGAAAGAAGTTCCGAGATCTCGACAGAGGTGGTACCAATTAGTACTGGTCTACCGGATTGTGAAATTTTGGTTACCTCCTCAATAATGGCGTTGTATTTTTCGCGCTTGGTCTTGTAGATCAAGTCTTGTCTGTCATCTCTTGCAATAGGCCTGTTGGTAGGGATTTCCATAACATCCAACTTGTAGATTTCCCAAAATTCCCCTGCTTCGGTAACGGCTGTACCGGTCATCCCGGCCAATTTGCTATACATCCTAAAGTAGTTCTGTAAGGTTACGGTAGCAAAGGTTTGGGTCATTGCCTCGATCTTTACATTCTCTTTTGCTTCTATGGCTTGGTGCAATCCGTCCGAATAACGTCGGCCATCCATAATACGGCCTGTTTGTTCATCTACGATCATTACCTTGTTCTCCATAACCACATATTCCACATCCTTTTCAAAAAGGGTATATGCCTTCAACAGTTGGTTCATGGTATGGATACGTTCACTTTTAACGGCGAAGTCCTTGAACAACTCTTCCTTTAATTCGGCTTCCTTGTTTATTTCAAGATCCTGACTTTCAATTTTTGCTATTTCGCTGCCAATATCGGGCATTACAAAAAAGTCCTTTTCGCCATCCCCTGATAGATATTCGACCCCTTTTTCCGTGAGTTCAATTTGATTATTCTTTTCATCGATAACAAACCAAAGTTCTTCATCTACCTTCGGCATTTCCCGGTTGTTATCCTGCATATAAAAATTCTCGGTCTTTTGCAGTAATTGTTTTACCCCTTCTTCACTTAAGAATTTAATCAAGGCTTTGTTCTTTGGAAGGCCTCTATGTACACGTAACAATAGAAAACCGCCCTCTTTGGTATTCCCTTCGGCAATCAATTTTTTGGCCTCGGACAAAACTCCGGTCAAATAGGCGCGTTGCTTGCCAACAATATCACCTACTTTGGGCTTCAGTTCATTAAATTCATGACGATCGCCCTCCGGTACCGGGCCAGATATGATCAAGGGGGTACGGGCATCATCTACAAGAACGGAATCCACCTCATCCACTATGGCATAATTATGGGGCCTTTGTACCAGGTCGTTGGGAGTATGGGCCATATTATCCCTAAGATAATCAAAGCCAAACTCATTATTGGTGCCATAGGTAATATCCGCATTATAGGCAGCCCTACGTCCGTCCGAATTGGGTTGGTGTTTGTCTATACAATCTACAGAAAGCCCGTGGAATTCAAATATGGGCGCCATCCATGCACTATCCCTTTTGGCCAGATAATCGTTTACGGTAACCAAATGGGCTCCGTTTCCGGTTAGTGCGTTTAGATAGAGGGGTAGGGTTGCGACCAAGGTCTTACCTTCCCCTGTCTGCATTTCGGCAATTTTTCCTTGATGTAGGGCAATTCCCCCAATTAATTGCACATCATAATGTATCATGTCCCAAGTAACCTGCTTACCGGCGGCATCCCAAGAGTTTTTCCAGATGGCACTGTCGCCGTTCAAACTAACGTAATCTTTTGTGCCTGAAAGCAATCGGTCATATTCGGAAGCTTTAACCGTAATGGTTTCATTATTGGCAAAGCGTTTTGCCGTTTCTTTAACAACAGCAAAGGCCTCGGGCAATATTTCTGTCAAGGTTTTTTCGGAAATGGTATACATTTCCTCCTTTAGTTTGTCTATTTCCGCATAAATATCTTCGTTCTTGTCTATATCTGCAGACTCCTTTACTTCCTTTAGCAACTTGTCTATCTGCTCTTTGATCTCTTTGCAGTCTTCTTTTAATTTATTCTTAAAAAAAGTGGTTTTTTCCCGAAGTTCATCGTGGCTCAATTTTTCCAAGGCCGCTTCGAATGATTTTATTTGATCGACCAAAGGTTGTAGGTCCTTGACATCTTTCTTTGATTTATCCCCTACAAATACCTTTAATACTGAATTTAAAAAACTCATAATGATTTCTGTTATTAATGAAAGACTTGGTAAAAGCCTTTTCCATTGTACCTGCACGAAATATTTGGTTGGCACGTGCAATGCCATCTTTTGGATATAAGATTTCCAACATCAAAATTACGTAAAAAAAAAGCCTCATATGAGACTTTTTTGTTGTAATTCCGTTAATATTTTAATACTCGTCCTCGTTCCAAAGATAATCTTCTTCCGTAGGATAGTCTGGCCAAATCTCTTCGATTGATTCATAAATTTCCCCTCCTTCTTCCTCCATGGACTGTAGGTTCTCTACAACCTCCAAAGGTGCACCGGTTCTAATTGAGTAATCTATCAATTCGTCTTTTGTTGCGGGCCAGGGTGCATCACTTAGGTATGATGCCAATTCTAATGTCCAATACATCGTAATTATTTATTTTTAATATTTTGCAAAAGTAATTTTTAAACTGAAACAGCCAAGTTTTTTTACATAAAATTTATCTAATAAAGTTTCAGTTATATCGCTTTAATAATTTGATAACGAAGAATTAACGAATTTATTAGTCACCTTTCTCTGGAATCCACTTTATTTCCTCAGCATGCACATCATACGACAATTTCCGTGCCAATACAAATAGAAAATCGGAAAGTCTGTTAATATAGGATAATAAAATGTCGTCAACTGGCTCAAAATCGTTCAATTGGGAAACCAAACGCTCCGCTCTGCGGCAAATGGTCCTTGCAATATGACAATATGACACTGTTGTATGTCCGCCGGGCAATATAAAATGGGTCATAGGTGGCAAGTGCTCTTCCATTTGGTCTATTTCTTTCTCCAGAAGGTCTATATCCCCATTGTTAATTTTAGGAATATTCAATCGGTCTTTACCGTTTTTTAATTTTTCTTTCTTGGGATCAATGGCCAAAAGGGCTCCTATGGTAAACAGTTTCTCCTGAATTTTTATCAATACCTCTTTGGAGGATGTCTCCATTGGCTGGTCCCTGATCAATCCGATCCAGGAATTGAGTTCGTCCAAGGTGCCATAACTTTCTATTCGGATATGGTGTTTGGGTACGCGCGTACCGCCAAACAGAGCTGTTGTGCCATCATCGCCTGTCTTGGTGTAGATTTTCATTCCGGTCAATGTATATTAGTTTAAGGAATATTTATTTTATGGATAATAGTAGAGGGTAGGGCTGGTCAACACTGCTTTCTGTTTGGAAACCGGTCTTCTATTGTTTTATCCTTGGTCTTTGGACTTACTTCTATCCTCCCGCTTATAATCTTCCATGAATTTTCTTGATTTTCGGTCTCTTGATTTTCTTTTGGTAAACCCTTGGGCAACAAAGAAAACTACTACTAGTACAGCAAATACTATGTAAATTACGTAGTCCATAAGTCCAAATTTTTAGAGTTTCTTTTGCTTCTTTAAAAATACGGGTTTAAATCCGAATCTTAAAATGCTCCTTAACCTGTTCCCTTCTAAAAAATACCAGGCCACAGTAAAAAAGGTCTATGGTAACCCTTACTTGGTCCAATTCCTTTATACTACTCCATAGTTTCCCCGTATCTTTTGTTTGGTATATATTGTTAATGAAAACAACGGTATCGTTGGTGATACTACTGTTCTGAACAATTGTTTTATTTACCATTGCCAAATCCAAACGATCAATATATATTAATTCGTCGGAGGTGTTGGTGAAAGTTACTTTTTTAAAATATTGCGATAATTCTTTTTCCAAGGCAATATTGGTAGGTGTCAAATGTATCGTGTGAAGATCAAAATACGAGATTGTCTTAAACAGAACATTATGGGATTTTGAAGGTCTATACCGAGGGTCGGCGTAAAGACATTTTGTTATATACCGGTAAACAAAAGGGGAGTGTATCCCGTGCTGGTTCTTGGATGTAAGCCTGAACTTTATAAATGCGAATAGCTTAAATAACATATTATACTTTGAAAGGACAGGATTTATTCGTCCATGGACATGGAAAGTTCAAACCAGCGTTCCGTTTTTGTCTCAATGGCATCCGTAATTGTTTTGAGCTCAATGGACAATTGGGAAATATCCTCACCTGAAAGGGTACTGTCCGTAAACTTATTTTGGATTTCCACCTTTTTGGATTCCAATTTTTGGATTTCCTTTTCCAATTGCTTGTATTCCTTTTGTTCCAAAAAGGACAGCTTTTTTCCTGTTTCTTCCTCTTTCCAAGTGTTCTTTGTACTTTTTAGTTCGTTGGCTTTTTCCTTGGATGCTTTGTTTTCCTGTATGTTGCTATCCTCGTAAGTTCTGAAATCGGAATAGTTGCCAGGGAAGTCCTCAATTTCTGCATTTCCCCTAAAAACAAAGAGATGGTCCACTATCTTATCCATAAAATAACGGTCATGGGACACCACTAGAAGACAACCGGGAAAATCGAGCAGAAAACTTTCCAATACGTTCAAGGTTACAATGTCCAGATCATTGGTTGGCTCGTCCAAGATTAGAAAGTTTGGGTTTTGTATCAGTACGGTACACAGGTACAGTCGCTTACGTTCCCCTCCGCTTAATTTTTCTACAAAGTCATATTGTTTTTTCCGGTCGAATAGAAAACGTTCCAATAGTTGCTGGGCAGAAATTTGTTTCCCCTTCATCAAGGGAATGTAATCCCCGAATTCGCGAATGACGTCGATAACTTTCTGACCTTCTTTTATGGTAATGCCCTTTTGGGTGTAATAGCCAAACTTAATGGTCTCTCCTATGATGACCTTGCCGCTGTCCGGTTGTACGGAGCCACTCAGTATATTTAAAAAGGTAGATTTTCCTGTGCCATTTTTTCCTATAATGCCAATGCGTTCCCCCTTTAGGAAATTATATTCAAATTTGTCCAGAATGGGCTTGTTCGGGAAGGATTTGGAAATTTTATGGAGCTCCACAATTTTGCTCCCCATCCGTTCCATATTAATTTCCAATTGTACCTCGTGTTCCTTTCTACGTTGGCTTGCCTTTTCCTTGATAGTATGAAAATCGTCGATTCTGGATTTCGATTTTGTGGTCCGTGCTTTGGGCTGCCTACGCATCCAATCCAGTTCTTTCTTGAACAGTATTTTGGATTTGTGCTGTTCCACGGCTTCTTGTTCTATACGGGCTTCCTTTTTTTCCAAATAGTAGGAATAATTGCCCTTGTAGGAATACAATTGTCCATTGTCCAGTTCAATGATTTCATTGCAGACCCGTTCCAGAAAATATCGGTCGTGGGTAACCATAAACAGGGTCATGTTTTCTTTGGCAAAATACTGTTCCAGCCATTCGATCATTTCCAGATCCAAATGGTTGGTAGGTTCATCCAATATAAGTAGGTCTGGCCTGTTTATCAAGGCATTGGCCAATGCCAATCGTTTCTTTTGACCCCCTGAAAGTAGTCCTACCTTTACATCTAGATCTTCTAATTTTAATTTGAACAGGATTTGCTTGTACTGCGTTTCAAAATCCCATGCGTCATAGCGTTCCATAGCTTCAAAGGCCTTTTGGTAAGCGTCCGCATCTTCTGGATCCAGAAGGGCATGTTCGTAGTTTTGAATAACTTTTAATACCTCGTTGTCCGATGCAAAGATGGTTTCCTCAACGGTCAATTTGGGATCTAGGTCCGGTTCTTGTTCCAAAAATGAAATTCGAATGCCCTTACGGCTATTTATCTGACCACTATCCGATGCATCCTTGCCCGAAAGTATATTTAAAATGGAAGTCTTACCACTTCCATTTTTGGCAATTAATGCAATCTTCTGGTCCTTGTTGATGCCAAAGGAAATATTTGAAAAAAGTGACAGCTCGCCAAATGATTTGGATATGTTTTCAACGGTAAGTAGGTTCATCTAAGGTGTTATTTTAAACTAATGTGTTGTTGGAAATACTTCCATAAAAAAAGATATCTCACGCCAAGCATAATCCAAAGGGGTATTGCCAAGGGGGAGAACACCTGAACTTTGAAAATTGCCAATACCAAGGTCAAGCCCAATAGTCCCAACAGAATTAGTAAGTACTTGGGTAGCCAACCAGGAGCGTTGTTCTTTTTAACAAGGGTAAAGCCTACAATTAAATTTAACGGAAATACCCATAGGATATTAAAGTTGTTGGCCGTAGCCGTATGATCGGTAAAAAACCAAAGAAAAATCAGCAGGGCACCGGCCAGTCCTGTTACAAAAAACAGTATGGAGTCTATGACCCTGGATCTTACGTTATTCTTAAAGTCGATATAGGTAATGGTCAAAACAAACAATAACATTGCCAATATCCAAAATAGGGGGGAGGCTAAAAAATACTCCTTTCCCTTCTTTTTTACGGTAGTTAAAATTGATCTTTCCCTATTTACTAGATGGTGTTCGGACAATGTGGTATTGCCCAATTGTTCCATTACATAAATGGGTAAAAACATATGTTCCATAATCGTAGCAGTTCTGTCTATTACTGCTCCCAACGCCAAATCTATACCAAAACTGGACCATGAATTGGTGGTTAGGTTTTGGTGTATAAGCTGCCTAAAGGTGTAATTTTTTTCCAAATGGCCTTCTTTAAAATTGAGGTTTTTACCCAGGGACTCCTGTAAAACATCCCCTATTTTAGTGGCGCAATTGTTAAAAAAGAAATCGTATTTATAATCCCTATTTTCCGGGCGATAATTATTTTCCAGATATTGGAACAATTTATTCTTTTCTGTGGGGGTAAGTTGCAAGAGCTGTTCTTTTACCCATCTATTTTCCATTTCGTAGGCGTACAAAAAATTGGGCATATTTTGCTTGCTTAGGGAATAGTACAATTTACCCATCGCAAACTCCACATAGAACATGGGCGGATCAAAATTAAAAGTCCCGTAATTATAAACCCAATCTATACCTTGGGTTGGATCCTGTATTCTGAAAGCGCTGTGACCGAAGGTGGTATATAGGTCACTGCCAGAACCACAGGTTAGAACGCTAATTTGGGATTCGGGGGATAATTCCCTTACCTGTGCCGCACAGTGGAACATCAGGCCCAAAAAAAATGCAGTAAAAAGAATTCTTTTGCTCATATACAATTGGGAGCCACTATTTTTTAAAAATACCAACGCAAATATCGAATAAATTATAGGATTTATGTGCCATAAACCAAGCTATTATAAAAAACAGGATATATTTTAACAGCATTTTTTAATAAATGGTATTTTTACATGACGATACCTAAGTTGCGATGTGCAAATGTTGGAGTTAAACCAAGTAAAATAAGACCTATGAAGCGCCATATACCCAATTTTATTACCTTGTTGAATGTTTTTTGCGGTTGTATCGCCACTGTGTTTGCGGTTTTGAACAAGTTGGAGGTGGCCGCTTTTTTTGTCTTTTTAGGTATATTTTTTGATTTTTTTGATGGATTGGCAGCAAGGGCCTTGAATGTGAAAAGTGAGCTGGGGCTGCAATTGGATTCCCTGGCCGATGTAATAACAAGTGGCCTGGTACCGGGTATAGTAATGTTTCAACTATTGAGGATGTCTTATAGCGGAGGGTGGAACATTGGTCTTCAGGCCAATACACCGGATACCATACAGTGGGCTGTATTCAACATTCCGTTGATTCCCTTTTTTGGGTTCTTGATTACCTTGGCCTCTGCTTATCGCTTGGCAAAATTTAATCTGGATGAAAATCAGGTTTCCTCCTTTGTAGGGCTCCCAACACCTGCCAATGCATTGTTGATACTTTCCTTTCCCTTAATATTACTATATCACAACAATGATTTTTTAAATACCATAATTTTAAATCAATGGTTCTTGATCGGGACTACGCTATTGAGTTCGTATCTACTGAACGCCCCTATTGGTTTGTTTGCGTTGAAGTTTAAAAATTGGAGTTTCCGGGATAACGCCCTTCGCTATATTTTTATAGTGGTGAGTTTTGTGCTGATCCTCACCATTAAATTTATGGCCATTCCTGCCATAATTGCTATCTACATTATTAGTTCGTTAGTTAACCAAATGGGAACAAAATCCATTGGTTAGCCCATTTTTTAATTGATTATGGGGCTATGGACAAAAAGTTCTGTAAAAGTGGGGACTTAAAATACAAGAATTAGGATTAGGGCCACAAGTGTTGTTCCTGACCCCAAATTACTGGCACTATAATTTTATTGTTGTTGTTTAAGGACTTTATGCTCCCTGTGGAGGATAGTCCTTACATTCCTATGTTTGATCAGACATTTTTTCTTTGTTTTTTCGCATCTCTTTTCAATACCATCTTGGAGATATAGATACTTACTTGATAAAGGATTAAAATAGGGATTGCTACAATAATCTGGCTTACTACATCTGGAGGGGTTATAACTGCAGAAATAGTTAGAACCAATACCAGTGCAATCTTCCTGTATTTAATCAATATTTCGGGAGTTACCAATCCCAATTTGGTTAAAAAATATATGACGATTGGCAATTCAAAAATTAAACCACATGAAATTACTGAAATCCTTACGGTGGAGATGTACGATAGAAGATCTATTTCCCTTACCACAGACTCACTGATAGAATAGCCTCCTAAAAAGTTTATGGATAATGGGGCCACCACATAATATCCGAACAACACCCCCATAAAGAATAGGGAGGAGGCTATAAAGATAAATCCACGGGCATTCTCACGCTCATTGTTATGCAGGCCAGGGGCGATAAATTTCCAAAGTTCATAGAGTACATAAGGGAAGCCAATGATAAAACCGGCCCAAATGGAAGTCCAGATATGTGCGGAGAATTGTTCGGACATTTGCCTGCTCTGTACCGTAAATTCGGGTTGTGTATTACAAAAGGATTCACTAAAACCTAGCATCTTGGAAAAGTCACAAAACACGTGATAGGTAGGGAAATTGGGCATCATTGGGCCAAATATGACCGTATCAAAAATAAAACTTTTCATTAAAAAGGCTATCCCTCCAATAATAACTACGGCAAAAGTTGATCGTATTAAATGCCATCTCAATTCTTCCAAATGGTCCAGGAAGGACATTTCATTTGGGTTTTTAGTCGCTTTTGCCATTACAGTATGCCTGCTTTAATTAATTTGCATAAATGTACTATTTCCTTGTAGTTCTCCATATCAACAAGCCATATTTGTTATGTGCTATTGGACTGCATTTTTCATAAAGCCTTTAGGCAAGGGCATCCGAAGCTATTGTTTTAGGGGTATTGAGCTCGTCCAATGATGCCAACAGTTATTAATGTAATTATTTTTAAACCTTCAGCGGGGTGTACCATTTTTTCAAAAACTTCTTTGATTACGGATTTAGCGTTACGATTGGTGCGGATCTTTGAGATTTGACCATCACGCTATAACATTTATACTTATTTGTAATTCATTACCTGGAGCAGCTTCTGGGGGATATTTTGCGAAGTCTTTTAAAGCCCTTGAGTTTCAATAGAAAGATAATCAGGTCATTCCATATGACCAATCGGGCCGTTGTGCTGGTAGTGGAGGCCAAATTGTTAGGGCATGCTGGTTGCGGCCGCAACATAAAGAGTTCTATTATCAAATAGGAGAATTTGGTTTAAGTCCATTAGTGTGTACTTGGGTCCAAATTACAGGTCCATAATTTGGGTTTTAACAAAGCGGGTACTTGGAAGGTTTTATAAGGAAGAATGTGCTATAAATATCTGGTTGTTGGATATCTAAAAATATTATATGATAAGGGCTGCTAAGTGCTAAAAATCCAACTTCTTCCTGCGAAGTTCAAAATTCTGTCCCAAATATACTTTGCGGACCATTTCATCTGCAGCCAAGTCCTCGGGAATTCCTGATTTGAGGATGCCACCTTCAAACATAAGATAGGAACGCTCTGTAATGGCCAAGGTTTCCTGAACGTTGTGGTCTGTAATTAGGATACCGATATTTTTATTTTTAAGTTGGGCCACAATTCTCTGAATGTCTTCAACGGCCACGGGATCTACTCCGGCGAAGGGTTCATCCAATAAGATGAATTTTGGATCTGTGGCCAGGGCCCTTGCAATCTCTGTCCGTCTTCTTTCACCGCCCGATAAAAGATCGCCCCTGTTTTTGCGTATATGTCCAAGTCCAAATTCCTCAATGAGCGATTCCATCTTCATTAACTGTTCCTTTTTGCTCAATTTGGTCAATTGCAGCACGCTAAGAATATTTTTTTCAATACTCAATTTTCTAAATACAGAGGCTTCCTGAGCTAAATATCCAATGCCATTTTGCGCTCTTTTGTACATGGGGAAGCGCGTTATCTCCTTTTTATCCAGATAAATATTGCCTCCATTGGGTTTTATCAACCCAACGATCATATAGAAAGATGTTGTTTTTCCGGCACCATTGGGCCCCAATAAACCTACTATCTCACCTTGGTTTACCTCCAATGAAATTCCTTTAACTACCTGTCGCCCTCGGTAGGACTTCATTATATTATCTGCTCTTAGCTTCATAGTACCTTTCTATTCCCCAAAACTAAGCCTTATATTAGTTTGGGAAAAGATATTGTAGTTTTTTTAACCTTCTTGTTTTTCCAGTTCCTCCCAATATTCATAGGCCCTTCTCAAATGGGGAACTACTATGGTGCCACCAACAAGGGTGGCTATGCCCAAAGTTTCCATGACTTCTTCCTTGCTGGCACCTTCGTTATAGGAGCTTTCCAGATGGTATTTTACACAATCATCACAGCGCAGCACAGCGGAGGCAACCAATCCCAACAACTCCTTGGTCTTTACGTCCAGGGCACCGGCGGCGTAGGCATTGGTGTCCAAGTTAAAGATTCTTTTTATGATCTTGTTGTTGTCCGCCAGGAGCTTTTCGTTCATTTTGGAACGATAGTCATTAAATTCCTTAACTTGATTTGACATTCTTCTTCTGTTTTTTGGCCTCTTTTTTCAATACGACCTTGGAAATATATATACTTATTTGGTATAGGATGAAAATGGGAACTGCCACAATTATCTGGCTGGCCACGTCCGGAGGGGTAATTACTGCAGATATGATAAGTACCACTACGAGTGCTATTTTTCTGTATTTCCGAAGTATTTCTGGGGTAACCAAGCCTATTTTGGTCAGGAAATAGATGATAATGGGCAGTTCAAATATTAGACCGCAAGCAATTACCGCTGCTCTTACGGTAGCTATATAGGAAACCAAATCTATTTCCCTAACCACAGAGTCACTAATGGAATAGCCACCTAAAAAGTTTATGGATAATGGAGCTACCACGTAGTATCCGAACAATACCCCCATAAAGAAAAGAGAGGAGGCTATAAAGATAAATCCCCGTGCATTCTGACGCTCATTGTCGTATAGACCTGGAGCAATAAACTTCCATAATTCATAGAGCACATAGGGGAATCCAATAATGAAACCTGCCCAAATGGAAGTCCAGATGTGTGCGGAGAATTGTTCGGACATTTGCCTACTCTGTACCGTAAATTCCGGTTCTGTATTGCAAAATGCCTCGCTAAAACCCAGCATCTTGGAAAAATCACAAAAAACGTGATAGGTTGGAAAATCTGGCATCATAGGTCCAAAGATGACCGTATCAAAAATAAAGCCCTTCATTAAAAAGGCCACCCCCCCTATAATAACAATGGCCAAGGTTGATCGTATTAAATGCCATCTCAATTCTTCCAAATGGTCTAGGAACGACATTTCATTTGGAGTCTTAGTATTTTTTGCCATTACAGTATTCCTTCTTTAATTAAATTGTGCAAATGTACTATTCCTTTGTAATTCTCTCCATCAACGACCAATATTTGTGATATATTATTGGCCTGCATTGTTTCCAGGGCCTTTACCGCTAGGACATCGGAGGGTATTGTCTTTGGGGTGACGCTCATGATATCCTTGGCGGTTAAGCCATAGATATTGTCATATTTGTTGAGCATGCGCCTAATGTCTCCGTCCGTGATTATTCCTACAATTTTTTGGTTTTCCAATACGGCCGCAGCACCCAGCATTTTTTCGGATATCTCTACAATCACAGATTTTACATCACTATCGGTACGTACCTGAGGAATCTGATTATTGCTGGCAATATCGCCCACCCTTAAATATAATTTCTTTCCAAGGGCACCTCCGGGGTGGTATTTTGCAAAGTCCTTACTGCTGAATCCCTTAAGTTCCAATAGGCAAATTGCGAGGGCATCCCCTATGACCAACTGGGCAGTTGTGCTGGTAGTTGGTGCGAGATTGTTGGGACAGGCCTCTTTTTCAACATATGTATTTAGGATATAGTCTGCCTGTGCCGCCAAAAAGGAATCGGGATTCCCTGTCATTCCTATTAATTTGTTCTTGCCCCGCTTTATCAAAGGCACCAGCATCTTAATTTCCGCAGTATTGCCGCTTTTGGATATGCAGATAACCACATCCTCTTTCTGTACGGTTCCAAGATCACCGTGTATGGCGTCCGCGGCGTGCATAAATATGGATGGGGTACCGGTGGAATTTAAAGTGGCAACAATTTTGGAAGCGATTAGGGCACTTTTTCCTATTCCGGAAATTATGACCCTACCTTTGGAATGTCTGATGCATTCCACCGCATTGGAAAAATCTTCATTTAGGAGGGTTGCTAAATAGGATATTGCCTCGGCCTCATTATCTATGGTTTTCTTTGCTATGGCCAATATAGCTTTGGTGTCGCTCAAAGTAAATTAAAATTATGTGATGATTTTCCTAAAAGAAAGTCTTATCTTTATTTTACAAAATTACATAAACTTAAGTTTATAGAATATTTTAAATTTGAACAAATATATTTCAAATAAATACTTATTTAAAAGACAAAAATTCCTTAACTTAAGGAATTTCACTTTTGGCGTTGGCGCCAATATATAATATTAATAATGGTGAAGTACGGTATGGGTATAAATGAGATTGATTTACATGCCTCTCTAAAAAAATATTTTGGATTCTCCCAATTCAAAGGTTTACAAGAAAATGTTGTTAAGAATATTGTACAAGGTAAAAATACCTTTGTAATAATGCCCACAGGTGGTGGAAAATCACTTTGTTACCAATTACCGGCATTAATGCAGGAAGGTACGGCCATTGTGGTATCTCCCTTGATCGCCCTGATGAAAAATCAGGTAGATGCCATTAGGGGGGTGTCCAACGAGATAGGAGTGGCCCATGTTTTGAACTCCTCCTTGACAAAGACAGAGATCAAACAGGTGAAAAGTGATGTAAGCAGCGGGATAACCAAGCTTTTATATGTGGCTCCCGAATCCTTGACCAAAGAGGAATATGTGGATTTTTTACAAGGCGAAACGATATCTTTTGTAGCGGTGGACGAGGCTCATTGTATATCGGAATGGGGACACGATTTTAGGCCGGAGTACCGAAATCTTAAATCTATAGTGGGCAGGTTGGGGGATAATATTCCCTTAATAGCCCTAACTGCTACCGCGACTCCTAAAGTACAGGAAGATATCATTAAGAATTTGGGAATAACGGATGCCAAGGTGTTCAAGGCAAGCTTCAATAGACCCAACCTTTATTATGAAGTAAGGCCGAAAACCCAAAATGTTGATAGTGACATCATTCGTTTTATAAAACAAAATGTTGGTAAGTCGGGCATTATCTATTGTCTTAGTAGGAAACGTGTTGAAGAGTTGGCCCAAGTATTGCAAGTGAACGGAGTTAGTGCGGTACCCTATCATGCAGGATTGGATGGTAAGACCAGGTCCAAGCACCAAGACATGTTCCTTATGGAGGATGTTGATGTAGTGGTAGCCACCATAGCATTCGGGATGGGAATCGATAAACCCGATGTGCGCTTTGTAATCCATCACGATATCCCCAAGAGTATAGAGAGTTATTATCAGGAAACCGGTAGGGCCGGTAGGGATGGGGGAGAAGGACATTGCCTTGCTTTCTACTCCTATAAGGATGTGGAAAAACTGGAAAAATTTATGTCCGGTAAACCTGTGGCGGAACAAGAGATTGGAAACGCCCTGCTACAGGAAATAGTAGGTTATGCCGAAACTTCAATGTCACGAAGAAAATTTATTCTGCATTATTTTGGGGAGGAATTTGACGAGGTAAACGGTGAGGGTGCCGAAATGGACGACAATACTAGGAATCCCAAGGAAAAACAGGAGGCGAAGGCCGACGTGGTTAAGCTCATAAAAGTGGTTATGGGCACCAGTGAAAAATTCAAGTCCAAAGAGGTGGTTAGGGCCTTGATAGGGAAGGTCAATGCTTTGATATCCTCTCACAAGACCGATGAAAAGGAATTCTTTGGTATTGGAAAAGATAAGGATAAAGGCTATTGGATGGCTTTGATCCGGCAGACCTTGGTTGCTGGTTTGCTTAGAAAGGAAATTGAACAATACGGAATTTTGCATGTAACCCCGCTAGGGAAAGAGTTTGTAGAGAATCCAACATCATTTATGATGACAATGGATCATGTTTACAACAAAGAGACCGATGATGCTATTGTAAGTGCCGCCAAATCTTCAGGAGGGGTAGCAGATAATAATTTATTGAAGATTCTAAAAGATTTGAGAAAAAAGGAAGCCCATAAATTGGGGGTTCCGCCATTTGTTGTATTTCAAGATCCGTCCCTGGACGACATGGCGCTTAAATATCCAATATCCTTGGATGAATTGGTCAATATCTATGGCGTTGGGGAAGGGAAGGCAAAAAAATACGGGAAGCCCTTTGTAGATCAAATTGCCGCCTATGTTCAGGATAACAACATTTTAAGACCCGATGATCTGATCGTTAAAAGTACAGGTGCCAATTCCTCCCTTAAGCTTTATATCATTCAAAACGTAGATAGAAAATTGCCGTTGGATGATATTGCTTCGGCCAAGGGGCTGGAATTGAACGAATTGATCAAGGAGATGGAACAAATTGTCTTTAGTGGTACCAAATTAAATATCGCCTACTGGATAGATGAGATTTTGGATGAGGATCAGCAAGAGGAAATCCATGATTATTTCTTGGACGCCAATACGGACGATCTTGAAGTGGCCTTAAAGGAATTTGATGGGGAATATGAGGATGAGGAACTTAGGTTGTACAGACTGAAGTTTATTAGTGAGGTGGCCAACTAACCAATGATGGCTTGCCTCGAAAATTAAAGTTCGTTTCCTACGAATGCCTCGCAGGCTTGCCCCGAGGTAGTTTACTTAGAAGCAGCCAGGCCTAAGATGTTTTCCTTAGTTTTTTGAGGTATTTAGCTTTATGGAATATTTCCAGTTGGGTAATCTGTGGGGTTAATATTTATCGGACCGCCTTTTCCAATAGTTGTAATGTCATTTTCCCGGTATCCAATTTTGCATTAATTCCTATGGGGAGTGTAAAATTATTTTCTATATGGCCAAAGGTCATGCCATATACGGCAGGTATTCCCAAGGGTTTAATTCTGTCCAATATAACTTCCCTAAGCGTAAATGATTTGGGATTGGGAACACTATCGCAGCCTTTAAATACGCCCAAGGCTATTCCTGCCGCCTTATTAAAGGTCTTGCCCTGCATTAATTGGGTCAGCATCCTGTCTACGCGATAGGGAGCTTCTTCAATATCTTCAAGAAAGACTATGGCGTCTGTAAAATCAATTTCATGGGGAGTACCTATGAGGGCATTTACCAAGGTTAAACTACCCCCAACCAATTTTCCCGTTACAATACCTGGATGAATGCAATACCTGTCATATTCGGGCTTGCTATATTCTTCAAGATCTGATATTTCCACATTGTTAATAATGGGTGGCAAATCTTTGGATTTCATTACCACATTTTGCAGTTGCTCAATACTATAGGGGTCGTTAAGGGTGCTGCCAACGGGCCCGTGAAACGTGATAAGTCCAGTTTCTTGATGTATACCATTTAAAAGGGCCGTTATGTCGCTAAAACCAATTAAAGCTTTGGGGTTCTTGCCAATTAACTCATAATCGATTAAATGCATAATCCTGGTACATCCGTATCCGCCACGTGCGCAAAGTATTCCATCTACCTTTTTATTGGCAAACATTTCGTTGAGATCTGCTACCCTTTCCCTATCCGTGTTGCTAAAGTAGCCATGGTTTCCATGTATGCGATCCGTATGGAAAGGTTTAAATCCCATTTTTTCCAAAGTTGCTTTGGCCTCCACCAAAACTTCGGGTTTTATGGCATAACCAGGGGCAATAAGTCCAATAGTATCCCCCTTTTTCAATGCTCTGGGCTTTAGGTTTGTGGGGGGCGATTGTTTTTCAAGAGGATTGGCAAATATTGTTGCAGGCACCATGGTTGCTATCCCGGCCCCGAGGGCCGTTTTAAAGAACTGTCTCCTTTTTTTCATTAATCATATTTTATGACACCTAAAGATATAAATAATCGCATAAAAAAGTCCGCCAATAACCTGACGGACTTTATTGTTCAAATAAAAAAATTACATGCCCAAGGAGGAGGAGTCTTCTTTGGACTTGGACCTTCTTAGTTGTCTCTGTATTTTCCTGATAGCGGATTCTATGGATTTTTCAGGTTCGATGATATTGTATTCCCCCCAAAAATCTGGATCTGAAAATCCAATGGCCTCGTCCTCCAAAATTATGGAAGATTTAATCCGGTCCTTATATTTGGGCGATTCACCTGTGGTGTTCTTCTCCCAGTCGGTAATGGCCATTTCACAGGTCATGCTATAGATCGAATTGAAAAGTCGATCGTCCCAATTTATCTTGAATTCCAATAGAACGTTGCTGTATCCGTAATACCATTTTCCGTTTTTTTCCCTGTAATCCACACGGTAGGCAATATCCGTTGGCCAAACATTGGCATGGGCAGGCTTTTTACGAACGAACATTTTGGCAGCCTTTTCCCTATCCGTAATGTTTAGGGAATAAATGGCGCTGGTAAGAATTTTTTTATCGGCATCTATGTACAATTTACCTTGGTATAAGGGGTCTGTGATAGATTCCTTTTGTTTAAAATTTATAACGAAGATAAGTATGTCGTTGACTTTGGTGGAATTTTCAAAGCTAAAGTTGTAATCATCAAATGTGTCTTCCGTAAAGATATATTGCGGGTATTTGATCATATCCACAAAGAGGGTATTGAAAGGTCCTCCTTGAAGTTTAATGGCCAAGGTATCCAATTTGTCATAATCTGTACTTTTTCTGGCCTTGTACAGTTGTAATGCATCCTTACGATCGGAATTGTAGGGAGATTTGTAAATATTGACAACGGCTTCTGAGAGGGATACATTTTTCCTTCTTTTTTTAATGGTTTCCCTGTAAAAGGCAGTCATTAAGGTGGGGTCGTCAAAATAATTGTCACCTCTTCGGAGCAAGGTCTCCTTAACCAAGGCCTTTGCGTCTTTCGGTACGGCAAGGCTTACTTCTGATAATTCCGTGAAGCTTACATCCAGGGCAATTTCATTTTTATTTTCCTTCAACTGGCTTAAGGGTATTGTTTTGGTCCTATATCCTAAAAAGGAAACGATAACCTGTCCCTCGCTAATATCTTTGGGAACTTTTAATGAAAAATAACCTTCGGTATTACTGACGGTACTAATGTTCGTGTTTTCAATGGAAAGGGTGGCAAAGACCAATGGATGTTTGGTTTCACTATCAATAATTTTACCTTGGTATTGGTTAAAGGAACTTTCCTGCTCCTGTGTATCTTGGTACGGGAAGGCCGCCGAAACGGAGGGCATTGCCCCAAAGAACAATAAAATTGATATTGCAGCTATAAGGGGTGTTTTTACAATGGGATTTTTTTTGAGTTTCATCTGTTTAAATTTTATGGTACAGGTCGTTCAGAGGTAATCGCAATAAATTTAAATAGTAGTTGGTGTAGGTTGGCAAAGGTAAATACAAGCTAAGTGCCTATTACTTATATCAATGAACGATACGTCTTTCTAAGTTAGTGATTTTTAATGAAATACCCTATGAAAATTTTGTTTAAATTTTAGTTGGCCCTAGGTGTTGAACCCTTTCTTTTGGAGTTTGGTCTTACATGCCCACAGAGTTAGCGGTGCATTTAAAGCCAATTTTTGTGGGGGAAATCGGTGTAGGTACATGGCAAATTTGCTTGCATTGTTGCTTTTGGGAGACAAGAATTAAATCAACCAACCTATTGAAAGAGCCTTCGCCCTAATGATTATCCCAGCACAATTTGGCCGTAGTAGGTACCTGGCCCCTATGTGTTGATCGGCATACTTTAAGGTCTTTTATGTGGGGGTCATGTTTTAGTTCTTTCTGCGCACCTCAAAAATGTCCTTTCTTCTATCTTTTAGATTTCTAACGCTGCCAAATTGGTTGAGTTCCCTTAATAAATCTATATCCAGGTCAACAATAAGTATCATTTCCGTGTTTGGTGTGGCTTCGGCCTTTATCCCATTGGCAGGGAAAGCAAAGTCGCAGGGGGTGAACACCATGGATTGGGCATATTGTATATCCATATTGTGTACTTTGGGCAAGTTGCCCACACTTCCTGCAATGGCCACATAACACTCATTTTCAATGGCTCTTGCCTGGGCACAATTCCGTACCCTGGAAAAGCCATTTTGCGTATCGGTAAGGTAGGGGACAAATAAAATATCCATTCCTTCGTCTGCCAATAATCTACTTAATTCCGGAAATTCGGAGTCGTAGCAGATCAAGACACCTATCTTTCCGCAATCCGTGTCAAATACCTTTAGTTCGTTACCTCCCTGCATGCCCCATACTTTAGCCTCATCCGGGGTTACATGGAGCTTTTCATATCGCTCCTTGGTACCGTCCCTTTTGCAGATATACCCAACATTGTAAAGACTTTCATCCTTTATTTCTGGCATACTCCCTGATATGATATTGATATTGTAGGAAATGGCCAGTTCCGAAAATCGTTGGACAATGGTGGAGGTGTGCTTTGCCAATTCCCGGATGGCAGCGGATTCGGACAAATGATTGTTCTCTGCCATTAAGGGAGCATTAAAGAATTCGGGGAACAGGGCAAAGTCTGAGCGATAACCCGAAACCGCATCTATAAAATACTCTGCTTGTTGTAATACATCATCCAAATTTTTATAGGGTCTCATTTGCCATTGTATGAGTCCGACCCGTACCACCTTTTTTACGACACTAGCCTTTTTGTTCTTCTTTTCATAGTATATGTTGTCCCATTCCAAAAGCACGGCGTAGTCGTTGGAGGCCGAATCACCATCCAAATAGTTTTTTAGAATTTTACTGGGATGGAAATCGTTGGAAATCTGAAAATTAAGAACAGGGTCGTTTATTTCCTTACGCTTTACTTTCTCTATATACTCCTTTGGGGATAAACTATCCATGTATTTGTGGTAATTGGGAATCCTACCGCCAAAGGCAACCCCTTTTAGGTTTAGGCGTTCACAAAGGTCTTTTCTGTAGTCGTACAACCTTCTGCCCAAACGCATGCCCCTGTATTCAGGTTTTATAAATACATCTATCCCATAAAGTATATCCCCATCCGGGGAATGGGTGTTAAAAGTGTAATTTCCGGTTATTTGTTGGTAGGTGTGCTTATCCTCAAATTTGTCGTAATCCAGAATAATGGACAACGCGCAGCCTGCAATATGGCCATTAACTTTTATGACCACCTGTCCCTCTGGAAATTTGGATATTAAATTGTCTATTTGATGCTCCCGCCAGTAAGATTCCGGCATAGTGGTGTAAGATTCTATCATGGCTGTTTTAAGCTCTTGGTAGTCGTCCGCACTCAAGTACAATAACTCAATATTTTCTATTTCTTCCATCTTCATAGCCATGTTATTAAAATTAAATTAGGGGTGGTTGTTTTTATGTTTACTTGTGATGGGTCTTTGTGGAGTCGGAAATCATTTCATTGATTTCACCCAATTCCTTTTCGGTTAGATATCGCCATTTGCCAACCGGAACGTCCAATTGAATATTCATGATCCTAATCCGTTTTAAGGCTGTTACATTATATCCAAGATACTCGCACATGCGCCGTATCTGGCGGTTAAGGCCCTGTGTTAGAATAATCCGGAACTGAAACTTTCCAATTTCCTCAATTTCACATTTTCGGGTTACCCTGTCCAAGATAGGGACCCCATTGGCCATTTTTTCAAGGAAAGCTTTGGTGATGGGCCTATCTACGGTAACTATATATTCTTTCTGGTGATTGTTTCTCGCCCTTAAAATTTTATTGACTATATCCCCGTCATTGGTCAATAGAATTAAGCCTTCACTAGGTTTATCCAATCTTCCAATTGGGAATATTCTGCTTGGGTAATTTATATAGTCGATAATATTGTCCTTCTCCACCCTGGTATCGGTAGTACAGACAATACCAATAGGTTTGTTAAAGGCAATGTATACGGGCTTTTCTTGTGGTTCGGAAATAAGTTCCCCATCTACACGTACCTCGTCGTCCGTAGTGATCTTGGTGCCCATTTCAGGAACTTTTCCATTAATGGTTACCCGTCCCTGCTCAATAAGTTTGTCCGCGGCCCTACGTGAACAATATCCCATTTCACTTAAAAACTTGTTTATTCGGGTGGCTTCCTTCTCTTTCATATACGCTCCTTAAGTCCGATTACCAAATTGGATTTAGAGGCGAAATATACTTAATTAAACGCTTATTATTGTTAACATCGGCGCAAGATATTTCACCCCTTTTTTTACAGAAGTAAATATTGGCGGAAAATTATTTTTTTAGGGAATCTGCATTCTCCATGTAAATCTCCTTTTCAAGTTCTTGGTTCAACTTTTTAAAGAACAGCATTTCTGCATAGAATTGCCAATCGAAATTTAAGGATTGATTTGCCAAATGCACATGATGGTCCTGGTCTAAAATATAACTATCCGGTTTGTTCAATTTACGGGTTTTGCCATATACCACTTCCAATTCCTTTCTAAGGCTATCAAATTCCGACTCCAATTGCTTTAGTTTTGAAGCGGTGGCTATGATGTCTTCCCTACTTTGCGCCATATCGTAATCTTGTAGGGCCAGCAATATTTTTGGACTAAAGCCTACCAGTTTGTTTACCTGTGCATATACTTGTAGGTTATAATCGTTTCTCAAGGCTAGGGCACGGGCATCCTCTATTTTTTTAGCTATACTATCGGTTAGGGATAAAGTTTGGGCGGCAGTCTTTAATCGTTCCTCCTGGGCCTTGCTCCATGCCCCAATATTTTCTTTGTTGGGGAATTCGATAACGGCCTCTTTCAAGGGGTCTTCCATCTTAGGAAGGTAATTGCGTTGGTTCTTTTTAAGTAGTGCATTTTTCCAAAAGGCCACTGGGGATTCAAGTTCAGTGATAAAAGCCTTATTGGTATCGGCCATGGTGTAACCATATTCCCTTTGTCTAAAAGCCGATTTTATTTCCTCCTTATTTCGTTTGTCACCTATCCAAGCATATTCAGCGAAGGCCAGGATACCTCTCATGTACAATTCAAAATGCGGTGAATCATCATCCCATAAGGTTAATAACAATCCGTTTAGACCACTGTCTATGGAGCTAACCGCAAAAGATCGGATGTTTTCCATATTACTTTCTTCCTGAGGCATTAAAACCCACCTGGTTTGCCCCGCCGTGGCACCCATAACCTCCATGCCATGGTCTGTAAACCATTGCATGGCCTTGATGTTCCCCAAGGCTTGTGGTGAACTATAGTTCCATCGCATATAGATGCAATTCTTAGGGAAGATATCCAGAAACTCCAATAACTTGTGCTCGTTATCCTTCCAAACCTGATCCACTTCTTCCTGTGTCATTTCCTTTTTGAACATGGGGTCGTAGACATCGGCCTGTTTTAGAGGCATATCATCCCAAAAAATAGGGATTTTTCCGTGTTCTTCAGCAAATTTGGACACTTTGTCCAACCACATCAACTGTAGTTTTAAAGGAGATTCCTTACTGCCCCGTCCAGTAGTGTGTACCTCGTCTCCTCCAACATGCAGGTATCTTCCGTAAGGAAAAGCCTCCATTGCGTCCAAATAAAGGTCAAATTGTACTTCGTAAGTTTTGGGATCCAGTGGATTAAAGGCCCAATCGCTTTCCGGACTATCTCTTAACTCCTTGTATTCGGGGTGCTTTAGAATAAAGGAGGCATGTCCCAAACCCTGTACCAATGGACTGATTTCTATATGGCGGTCCTTGGCGTAATCACTGATCTTTCTCCATTCCTCAATACTCAAGGCATCTTCGGAAGCAACTTTAGGTTGGCGTTTAAATTTCAATTTGTCCTCAACTTCCAAAATAATACCGTTGATCTTGTAGCTGGCTAACTTATCCATCAATTCATAATAGTATTCTGTTTTTTCCAAATGGTGTTTTACATCCAGGTGTATGGAACGATAGGCTAAAAGGGGGTAATCCTTTAATTGGCACAGTGGCAGGTTCACCTTCTGGTCCTTGGCATCTACCATCAATTGTTCCAGGGTTTTGAAGGCATAGAACAATCCGGTCTCATCCTTAGCCTTTATATGGATCTGTTCCTCGGAAATAGACAGGGTGTAACCTTCGGCAGGAGTATCAAGATTGTCATCTATCCCGTAGATCAAAGTATATTTACCTCCTGCTCCAAGCATTAAAATATCCTTGTTGATTACAGGTGTTGCTTCCCCGTTTTCTGCTTTTAATTTGAGGATGCCATCGTGGGAAATTGAACTAACACCGGACACTTCAAATTCTTGAAGTTGTGGCAGCAATTTAAAGTCGCCCAACTTATTGTTTTTTTGGGAACAAGAGAGGAGTAAAATGGAGATTGCCAATAGATAGAAACTTGTAATTCTTTTCATGAAATTTAAAATTGGGAATTGATAGTGGAATTGGTATTTTGATTAATCTGTAAAAATATTGAATAATATTCAAATAATAAATCATTTTTCAGGGAACGATACAGAGCTCTCTGGGAAGGTATTTATTAAGTGGCTAAAAGCTATATTCCTTTATTTGCTATACTCCAAATTGTTCCAGATGATGATTGAGATGCTTGTAAAACATATTGTTCCATTCCGTTTTGCCCAAGGCTCCAAAAGAATGTGACTCCTTATTGTGAAAGTAATCCTCCCCCAATTCTTGGGTTTTGATCAAATGGTCTATCAATCGCATCTTTTCATCATCATAATCCCTTTCGTCAACCATTAAGAAGGCTGGAGCAGTTCTGCTATTTCTTTTATAAGGTTTTTCACCGACCACAGTTTTTTTTACAAAAAGTTTAAGCATAAGCTTTATTGGTCCGTAGGGTTTGGGGTGCTTTTCGGTATACACCATTTCATAGGGGACATTGCAGTGGGCCAACATCTGGGCAACATTCATTTTGCCCCATATTCCCTTGCTTTTGGGAGTTAATTTATTGATTCTTTCTATAAGTCCGTCTACTACTTTTTTCTCAAAAATGTTCTTCATGTTTCAATATCTTATGGTTGTTGCTATTTCTTATACCGATCGTATGGTTTGGGTAAAGCATTCAAAAAATTGGGTTGCCCGCTTTGGTCCAATTTTAAGATCTGGATAAAATTCAAATTTGTGCCTAGGTTAGGAAGGGGTGTGTAAAATTACTAGATGTTTTTTTTTGATTTTTATTAATATGTTAAAAGGTTGCGATAGTAAATAGAACTTGTTTGGTAAAAGGGCTAAAGTGGTCCTACTTGCATTATTTTACCATAAAAAGTGCATTGACGAAGAAGAGTTTTCCATTTTCCCAAAAGCCCCTAAACAATGGGTTGTCTACCATATAAATAACTTGGCCCTTGCCCACTTCCTCTACACCGAATACCATTGTATTGGCAATTTTTTTCTTTGCCTCGCTACCAGCAAAGCCTGCAACCTTTGAATTGGCGTTCTCCAAGTAGACCACGGTCCCGGTCTCTAATTTTTCAAAGGCATCGTCACTTAATTTAAGGGTAAAATAACGATCGCCATAACCATATGCCAAGGGATGTGTTTGGTCGACCTTGGTTTTAAAGATGGCTCCGGTAATTGCATTTTTAATATTTTCCCGTTCCGCATCTTCATATGGGAGTATATTCTCTGTACTGTCTTTCTTTGTTTCCTTTTCCTTTATGGCAAACCCGTTCTCCCCATTTATACCTTTTATGGCTCCTTCCATGGCAATCAACTTTCCTCCATTGGAGACAAAGTCCTTTAGTTCTTGTCGTTTCTCCTTGGTAAAGAATTGGCTATACCAACCGTTGGGTAGTATAAGGACGTCGTATTCGGACAAATCCACCTCATCGTAATATTCGGTATCCAAAATAGTTAGTGGATAGTGAAGTTGTTGTTCAAAAAAGTGCCAAATTTCCCCAAATTCGAGGGTGCTCACAGGTTCTCCGGATAGCATGGCTATTTTGGTATCGGTAATCATAGGGACATAGCTGGAACCAAAATCATTTCCTTTTTCCACAAATCCGGTATTGGCTGGGGTCAATATGGTCCTAGTGTTGTTCGCAACGCGACTCAAGGTTTCCAAAAAGTCTTTGTGGTTTTTATTGTCGCCTTTGGTAATGATCAAGCTCCCCCGGTCAAATTTTTTGCCTTCTGCCCGAAAAGGATTTTTAGCAAATCGCACCCTGATATTTTCATTCAACAATGCAGTTAAAAAACGGGCGTCTTTCATGCTGGACCAATCGCTTATATAGGCATAGGTGTCCAGGTTGATGTTGGCGGACATGGGAGGGAAAATTTCCCAGTCCCCAGAGGGTACAGATTCCACTAATGCTTGGGAAGCAATAGCCTCCAAGCCGTATGCATAAGGTAAGGACCATGCGGTTATATCATAGGTAAGTGAATCACTTAGCTTTGTACTGGGTTCCAAAAGAACCTGGGCCAGGGTGCCTTTGGTCTGATCGCTGGAAACCACCAAACTGGATGGGGTGGTTTTTATGGAGCCCAATTTACCCGAACTATAAAGATGGCCTTTGGCAGTACCCTCTTTGGCCCAGCCATATTTAATCTCATGGGACCTAAGGAGGTTCGCAAGAGCATCAATTTTATCGGGATCCCCATTCATTACGTAACTTTTGTATTTGAAACTTTTTTCCTGATAAAACTTCTTGAATTCCCTATTTAATTTTTCTGTGTTTTTGGAAGCTACTTCCACGGTAGAGAGACCAGTGGTAAGATGATGGGCAATACGGTCATGTAAGGTAAGGGTGTCCCCAATAAAGGTTCTTACTCCCAGTCCGGCACGTCCACTGCCTCCTTGCTCATAGGTCATTCCAATGCCGCCATTATAGGTGGGGTAGGTATCACCATAACTGGGATATAAAAGGTCAAAAACTTCTTTTGTAAAATAAAACCAGCCATTGGCATCAAAGTACTTTGCGTGGTTCTTCCCAATGGTAATCTGAAAATCGCGTTGAAAATCGGTTACCACTTCATGAAAGGGTTCAGCGGCCGGGGCAAAATAATAGGGGTTGTTTACTCCTTGTTCATGGAAATCAACATGTACATGTGGTAACCATTGGTTGAAAACTTTTATACGTTGTTGACTCTCAATTTGGGTAAGCCATGCCCAATCCCGGTTTAGGTCGAACATATAGTGGTTGGAACGCCCGTTAAGCCAACCTTCATGGTGTTCCTTGCTGTTGGGGTCTATATTGTGGGGAGTGTTTTTGAATTGATTGTACCAGTTAACATATCGATCGCGACCATCTGGATTAATGCAGGGGTCTATGATTACTACCGTATTTTCCAAATAAGCCGATTTACTGGTCAAAAGTTCATAAGTGGTCTGCATGGAAGCTTCGGAACTTACGCTTTCATTGCCGTGAACATTGTAACTTAACCAAACGACGGCCTTGGTGGGTGATCCCTGGCCCGTGGTATTCATCATGTGCTCCAATCTAATGCTCTCCAAATTTGCCATGTTTTCCGAAGTAGAAACAAAGGCAACGATCAGGGGCCTACGTTCATTGGTTTTTCCATATTCCACCAATTTAACACGATCCGAAGCATTTTCGGCCAGATATTTATAATAGTCCACCACTTGATGGTGCCTTGTAAATTCTGTTCCCAATTCATATCCTAAAAATTCCGACGGAGATAGTAATTTTTGGGAAATACCCAAGGAGGTTGAAAGGAGAAAAAAGGATAGTAGCAGTTTTTTCATTTTAATCCATTGATTTGCAAGAATCAAATCTAAGGAATATTCGTGATATTGGTTGTCTTTCAATAATACTTGCCACATCCAGCATAGGGTAGGGTGCCTATCAAAAAGATATTAAAAAGGTGAATATTAAACTTCTTAACGTATTTTTAGGAACTGAAAAAAGGGATAATTTTATCTTTACCAGCTATTACCAATATTTCTATGGAAGTCGAATGTATACCCTTTAAAAAAACTGGTTATTTTTCCAATTTAATATGTGACTATCTTGATGGGAAGGAATGTTTGTCCCCATTTTATGGGAGGCCACCTCAAATAGATCAGTTTGCGGAGCAGATCAAAGCCAAGCAAAATTTCCCTAAGGCCCATCGTGAAGTGCTGTATTCGGTTCTGAAAAACCAGTATAAGGATGTTGATGTTTCGGAGGATACCAGGGTGAATATATCGCTCCTTAAGGAAGCCTCTACATTTACGGTAGTAACAGGGCATCAATTAAACTTGTTTACCGGGCCATTGTATTTCTTGTACAAGATCATATCTACCATTAATTTGACCAAAGAACTGAAGCTGGCCAATCCGGAAAGTAACTTTGTGCCTATTTATTGGATGGCGACCGAAGATCATGACTTTGATGAAATAAACTACTTCAATTTCAAGGGAAAAAAATTACAATGGAATAAAAATGTTTCAGGTGCGGTAGGGCCTTTGGCAACCGATGGACTGGAATCTATCCTAGAGGCTTTTTCCAATGAAATGGGCAACAGTATAAATGCCGGTAAACTTAAGGAATGGTTTAGTAGGGCATATTTGGAGCACGATAACCTTACGGATGCCACCCGTTTTTTGGCCAATGTACTTTTTGGCGAACACGGTTTGGTTATTTTGGATGGGAACAATACGGCCTTAAAGAGTTTATTGGTACCTTATGTAAAGCGCGATTTGCTGGAAAATGCTACGTACAATAAGGTGGTTGAAACCATAGATCAACTACAGCAACTTCCGGAAAAATATGGTATACAGGTCAATCCAAGGGAAATCAATTATTTTTATTTGATCGATGGGGTCCGTGAGCGGATTGTGGAGCAGGATGGTAGATTTTATATAAATGATACTAAAATTGAATTTAGCAAAGAAGAAATTCTTGCGGAATTGGAGAATTATCCTGAGCGATTTTCGCCGAATGTCATTACCAGACCTCTTTATCAGGAGGTGATTTTGCCCAATTTGTGTTATATAGGTGGTGGCGGCGAATTGGCGTATTGGTTGCAATTGAAACCCATGTTTACGGAAATGAAGGTGCCTTTTCCAATATTATTGCTGCGAAATTCGGCCTTGGTCATTACAGGGAAGCAGATGGATAAATTAAGGAGAATGAATATTTCCCTTTCCGATATTTTTTTAAAGCAAAGTAGTTTTATGAACAAAAAGATTAGGGAAATATCCAATATTGATATCGATTTTTCACCCCAAAAAAAATATTTACAGGAACAGTTCAAGGAATTGTACGACTTGGCCGCCCAAACGGACGCCTCCTTTTTGGGGGCGGTTAAAGCTCAGGAGGTGAAACAGTTAAAGGGGTTGGATAATTTGCAGGCCAGATTGCTGAAGGCGCAAAAAAGGAAGTTACAGGACCATGTAGTGAGAATGACGGATATTCAGAATCAACTTTTCCCCAATAGATCACTGCAAGAACGCAACCTTAATTTCTCAGAACTTTATTTAGAGTATGGAGAGCGACTGATTCCGCATTTGATGAAGGCACTCAGGCCACTTTCCGGAGAGTTTTCCATTGTAAAAATGGATTGATCTACACTGGTTTATTGCACTTCCGGGCAGACTTGTAGATAGGCAAAAAGCTTATATTTGTTAAAAACAGACTATGTCCATGCACAAAATAGACTTTGAAATGGTGGAAATGACATTGGATGTCATGAAATACGCCATTGGTCGAATTACCCATCCAGCTCCTGAATTGGGCAAACCTAAAAAAGAAGAAGAGTTAAAGAGCTTGGTTGGGGAAACAATAACTCCCGATGGAATAGGCGGGGAAAGGGCTTTTCAGTTGTTTAAAGAGGTACTTATAAAAGCTACCGTACCTATTGATCACCCCAGACATTTGGCATTTGTACCGGCCTCACCTACAAGAGCGGCGGTCATGTTCGATCTGGTAACTTCGGCATCAAGTATTCACGGAGCGTATTGGATGGAAGGGGCAGGGGGTATATTTTGCGAAAACGAGGCTATGAAATGGTTGGTGACCTTAACTGGTTTGCCAAAGGGATCGTTCGGGGTATTTACCAGCGGCGGAACGGCTGCCAATTTATCGGCCATGGTAACTGCTAGGGAAAATTGGAGGAAGAATCCGGGGAATGTGAATAAAAAAGGCTTGATCATAACCTCTTCCGGAGCCCATTCATCGGTAAAGTCGATGGCCAAGGTTATAGATTGTGATGTGCTTTTGGTGGAAACCGAGGAAAAGATGACCGCAGAGGCCCTAAGTGAAAGATTAAATTCCTTGGATGCCCAACAAAGGGATAGGTTATTTGCCGTTGTGGCAACTGGGGGTACCACAAACGCTGGTATAATAGATGATTTGTCCGGTATTGCCGAAATTTGCAAGACCGAAAACCTTTGGTTCCATGTGGATGCCGCCTATGGAGGGGGCGCCTTGGCCTCTAAATCGGCCCGGCCCTTGTTTCAAGGGATAGAAAGGGCTGATAGTATTACCATTGACCCGCATAAATGGCTTTTTTCACCCTATGATTGTGGGGCCATAATTTATAAAAATCCGGAATTGGCCAAGGAAGCGCATTCGCAGGAAGGTTCCTATTTGGAAATATTTAAGGATGAGGGTGCCCATGGTTTTAACCCTTCGGATTATCAAATACAATTGACACGTAGGGTCAGGGGATTGCCGCTTTGGTTTTCACTGGCCATGCACGGGACCGATAAATATTCATGGGCAGTTGATCAGGGTATTGGGTTGGCCAATTTGGCAGGGGAATTAATAAATAGGCACCCCTTGGTGGAATTGGTAAGGGAGCCAAGTCTTTCCTGTGTTTTGTTTAGAAGAAAGGGATGGTCTCCAGAAGATTATACCCAATGGACCTATAAAAATCACCGGGAAGGTTTTGCCCTTGTAACGCCCACCAAGTATAGACAAAAGGGTGTTTATGTAACGGTGGCTCGTTTTTGTTTTATTAATCCGGATACCACGGAGAAGGATATCTCGATGATATTGGATTCCATGGCCTAGAATGGTGTTAGGGCACCAAGTATTCACTTTCCCATTGTACACCTACTTTGGAGAATCGGACCCTAATATGGTGGGGTTGACTTAACTTTAGATATTCAATTTTGTAGGGTGTAATCTCTACAAGACAGAAATGGTTTTCTTCACTCAAATATTCAAGATTTTGGGGGTTGATTAAATTACTCCCAGGAGACCTGCTAGTAGTGTATTGCTTTTTTGCGTAGCTGTCCAGTTTGCTCCAATATTGCTCTTTGGTGGCATCGTCATCTTTGTAGGTGGCCGTGCCTTCGATTTTTAATTGAAGCAGTTTACCTGGATGGTATAGGAGTAGGCTAACCCTTTTGTTTTCTTTTATATGGGTAATTTTTTTTGAGCGCTTATCGGTATAAAAAATCAGTAGTAGATTTTCGGAAACTTCCCTCAATACGACAGTGCGTAAACGGGCTACCTGGTCCAACCCTACAGTGGCAAGCGTGAAAAAACGAAAGGGATGGTCTTTTTCCTTGGGGGCCTTTTGTAGTTCTTCCCTTATTTCCTCTAAATAATCGGTGGCCATGATAAACTTTTTTAGGTTTATTAAAGATAAAAATAAATGTTGGAGTAGGGTATTTCTTTTCTCAGGTGTTATAGATATAAATTGCTATGAATTTGAAAATAATTTCTCAGGAAATTGTGAGTACTAATAATTAGTTAATTGGTTTAGGTTGGTTTTGATTAGTAAGCCCGGTTGGTTACCGGGCTTTTTTTGTGCTTATATTAAAAAATCTTTGCAATTGAGCCAAATTTTCACCCTGTTCCAATTGGGTTGTTGTGGGTTACAGGCAATTTTTGTGTTTTTTACGGCTTTAATGAAGCCTTAGTTTAATAGGCTATATCGACAAATAGCCTCCCCAATAACTTGCTGTTTATAAGTTTTGTGATTATTATACCCAAAAGATACTTTTTCAAAAATTTCAAATTACTATTTTTGCCCATGCAAAATAACGTCCTCATATTAGATTTTGGTTCCCAGTATACGCAGCTCATCGCTAGAAGGGTCAGGGAACTTAATATTTTCTGCGAAATAAAACCGTACAACCATTTGCCCGAAGATTTATCGGAATACAAGGCTGTTATCCTTTCTGGATCGCCTTTTTCTGTTAGGGGGGATGATGCTCCACATCCTGATCTATCCCAGATCAAAGGGAAGAAACCTCTATTGGCAGTTTGTTACGGAGCCCAATATTTGGCGCACTTTAACGGTGGCAATGTGGCTCCTTCCAATACCCGTGAATACGGCAGGGCAAAATTGTCCTTTATAGATCACAGTGAATCCTTTTTTCAAGGGATTTCTGAAGGAAGCCAGGTTTGGATGAGCCATAGCGATACCATTAAAAAATTACCTGAAGGAGCCATTAAATTGGCAAGTACCCATGATGTGGAAAATGCGGCCTATAAGTTAAAAGGGGAAGATACCTATGCCATTCAATTTCATCCGGAAGTATATCATACTACCGATGGGAAGAAATTGTTGGAAAACTTTTTGGTCCATATAGCTGGGGTGGCCCAAACATGGACCCCGGATTCTTTCGTTGAAACTACCGTTGCGGAATTAAAGGCTAAAATTGGAGGTGAAAAGGTAATACTTGGGCTGTCCGGGGGGGTGGACTCCACAGTAGCCGCAGTCTTATTGCACAGAGCAATTGGAAAACATTTACACTGTATTTTCGTTAATAATGGACTGTTGAGGAAAAACGAGTTCCAATCGGTATTGGACCAATATGAAGGAATGGGATTAAATGTGAAGGGTGTTGACGCTTCGGCACGTTTTTTGGATAGTCTGGAAGGGGAAAGTGATCCTGAGAAGAAAAGAAAGACCATTGGAAGGGTCTTTATTGAGGTCTTTGATGATGAATCCCATTTGGTGGAAGATGCAAAATGGTTGGCACAAGGAACAATATATCCCGATGTTATAGAGTCTGTCTCTGCCACGGGAGGTCCGTCAGCCACCATTAAAAGTCATCATAATGTTGGTGGATTGCCAGATTATATGAAATTGAAGGTAGTGGAGCCCTTACGAATGTTGTTTAAAGATGAGGTTAGGCGTGTTGGTGCCAGTTTGGGAATAGATAAGGAGTTGTTGGGAAGGCATCCCTTCCCTGGACCAGGCTTGGCCATTCGCATCCTTGGGGATGTTACACGCGAGAAAGTGGCTATTTTGCAGGAGGTAGATGCCATCTTTATCAACGGATTAAAGGAATGGGGACTTTATGATAAGGTTTGGCAAGCAGGGGCTATGCTTTTGCCTGTGAATAGTGTAGGTGTAATGGGAGATGAAAGGACTTATGAAAAATGTGTAGCTTTAAGAGCGGTGGAAAGCACGGATGGTATGACGGCCGATTGGGTAAATTTACCCTATGAGTTCCTTCAAAAAACCTCCAACGACATTATCAATAAGGTTAGGGGTGTAAATAGAGTGGTTTATGATATTAGTTCCAAACCACCTGCAACGATCGAATGGGAATAATTTGAGAGCTAGTACCAAGGAATTATGAATTTCCGGCTGTGCATTATTTTTTAGTTTTAATTATAACATTGTTGTATTTATGTTCGTTCTCAATTTTGTACATGGCATATTTTAAATAGAACAAATAAAATCTATACTTGTGAAAATATTTGGAAAATTAATATTGACGACATTTTTATTAATGTTGGTGAGCATCAATGCAATTGCACAAAAATTCACTACCCATTCCGTTAAATCGGGGGAAACATTGGAAAGTATCGCAAAAAGATACAATGTTAGCGAGCAAGGAATATTACATTATAACAAGGAGCTAAAAAAGGGCCAGGCTCTAAGGGCCAATACTATTTTGGTAATACCATCTTCCAATGGCGCGGGTGTAAAAAGTGATAGCGTTTCAAAGGTAGATGCCTTATTGCAGGCATTACAAGTTGACGAGTCCAACCCTAAGCATCGGGAGCCAATAGGATATACTTCGCACAAGACCAAAAGAAAGGAAACCTTGTTCGGAATTGCCAAACGGTACAATATCTCGGAGGATGAAATTAAACGGTACAATAAAGAGCTGTACTCCGTTCAATTGAAAAAAGGCATGATTCTTAAGATACCCAAGTATAAAAGGGTAGACCCATCCGAAAAGGCATACATTGAAGAAAATTATGAAATCTATACGGTACAACCCAAGGAAACGCGTTGGAGTATAGCCAATAAGTACGGGATTACCATAGATAGCTTACTGGTGTTAAATCCTAAATTGTCCAAAATAACCGATTATCTGTCCTCTGGGCAAGAGTTGCTATTGCCCAAGATACTGGGGAGCTCCATTGAGGATCAGGATACCCAACTGTACAATTCATATACGGTTCCGGCCAAGCAAACTTTTTATAGTTTGGAGAAAAAATTTGGATTAACGGCCAACGAAATAATAGCCTTGAATCCTGAAATAAAAGAACGGGGAGGGTTAAAGGAAGGTATGGTCCTAAGGATTCCGGCGAAAAAGATTGAGACTGGTGAGGTCAATATTGATAATTACAATTTCTATGAGGTGAAACCAAAGCAAACCGAGTTTTCACTTACGCGCAAATTTGGTGTTACCTATACGGAGTTATTGGAACTAAATCCAGAGTTAAAGGATGGATTAAAGGCTGGTATGGTCTTGAAGCTTCCCAAGGCCCAAACAGGGAATTTTGATGTAAAAAATGCCCTTATCCTGGATAAGATCAATTTAAAGGACAGCATCAATACGCTAAACCGCCCAAAATTGGTATTTCTTTTGCCTTTTAGATTGGACAGATTGGATCTAAACGACAATGCAGCTACCAAAAGTGCCATTGAGAACAGAAAGGATGTAAAATATAGTTTGGGACTTTATTCCGGGGCCATGGTTGCCTTGGATTCCATAGCCAAACTCGGAATCTCCGTTGATGTTAAAACCTATGATACCCAATTGAACCTAAATCGCACCAAGGGCATATTGCAAAAGGAGAATTTAATGGGGGTATCGGCAATTTTCGGGCCTTTGGAGACCCAATCCCTAAAAGAGGTAGCGCTGCAGGCCTCTGAATATGGAGTGCCCGTGGTTGCGCCTTTATCGGATAAAAGCGATTTAAGTTTGAACAATGTGTTTTTCGCCCTTCCTTCGGAAAAGGTCATGCAGGAACATATGATGACCTATGTAGAGGGACTAAGGACAAATGAAAACGTTATCATAATTGCCGATCAAAAGAACAAGGCTACCGAATCTGCTTTGTTAATGAAGTTTCCTGGGGCTATAATAGTGGCTTTAAAGGAAGATCGTTCAGTGGATATCCAGAAAATCACCAAAATATTTTCTTTGGAGACGGAGAATTGGGTGTTTTTGGAAACTGATCAGGCAAATGTGGTTTATCACGTAGGCTCTTTGCTTAATTCAATGATAAATGAGGATATTAGCATACGCCTTTTTACCACGGATAAGAACAAGGCCTTTGAAAGTGAAATTGTTTCCTACGCCCATCTTTCCAATTTAAGATTTACCTACCCTTCTGCATCCAGGGAAGTTGGGGAGAATAGTTTTGTGAAATTATATAGGAAGAGGTATGGTGCGGAACCGGATGCTTACGCAATTCGCGGATTTGACCTTACTTATGACCTACTTCTAAAATTGGCTTATAAAGAAGACTTGGTAAGTGCTTCCAAACTTGTTGGTGAAACCGAATATGTGGGCAACAAATTCAATTTTAACAAAGATATCTCATCCGGGTATTACAACAGGGCTTCCTACATCCTCGGATTTGAGAATATGAATATTGTAGAACTTAAGGATTGATTCCGTTGAAAGCGAAACTAACCTTTGCAGATGGATTTGGCACGAGCTGTGAATTGATGGGGATGGAATCGGAGGACTTCCCTACCGGATCCAAAAAGCATATGGAGGTCTATCCTAGACGGATCGCCAAGATTGTTTCTAGTAAATACGGAAGAAATTTTAAGCATGCGGCAAGTACATATCCTGTGCATAATAGCCCGCATCCATCTATAGTAAGGAATATCATTTTTCAGTGGGAACTTTAACGAAAGTAGTATGGCTTCTTATATGGCTTATGTCCCATTTGGGCTATGCCCAGGAAGATGAGTTGATTTTATGGACCCCGGAAAAAAAATTAAGCTGGTCCGATTTCAAGGGGAGGCCATCCGGTATTTCCAGTGCCGCGGCTATTACGGCCAGTGGTATCTCCTATAGTTTTTCTGCACAAGGGACCAAGGATGCAATGGAACTTGATTTTAAGGTGGATACTTATTTTTATTCGGATAAATCGTGGTACAAGCCTAAATTGGCCAACCCGATCATCCTGAGCCATGAACAATTGCACTTTGATATTTCCGAAGTGTTTGCCCGAAAATTGAGACAAATACTGGCCAGGACCAAATTCACCAACAATGCAAAGGCGGAGGTTAAAGAGATATATAGGAATGTGCTCCGTGAGCTAAACGACTATCAGAACCAATATGACTCAGAGACCAATTTTTCCAGGGATACCGTTCAGCAATTAATTTGGAACAAAAAGATAGGAAAAGCACTAAACAATTAACGGGATACCTTTTCAAAAGTATCCCGTTCACCATATTTAACTTTATACGTCGCAAATGGTCACTCCCTCTTTTAGGGCGGCTATTTTATCCTCCCAAGTGGGGATGAATTCTTGGGCCACATGTCCTTTATAACCTGTTGCCAGAATAGCCCTCATGATGGCAGGATAATATAGTTCCTGAGTTTCGTTAATTTCATTTCGTCCGGGATTTCCACCGGTGTGGTAATGCCCAAAGTACGAATGATAGTCTTGGATGTTCCGAATAATGTCGCCTTCCATTATCTGCATATGGTAAATATCATAAAGCAGTTTGAAATTATCGGACCCTAATTTTTTGCATAATTCCACCCCCCATTCGGTGTGGTCGCACATATAATCTTCGTGGTTCACCTTGGAATTCAATAATTCCATTTGGATTACCACCCCGTGTTTTTCGGCAAGGGGCATAATCTTCTTTAATCCGTCTACACAGTTTTGTAGTCCAACGGCATCATCCATTCCCCTTCGATTGCCGCTAAAACAGATAAGATTGGTATAACCTGCGGCCGCTACCTTGGGAATCATCTCTGTGTAATTATTAATCAAAGTTTCATGATATTTGGGGTCGTTCCAACCCTCGGTAAGACTTATTTCGGCCCCGTTGCACATGGAGGAATTAATATTGTACTTCTTTAGCAAGGGCCAGTCTTTAGGACCAATAAGGTCTATACTTTTTATTCCCAATTCGTTTAGGGACTTTAGAAAATCTTCAAGAGGGATGCTCCCATAGCACCAATAGCAAACGCTGTGATTAATGTTGTTGTTTAGTTTTGCTTCAATTTTTGTGTTTGTTTGCATGGCATTTCCATTTTTGCAAGCCAGTAGGCCAACCGACGCGGCTGCTGAGGTTCCTATAAATGTTCTTCGTTTCATCTATGTGTTTTTATATGAAGGTCCAGTATGGTTTTTAAAAAGGTTCTTAGATGATATTTTCCGGATATATTGAACTACCTAATATCAGAATGATCAATCCAAATTGTTGATAAAGCCAAATCCAAGGCTAAAATTTATAAATGTAAATTATACGTGTTTAAAGATAGGGGATTTGTCTTAAAAATACGAAATTCCCTATGGGAATGTTGAAAATACGTTTGGTATAAAATTAGTATTGGATTTTGATCAAATGCTTGGGTTGCATCTTTGAAGGTCCTATCTTTGGATAGAATCTTTAGTATGAATGTAGTTCCGGACAAGAGGCAATTAATAGAATTGGCCCATTATAGAATGCCATTTGGTAAATTTAAGGGAAGATATTTGGTGGAACTTCCCGAACCTTATTTGGTGTGGTTTCAACAAAGCGGTTTTCCAGAGGGAAAGCTGGGAAATTTGTTACGGGCCATGCTGGAAATTAAAATTAATGGACTTGAGGGCTTAATTCGCAAAATTCAAAAAGATTTTCCCCAATAATACCCATGAATTGTTATAGCAATTCGTATTTTTGCTCGCGTTACGAATTCAACCTAACGCTTCATGTCGCAGACTAAATATATTTTTGTAACCGGTGGGGTTACTTCATCCCTCGGAAAAGGGATTATAGCAGCCTCTCTTGCCAAATTGTTACAGGCTCGGGGTTATAGAACCACTATTCAAAAATTGGACCCTTACATAAATGTTGATCCGGGAACTTTAAATCCCTATGAACATGGCGAATGCTATGTTACCGATGATGGTGCAGAGACCGATTTGGATTTGGGTCATTACGAGCGCTTTTTGAATGTTAGGACTTCACAGGCAAATAATGTAACCACCGGAAGAATTTACCAAAGTGTTATTGAAAAGGAACGCAGAGGTGAATTTTTGGGAAAAACGGTTCAGGTAGTGCCTCATATCACCAATGAAATTAAGGAGCGTATCCAGTTATTGGGGAAAAGTGGGGATTATGATATTGTCATTACCGAAATTGGGGGTACTGTTGGGGATATAGAATCCTTGCCATATATTGAAGCTGTACGCCAGTTGCTGTGGGAGTTGGGCGATAATAATGGGATTGTTATTCATTTAACCTTGGTGCCTTATCTTTCTGCAGCTGGGGAGTTAAAAACCAAACCTACCCAACATTCCGTAAAAACTTTAATGGAAAGCGGTATCAAGGCAGATATTTTGGTCTGTAGAACAGAACATGAGATTCCGGATGACTTAAAGGAAAAATTGGCACTTTTTTGCAATGTAAAAAGGGAAGCGGTTATACAATCCATTGATGCATCAACCATATATGATGTACCTATATTGATGCAAGAGGAAGGATTGGATACCGTAACCTTAAAAAAGTTGGCACTACCGGACAATGTAGTGCCCGATCTTACAAATTGGAACCAATTTTTACAGTGGCACAAGAATCCAAAAAATGAGGTGACCGTTGGTCTTATTGGGAAGTATGTGGAATTACAGGACTCTTATAAATCCATTTTGGAATCCTTTATCCATGCAGGATCGGTAAACCATGTAAAGGTAAAGGTGAAATCAATTCATTCCGAACATCTTACGGCCAAGAATGTGGAAAAAAAGATGCAGGGTCTGGACGGAATCCTAGTAGCCCCAGGTTTTGGTGAAAGGGGAATAGAAGGCAAAATTAAGGCAGTGCAGTTTGCCCGTGAAAATAAAATACCATTTTTGGGTATTTGTTTGGGAATGCAAATGGCCGTAATTGAATATTCCAGAAATGTACTAGGTCTAAAGGGAGCAAATTCCACGGAGATGGACGAAAACACCTCTGACCCGGTAATCAGTATTATGGAAGAACAGAAGAATATTGTTAACAAGGGGGGGACTATGCGACTGGGAGCTTGGGACTGTCATTTGGAAAAAGATAGTTTGGTACAAAAGATCTATCACGGAGCTTCCGAAATTTCTGAGCGCCATCGGCATCGTTATGAGTTTAACAACAATTATAAAAAGCAATTGGAGGAAGCCGGGCTGGTTGCCTCCGGGATAAATAAGGAAACTGGTTTGGTAGAAATAGTAGAGGTGCCTGCCCATCCTTGGTTTATTGGGGTACAATATCACCCTGAATACAAGAGTACGGTAGACAATCCGCACCCGTTGTTCGTAGGGTTTATTAAAGCTGCCTTAAAACATCAGAAGGAAGGAAAGCAATAAACTATGCCAGTTTGACATATATAATCTAATTGGGCATATATTTGCAAGCTGATTTAATCCGTTGGGAACGTAGCTGTTGTTTATATCCCTGCCGATAATATTTTAAAATTAAATTTTAGATGGAGGAAAAGAAATTGGATATTAATACCATTATCGGTTTTGTGCTGATTTTTGGTATTCTTATTTTTATGTTTTGGCAGAACCAGCCAACACCGGAAGAGCTGGAAGCGCAGAAGGCAAAACAAGAGCAGCTTGAAGCCGCTGAAATGCAAAAAGCCGATGTAACCAAAGAAGAGGTTGCCCAACCAAAAACAGTTGATCTACAAGATTCTACGGCCGTTGCAAGTTACAAAAGTGCTATAGGTGCCTTTGGTTATACGGCTCCTTCAGAGGGAACAACGGTATTGGAAAACGATGTTGTTTTTTTGGAAATAAGCAATAAGGGAGGCCAGATAATCGAGGCAAAGATGAAAGGGTACGTAACCTATGATTCCATTCCCGTTTATTTAATAAAAGATGGCAATGCCAATTTTGCCCTTAATTTTAGTACTTCGGACAACAGGGTATTGAACACCAATGATCTTTACTTTGAACCCACACTTTCCAAATCTGGTGACAATCAGGTGCTTTCCATGAAAGCCAAAGTGGCAGCGGATAAGTTTCTGGAGTATCGCTACGAAATGAAACCAGACGAATATCTCATTGGTTTTACAGTGCGTTCACAAGGTTTAAATGGCATTGTTAATAGTTCCAAACCCATTGATTTGGATTGGAAGATGAAGGCGATCCGCCATTCCAAAAGTATCCAATATGAGAATAGATATACTAGGGTTACCTATAACCACGATGGGGACAAAATAAGTAAGTTGTCCGAAGGTAGTGAGGATGAGGAAACGGAGGTGGATGTGAAATGGATTTCTTACCGTCAACACTTTTTTAGCTCTATACTTACCTATGCCAATAAGTTTGAAACCGCGAAATTGAATTCTGTAAATTTGGTGGAGGAAGAAAGTCACACCCAACAATTTACCAAAGAATTTGCCGCTGTGGTACCTTTGGAGTTGCAAGGTGGTGAATTTGCCTATAATTTTAACTGGTACTACGGGCCTACAGATGTCAAGGTCTTGGCTCAGTACAAGGAATTGGGGCTGGAAGATTCCATTCCCTTCGGTTGGGGTATTTTTGGATGGATCAATAGATATATCTTTACCCCTGTATATACATTCCTTAGTTCGTTCCTGCCTTATGGTATTGCCATTGTGGTCATGACTATTTTGGTAAGACTTATTATGTCACCGGCCACTTATAAATCTTACTTGTCCCAAGCTAAAATGAAGGTGTTGAAGCCTGAAATTACAGAGCTTAATGAAAAGTTCAAGGACAATGCCATGAAAAAGCAGCAGGAAACCATGAAATTGTACAACAAGGCCGGGGTAAGTCCTATGAGTGGCTGTGTGCCTGCTTTGTTGCAGATGCCAATTTTCTATGCCCTGTTTATGTTTTTCCCAACTTCCTTTGCATTGAGACAGAAGCCGTTTTTATGGGCAGATGACCTTTCTTCCTATGATGCCATTGCACAATTGCCGTTTACCATTCCATTTTATGGGGATCACGTAAGTTTGTTTCCAATATTGGCCTCCGTTGCCATATTCTTTTATATGATGATGACAACAGGACAGAATATGCAGACCCAACCCGGAATGCCTAATATGAAATTTATTATGTATTTGTCCCCCTTGATGATGTTGGTTTTCTTCAACAACTATGCAAGTGGACTGAGTTTGTACTATTTTGTATCTAACTTGATCACCATTTTTATAATGTTGGCCATCAAGAATTTTATTTTGGATGAGGATAAGATCCACGCCCAGATACAAGAGAATAAAAAGAAGCCTAAAAAGGAAAATAAGTTTCAGAAAAAGATGAGGGAAATGATGGAGCAGGCCGAGGAACAGAAAAAGTTAGGCAAGAAATAAGACGAAATCCACTTAATATAGAATTAAAGTGCTTGGATTTATTCAAGCACTTTTTTTTTGAATTTTATGGATGTGCTTAAAACCTAGTAGTAAGGTGCCGGAGTCATTCCTTAAGTAAACTACCTCGGGGCAAGCCCGCGAGGCATTCGTAGGATACGAACTTTAATTTACGAGGCAAGCCTTGGGGTATTATACCCTTTTGGCGGTATCAATAAAAACCCCGGCCATTTGGTCGGGGTTTTTAGCATTGGCTTGGTTTAATTTGGTAAGATTTGGGTCTCCAAAGATTGTTTTTTTTTAGGCTGTATAAAACTAATAGTTGTAAAGTGTTCTTTTTAGTATGCTAAAGTGGCTTCTTTTGATGTATGGGTGTTTTTTATAACTTGATTATTCTTCTTTAAGAGGGGGGGCTCCACTTTTATCAATATGGTATGCTTAAAAGAAATAGGCACAAGGCCAAATTAATATGGGTCCAGATAATTTATTAGTGAAACTCAATTTTGAGAAGTCAGTAAGACGCACTTAAAATTACAAGTTGAACTAATCCCGCCTTTTTCGGCGGGATCTAGGTTCAATACCTCGACCCTAGGGTCGATTCCTATTATTGGGTTCAGGGCCTGCCTTTGTCGGCAGACAGGCCTGCCTTTTTCGGCAGATAGGCTTGTCCTGAGGTTTAATACCTTTATTGGATGGCAATTGATTATCATTGGGTAAGCACATATCCCGGCAATTGTCATTACACGGTATTTTTGGGGGAAGCAAATTCCAATTTCGTATTTTTGCAGTGTAAGTCATAATTGGTTTGGAACGACTAAGGATAACATTAAATAATTACAGATGCAAAAGGTGGTAGTCGGACTTTCCGGCGGTGTGGATTCCAGTGTTACGGCATATCTATTAAAGGAGCAAGGCTATGAGGTTATTGGCCTTTTTATGAAGAATTGGCACGACGATTCCGTGACCATTTCCAAGGAATGCCCTTGGTTGGAGGATAGCAATGATGCCCTTATAGTGGCGGAGAAGTTGGGAATACCCTTTCAGACAGTGGACTTAAGTGCCCAGTACAAAGAACGTATTGTGGATTATATGTTCAGGGAATACGAAAAAGGTAGAACTCCAAACCCCGATGTGCTGTGCAATAGGGAAATAAAGTTTGATGTATTTATGAAAATTGCTATGCAGCTGGGAGCAGACTATGTAGCAACAGGACACTATTGTAGAAAGGGCATTATAAAAAATGAGGACGGAACGGAGACCTATCGATTGCTGGCAGGTGCGGACGGAAATAAGGACCAATCCTATTTTTTATGTCAACTATCCCAGGAACAACTCGCCAAAACCTTGTTCCCAATAGGGGAGTTACAGAAGCCTGAGGTTAGGAAAATAGCTGCTGATAATGATTTGATCACTGCCGATAAAAAGGATTCCCAAGGATTGTGTTTTATTGGGAAGGTACGGTTGCCGGAGTTTCTGCAGCAGAAATTACGACCCAAAAAAGGGGTAATTGTAGAAGTTCCAGCTGTGTTGGAGCAGTATGGGAGTACGGTTCCCCAGTTTGCCTCCAAACTGGAGGAATTGGCCTTTTTTGCTGAAAAGCCACACTATGAACCAACCGATGGGAAAGTAGTAGGGGAGCACCAAGGAGCCCATTACTTTACCAAAGGACAGCGCAAGGGATTGGACGTGGGGGGCACCAAAGAACCCTTGTTCGTAATTGAAACCGATGTTGACCAAAATGTAATCTATACTGGTCAGGGCAAGAGTCATCCTGGGCTTTACCGTAGAACGCTATTTGTGAACAATGATGAATTGCATTGGGTGCGCGCAGATCTGGCATTGGAAGTGGATCAGACCATGGAGGTTATGGCAAGGATAAGATATCGTCAACCATTGCAAAAAGCAACACTTTACAGGGTGGATGCAGGTCTGTATGTAGATTTTGTTGAAAAACAATCGGCTATTACGGAAGGGCAATTTGTAGCCTGGTATATTGGAGAGGAACTTATAGGTTCAGGTGTAATCTCTTAAAATGGCCAGGGCTACTCTTTTATTATTTATAATATTCTCGGTTTGGGGAAGGGCACAAGAACATGCCTGGGTATATTTTAATGATAAAGACCAAGTGGAGGAGTCCATTTTAAATCCATCAAGTATTTTATCGGAACGGGCAATACAAAAGAAGAATAGATTCAATATAGCCATAGACGAAAGGGATGTTCCTGTCAACGAGGACTATATTGCCCAGTTAAAACAGCAAAACGGCATCACGGTCAAGTCCAAGTCCAAATGGTTCAATTGCGTCCACGTTATAGGCAGTGAATCCAATATTGCAGCCTTAACGAACCTTCAGTTTGTAGACCGTATTTCTTATGCCGATAGGGTGTTAAATGCCAGGTCTGGCCCGGTTATTACATCGGAAAGTAAATCCAATAACCAGGTAAACAAGTTTTTGCAGCAAGAGACGGATTTTGTCTATGGCCAAAGCGATGTGCAGGTAAAACAATTGGGAGTGGATGTCTTGCACTATAATAACTTTACCGGTGAGGGATTTTTAATTGCCGTTTTGGATAGTGGCTTTCCCAATGTGGATCAAATGGAGGCATTTGATCGTTTACGTGCCAACAATGATTTATGGGGTGGGTACGATTTTGTTGCCCGCTCAACAAACATTTATGCAACCAATGGAAATGATCACGGAACAAGGGTGCTGTCCGATATGGCTGGTTTTGTAGACGGACGGTTTGTTGGTACCGCCCCTGATGCAAGTTATATTCTCTTTAGAACAGAAGATGCCGCTACCGAAACACCAGTGGAGGAAAGTTATTGGGTAGAGGCTGCCGAGCGGGCAGATAGCCTTGGGGTAGATATTATTAACAGTTCCTTGGGCTATAGTACTTATGATAATCCACGCTATAGTTATTCCCCAGTGGATATGGATGGAAATACGGCGTTTATTTCCCGGGGTGCCAGTATAGCAACTGAAAAAGGGATATTGGTTGTGAATTCTGCAGGGAATTCCGGTGATAGTTCTTGGGGCAAAATTACGGCTCCGGCAGATGCCAATGTATTTGCGGTTGGAGCGGTTGATGCCTCCGGCAACTATGTGGCATTTAGTTCCAGGGGGCCAAGCGTAGATAATAGGATTAAACCAGATGGGATGGCCTTGGGCAAAGGGGCAACGGTAATTGGGCCGGACAATAGATTGGTGGGAAATAATGGAACCTCTTTTGCTTCACCTATTATGGCTGGAGCCATCGCTTCCCTTTGGCAGGCTTTTCCTGATAAAGACAATATGGAAATTATGGACATGGTACGGGAATCCTCTTCCCTTTATCAAAATCCAAATTCACGAATGGGTTATGGAATACCCAATTTCGCCAAACCCTTGGTGCTATTGGGGATCGATATTTCAAAAGGCAAAGATGATTTGTGGTACCTATATCCGAACCCTTCAAAGACAGCATTTCAAGTACAGCTCCCCGAAACCTATGGGAATGCCCAAGTGACACTGTATGACATCTACGGAAAACGTATCCTGGAAAGGCAATTTAACCAAGGCAACGAGCAAATATCTGTGGATAATTTAAGCAAGGCCATATATATTATTCATGTGAAGGTGGATGGAATCAGTAAGAAATTTAAATTGATAAAAGAATAATGGGAAATAGAATTACCGATCTTTTTGGAATTCAATATCCAATAGTCCAGGCCGGTATGGTTTGGGCCAGTGGCTGGCGTTTGGCATCTACTGTTTCCAATGCCGGTGGATTGGGTATAATTGGAGCGGGATCCATGTATCCGGAGGTACTTCGAGAACATATAGAGAAGTGCAAGATGGCTACCAATAAGCCTTTTGGCGTTAATGTTCCTATGTTGTATCCGGATATTGGGCAGCTTATGGAGATCATAGTGGAGCTTGATGTAAAGATTGTATTTACTTCGGCAGGAAATCCTAAAACCTGGACTACCTATTTAAAGGACAGGGGCATCACTGTAGTGCATGTGGTGAGTAGTGTGAAATTTGCGCAAAAAGCCGAGGAAGCTGGGGTAGACGCTATTGTAGCGGAAGGTTTTGAGGCTGGCGGGCACAATGGTAGGGATGAGACCACCACACTTACATTGATTCCTGCGGTAAGGGAAAAAATAAGCATCCCTTTAATAGCTGCCGGTGGAATTGCTACTGGTAGAGCCATGTTGGCCGTTATGGTTTTGGGTGCCGATGGGGTTCAGGTGGGCAGTAGATTTGTAGCCAGCAATGAAGCCTCATCACACCCCTTGTTTAAGCAAAAAGTGGTAGAGGCGGGTGATGGTGCCACACAATTGACATTAAAAGAGTTGGCTCCGGTACGCTTGATCAAAAATAAGTTTTATGCCGATATACAAAAAGCCTATGCGGGCTGTGCAACGGTAGAGGAACTAAAATCCCTCTTGGGCAGGGCCAGGGCTAAAAGAGGAATGTTCGAGGGCGATTTGGAGGAAGGGGAATTGGAAATTGGCCAGGTAGCGGCACTAATCCATGAAATAAAACCCGCTGCCCAAATTGTGATGGACATGATGGCGGAATTTGCCCAAGCCAAGGAAGAAGCCAAGCATTTGTAGGAGGAGCAATAAATTCATTTCTGCATAATTCCCACAAAGGGAAAGGGTTTTTAAAACACCTTGCACACTTCCTTAAGCCGTGTTTCGTTATTTTGTTGTGCACAATTATAATACAGAAGTTTTTAAAGGGATATCGGCATGTTTCCATGCATCATTATATTCCTGCTCGATCTTTTTTGCTTCCTCCATTTTACCTTGGCTAATAAGGCTTTTATACAGACCCATTAAAGACCAGCCGTTTTGGCGGAGGATTTCCAGGTCTGCCTTATACACTTCTTCAGCTTCTTTATATTTTTGGGCCTTTAGTAAAACGGCACCCAAGGTCTGTCTTACCGGTATATGCCATGCTGTTGGTTCGCTGTAAATTAACTGGTCTTCATATAATACAGCTTGCTTTAGGTGTTGCACAGCCGCTGGAATATTTCCAATGGCACTGGCTAACTCACCTGAAACAACCCCATGTGCAATTTGGGCTATACTTGAAGATGGATTGGTGTAATTGGCCAGAACAGTTTCTAGTTCCGGATCGTTTTTCATGAGCCTTAGGGCCTCCAATTCTTCTTTGGCCTCCTTGATATTATTTTTCCTGATAAAGGCAATTCCCCTTGCGTAATGCCAAATAAGTTTAAGATGTTTATATTCATCTCCAGGGAAGGGGATGGTAAGAACTTCATTCCATTTTCCAAAACGGGTATAGGCCAAAAGTGGTGAGGAGGCAAAATCCTGTAAAAATGGCAAAGTTGCCATTTCGCCAATTGGGACCTTTTCCGCAGTTTTCTTGGCGGCATTAATGGCTTTGTCACTGTTGCCCAGGAGTGTAGAGGCAGACCATAGAAAGTGCAGATTGTGAGGGTAATATCCCAAGGGATACATACCCTGGGAATAACATTGGGAGATATAATCCTCATCTGCCAAAATAGCGGCTTCATTAACTTTTACTGCATCCGCGTATCTTCCTACCCTAATATAAATATGTGAAGGCATATGTACAATATGACCGGCTGCCGGCATTAAGGACCCTAGTTTATCCGCACTGGGTATGGCTAGGTCCGGTTTGGGAAGTTCAACCATATGAATATAGTAATGGTGCGCTCCTGGGTGATCGGGGTTTAATTCCATGGCCTTTTCCAGCGCAGTTTTGGCTTTAAGGGTGTTGTGAGCCGGGTTGCCCTCTAGGTCCCAATAGTTCCATGGCATCGTATTCATTATGGATGCCGCGTACAAGGTCTGTACATGGGCATCATCCGGAAATGATTCCACTACTTTTGCCATGGCCCTCATATAGGCCATGTTCAATTCTGATAATTCTTTGGTTATATCATCGCTATATCTATGGCTCAAAGCTTCTATTAAAGCTTTTTCTTTGGGCGAACTGTTTTGAGACAGGTTCTTGGCTTTTAAGATTGCTTCATATGCTTTTATTCTTCGTTCGTCATCGGGCGTGGGGTCATTTATGTTGGGCCCCAATGTGTAAGCCTGTCCCCAATAGGTCATGGCGGTCTTTGGATCAAGTCGCGAAGCTTCCATAAACGAGCGGTGGGCTTCGGCATGATTAAAGGCATAAGTAAGTTTTACGCCCTGATCAAAATAGGTTTGGGCTTTTTGGTCTTTGGTACTTATCCCAAAATGTAAATTTCCAAGGTTGGCAAATAAGGGGGCAATTTGTTGGGTGGTATCCACATTGCTCAAAAGATATTTGGCAACAGTACATTTCATGGAGTAAAAACCGGCTTCCTGTGTTACCTCCAACACCTCGGGGGTGGTTTGCGGTTTCCAATAAAGGGATATGGCCAATAGCACTAGCAAGAATATGGACAAGCTTAGTTTTGTTTTCATGATGTTGAAGTTTTATGTTGATGCTATTAAATCTAATTTGGATTTCCAAGGTGCTACAATGCGTCAACCCATGTCTGAAGATAGGTTGTTTCAATTTTTTTAATAAGGACTGTTTAATTGCGAAGGGGAATTCTGTGATCGCTCTTATACAGGGGAGATGAAAAAGTGATTTTTTATTTTATCTAAAAGTAGTGAATTCCAGTAGGTTATACAAGGGATCAACTGTTTGTGAAGCAAAGGGGGCAAAGTTGATATTTTAAAAACTTAGACTAGGCCATTTGTATAAACCTTAGGGTCAAGAACGATTCAGGGATAAATTTCATGTCCACACCTACTTTTAAGCACCAATAATTTCTTGGACAATACTTTGCGCTTTTTCCAACTCATCGGCATGGACAAAAACTTCCTGGTTCCCTTGGATGCTCGATCCAAAACCTGCCAATCTTCCAGATTCGGATTCATCCTTTATAACCGGTATTATGCCTATGGCCTTGAGTTGGTTGAATATGGTCTGGGCCAAAATAAAATTTCCTGAAAATATGCGGGTATAATTGGAATTCATTTTTTTAATATTGATTAACTCTTGTTAAGATACATATTTTTTATAAATCCCCATTTAAGAGTTTTTGTATTGGCATTAGTATCTTTGTGGCCGATGAAGTATGTTATAGTTGGGTTTATGTTTTTTTTGTGCTCCATGCCATTGTGTGCACAACTGGAAAAGGATAAGGTGAAACATTTTACGGCAGGTACCCTAAGTGGTGCTATTGGAGCAGATATAGCGGATGGCTTATCGGGAGGTAACCGCTATTGGAGAATTGCCGGTTCCGTAACTTCAAGTTTGCTGGCAGGCTTGGCCAAAGAGGCATATGATGAGTATAAATATAGTGGATGGGATAATAGGGATCTTGCGGCTACGGTATTGGGTGGGGTTTCCATTGGAATCACTATTGATATATTTTCGGAGCGGAAGCATAGAAAGCGAAATGAGATGTTGGTCCATATAACCCAAGAAAATATGGATTTTGGTAGTTGGGAAATGGATATCCAAAGGAATTGATGTATTCTTAATACTAAATAAGTCCCCGTGCTTTTATTTCCAAATATTTGTTAATGGTATTTATGGTCAGGTGCTCCGGTTTTGTTAGAATGGTTTGAATTCCGTATTTCCTTAATTCGTTAACGATAAGCTTCTTCTCATAAATAAATTTTTCGGCAACTGTTTTCTCAAATATTTGATGAATGGTCTCGGCTTTTTCTTCCGTAAATTTGATCAATTCGGTGTTTTCAAAGAAAATGACCACCAATAAATGTTCCCTGGCAACAGCTTGTAGGTAGGGTAGTTGTCGCTGCAGGGCATCCAAGGTCTCAAAATTGGTATAGAGTAAGAGCAGGCTTCTATGGGGGATATGCCTTTTAATATCGGCGTATAGTCGGCTGTAATCACTTTCTTCAAAATTGGTTTCCAAATTGTAGAGTGTTTCCAAAATAAGGTTCATTTGGGAGCTTCGTCTTTCTGCAACTACCCTATTTTCAATTTTTTTACCAAAGGCAAACATTCCGGCCTTGTCCTGCTTTTTAAGGGCAATGTGCGAAATGACCAATGTAGCGTTGATTGCATAATCCAGTAGGCTAAGTCCGTTAAAAGGCATTTTCATTACCCTGCCCTTATCTATTATGGAATAAATAGGTTGTGATTTTTCATCCTGGTACTGATTAACCATCAAGCCGCCTTTTTTAGCCGTTGCTTTCCAGTTGATGTTCCGGATATCATCTCCTAGGACATAGTCCTTTATTTGCTCGAACTCCATGGTATGGCCAATACGGCGAATTTTTTTAAGGCCGTATTCGAAGAGTTTATTGGAAAAGGCCATAAGGTCGTACTTCCGCAATTGTAGAAAGGAGGGGTACACCGGGACTTGCTGCTCATTGCCAAAAGTGTACTTTTTGCAAATGAAACCAATAGGGGAGTGGGCAAAGACATTTAAATTCCCAAAAGAATATACTCCTCTTTCGGTAGGTCTCAGATAATACTTAAAAACCTTTTCCTTTCCTTTCCCAAGAGTAGTGTAAATTCCGAAATCGCGCTTTTGAAATTGATGGGGGACTTCATCCAAAATTTTCAATCCGGCGGGGAACAAATATGAATTGGACACGCTTATTTTAATTTCGTTTTCATCCCCATTGGAAAGTTTTTCAGGAACCGAACGTATACCTTTGATTCTGCCTTTGGAGGCGAATACCAAAATAATATCGACCGCAACAAATAGGACAAAAACATAGAACAACAATTTTAGTGCCCCCAAAATGTCCGGTACCATATAGGAGATCAAAAAACCAAAGACCAAACCAGTAAATACAATAAAGAATCTTTTTTGTAGATAGATGTTTCTCAGGATTTTTTTCATTTGCTTGAGGTAGCTAAGATGAATTTTTGGGCCGATAGGCTTTGATTTTTATCTTGGAATTTCAATAGTCTCCAAAATTTGTTTTATCACCTTATCCGGGGTAAATCCTTCCATTTCCCTTTCTGGTGTCAATATAACCCGGTGTCCCAATATTGGGGATGCCACCTTTTTAATATCATCCGGGGTTACAAAATCTCGCCCGTTAATAGCTGCCAGCGCTTTGGAGGCGTCCATGATAGCAATGGAAGCCCTTGGAGAGGCCCCGAGGTATAGATTGCCATTGTTACGTGTATTATGGACAATTCCTGCTATGTACTTCATTAAATTGTTCTCTATTATAATTTCCTTGATAACCTCTTGGTAGCTGGCTATTTGGGCAGCGCTAAGCACTGAGGTTATTATGCTTTCCAAGTTCTGGTTTTTTTGGCGATGTTTACTTTCCAGAATCTCTATCTCTTCTTCCAAGGACGGATAGTTCACTTTGATTTTAAAAAGAAATCGGTCCAATTGTGCCTCTGGAAGTCGGTAAGTACCTTCCTGTTCTATAGGATTCTGGGTGGCAAATACCAAAAATGGCGGCCGCATTTCATAAGTTAGTCCATCCATGGTAATTTGGCGTTCGGCCATTGCCTCAAACAGAGCTGCCTGCGTCTTGGCGGGGGCTCTATTTATTTCATCTATAAGAATAATATTGGAAAATAAGGGGCCTTTTTTAAACTCAAATTCCGAAGTCTTTACGTTAAAGATAGACGTACCCAAAATGTCGCTCGGCATTAGATCCGGCGTAAATTGGATCCTACTGAAGTCTACGTTCATAGTTTTTGCCAAAAGTTTGGCTGTAACGGTTTTGGCTACTCCGGGAACCCCTTCAATTAGGGAGTGTCCATTGGCGAGGATAGAGATAATAAGTAGTTCTATCATTTCCTGTTGCCCAATGATGACTCTTCCCAATTCCGTTTTTATCTGCGCCACCGATGTCTGTAGTTGACCTAGGTCTATCCTATTTTTAAACTCCAACGGTTGGTGGTCTTCCCCTTGCTGACTTTCTTCCATGTATTATTTTTTAAATTGATTCAATAATTTGTTCAGGTGAATTACATCCTGTTCACTGTGATGTTTCTTGTTTTTAAGATGTACAATCAAATCTAAAAGCTCCTTGACTTTTATGAGTGGTTTATTCGACCTTCCCGCTAGATCCATAGCAGTCTTATCACTGATAGCTTCGGTATTTAGGTGGTAAGTACTTCTAATATATTCCAGGAAAAAATTAATCTTTTTGATGATCAAATCTGTATAATCCCTATGCTCATAATACAGCCCTCCAACGGTTTTGGCAAATTCAATGGATGAATTTTTCAAAGGTTTTATTATTGGAATGATACGTTGTTCCCGCTTCGCCTTAAATATTATAAAGATCAATAATCCCATCATACTGAGATAATAAGCCCATTTTAAGGGTTCTTGGTTAAGTACAAAGCGCATAGGGGAATCTATTACGATTCTTCCGGATTTTTTATAATTATCCCAAAAAATATCTATATCCTTAAGATAGGAAAGGGCATGTGCCACATACTCCTGATTGCCCCTCAGCATATAGTAGTTTGTGAACGTTTGCGGAGTAGTGTTGAGGTAAAAATGGCCCTTGCCGAATTTTACCCTTACAAAATTTAGTGCCTTGTTTTTGTTTATGGATGCAGTTGGTAAAGGCCCCTGTTCCGAATTAAATGCGATATACCCTAAGGCCGTTGAGTTCAATGTATCTACCGAAGTAAAATGCGTATTGTAAACTCCCCGTTTTAAGGGGTAATTTTGTTTGGAAAATGTACTGTTGGCAAGACTTATCCGTACAGTATCCTCCGTAATGGTGTATTGGGTTTCAACTTCAATATTTAGGGTATCCGAAAGGTAGGTCCCGAAATTGGAAGCAGCAATAAAGGTATCATTGCCGTCCTGTACGTATTGAAGTAATTTATTGACCTCCTGTTTGTCAAGTTCCAAGAAATCATTGATCAATAAATAGCTGGAGGCGCTGGTGGGATCCCGGTTCGCCAAGATATTGTACAAACTTTGGTTGGAAGTATGTATTTTTTGTCCCGGGAATAATTCTGGAAGTTCATTGTACAATACATAACATCCAAAGGGAATTTTGTCCGAGGATGTATAGGAAGGCCTCCAGTTCACCGGCTTGGGGCGAACAACCTCGGTTACCACAATACCAATAAGTACCGCAAGAAACAACCCGAGGATTATTTTGGAACGCTTATCCATGGGTACTTATATTGTTTAGGTGTACAAACTTCATTTGGGCTGCCTTGTATTTAAACTCGTCTATTTCCTGTTCCCCGTACCAAATATGGTCGTACAGATAGGATACATCCTTAAATAGCAATTTGGTTTCCGGGACTATTATTTCCTTTTCGTAGTCCTGATTTGTTTTTTCATAATGCCATTCAATGATTTGATGTTGGGACAGTGTTTTTAATACCTTTAGATGATGATAGCGAATGGCCAATCTGTAATTTTTTTGTTGTATGGCATCACTTATCAGCGCTTCCAGATCCAAACTTTCTATATGTTCTTCTGCCAGGTTAAGATTTATGGCCGGGGCCTCCTTTTTCCTAAATATTGACGAAGCGTTTTCTCCCGTCAGGAATCGTATGAGCAAGTAGATGGCCAAAGCTCCCATTAACCCATAAATTAGATATTCCATCAGTTGGGTAATCCTTGGTGGAATGTCAATACCAAAAACATTCCTGAGTCCGTTCATCACCCAATTGAGAAAGCGGGCCAGTAAATTTTGTGAATCCCCGTCCTTGATGTCATAGTTGAATTCTTTTCCCTGATACTTTTCGGAAAGATTTTCATCCAATGTCCGCAACACCAATTTAGTGTTGGTATCTTGGGGTAAGGGTACCGAATCTTTTTCCCCTTGGGCCAAACCGGGGAATAGGATGAAAAAACAATAAAAGGTGGCAACTAATCTTATCACTGGTCTTGATGGCCTATTTGGTCTATTTTGCTTCTTGAATTTAAATTATATGTTTTTTCGTGCAGTGAAAAATACAAGAGTCCATTTACGAACTGTGATAAACATTGTGAATAAACCCCTATGATAAGGAATAGGCAAGTCCCTAAAGTGTAAATGATGGTGGGTACCACAGAAGCTCCCAGATCTACATCATTTTGAACTACGTGAAAAGTATAGATACCTATAAGAATCCCTGGAATCATAATAACGACCATAAACAAAAGACCGATCAAAAATCCTAGGATAAAATTAACCCCTACCGATCTCCAAAAATTCTTGGTCACCAAGTTCCAGCCCTCCCCTAGGGCATCCGTAACACCTCTTTTTTCTTTTAGCATAACAAAAAATGATACGCCGACCCATGCCATTATGAAATATTGAATTACGTATTGTGCAAGCATTCCTGCCAAGGGAATAAAGGTCAAGATTACGGCGGCGATCATAAGACCAAAAAAAAGCAGTATCACTATCAAAATAAAAATAACAATGCTTCCCAAATTATTTTTTACTTCTTGCCAAACGTCGGTTTTATCAAAATTCTGTCCTTTTCGCTCTTCGTATTTTATCATATAGGAAGTGCTGAGACTATAATTTAGCACGGCTACCATTAAAAAAATTATAAAGAACAAAACTCCTCCAAAGATAAAATACATTATATAGGCTTCACTGCCGGAACCTATTGTATCCAGGACTGTATTTTGGTTATCGGTGATTAGGCCTATTACTCCGGATACCAGTAAGTAGCTAACGATCAATAGCCCTATTAGGAAAATTCCATTGTAGCTTAGGAAAACATTGGTGAATTTTTTAAGGTTTTGCTTGAAGAATTCGAAGTAAACATTGATGATATCCCCAAAGTCCCTATCGACTCTAAGTTCAATAAATTTTTCCTGGTTTTTGACTTGCATAAGATTGGTTTAACAAAATGGGATAAATGATATAATAAAAAAGAATCAGGAGTAAGGAACAGCCTATAATTAAAAACGCCAACCAAGGGGACATATTGGAATAGCGGGTAATAAACCCTTCTATAAATCCGGCAATTATAAAAAAGGGAATGGTGCTGACCACCACCTTTAATCCATCCTTGGCACCCTTCATAAAGGAAGCGCGTCTGGAATATGTTTTGGGGAACAGGATACTATTGCCCATGATCAATCCGGCACACCCAGCAATGATAATGACGGAAATTTCTATGGTTCCATGTAGCCAAATCTGTTTGTTTGCTTGGTAAAAGACATCCTGAGTGTAAAAAAAAGTAATGAATGCTCCCAGCATTACGCCATTGCTGAATAGAATATAGGCGGTGCCAATACTGGTAATTACCCCAAAGGAAAAGGCCATAAAGGCTACTTTTATATTGTTAATGGTAATCCCTAAAAAAGTACCAATTTCACTACCTCCTTTATATATGGCCGTTGGGTCTCCATTGGCAATATTGTTGAGGGTTTCGTTAACATAGGCATCACCTAAAATCAATCTTACAAAGGTATCGTCGTTCATTGCGGATACACTACCTATAGCAGCGGCAATCATAAAAATTAGAAAGGCGATACCCAAGGTTTTGTGATATTGCCTAAAGAAAAGCGGGAATTCCGTTTTCCAAAAATCCACTATTCTATTCCGATTCTCCTTTTTGTTTTTATATATTTTTTGATGTGCCTGGGATGCCAAGGAATTTAAGTACAATAAAGTCTTGCTTTCCGCGTAATAGGTCTGTGCGTAGGCAAGGTCGTTGGTCAGTTGAATATAACCATGGGCAAATTCGTCCGGGCTAATGTGGGCATTATAGTTGATAGCCTTTTCAAATGCTATCCATTTTTCTTTATTTTGCTTCACAAAAGCTGCCTCACGCATACTGGGATAATCCTTTAAGAAATAAAAATAATACTAATATGTCCAAACTTCAAATCAATACAACGCAAAATGTTAACCTAGATTATAAAATTGTTGGTATTGGTGAAAGGATCGTAGCTTTTTTAATCGACGGATTTATACTATACCTATATGCCGTGCTTGTGCAGGTGATTGGAACGGCCATAGGATATGTGTTTGACGATAGTTGGACACAAATAGGATTGGAGAGCCTTATTTTTCTTCCAGCCATGTTTTATAGCTTAATAATGCACAGCCTATTCAATGGTAGAACAGTAGGGAAAATGCTCATGAAAATAAGGGTGGTAAGATTGGATGGATCCCCGGTGCATTGGTCCAATTTATTGGTTAGGTGGATGCTACGTGTGGTTGATATTTGGCTTTTCTTTGGGTCTGTAGGATTGCTGACCATTTTATTTACCGATAAAAAACAAAGATTGGGGGATGCCGCGGCCGGTACCGTGGTCATTAGTACAAAAAATTCGGTAAAAATTTCCCATACCATTTTGGAAGAGGTAGAGGAAACCTATGTCCCTAAGTTTACCAATGTTACTTTATTGACCGATAAGGATGTTCGTCTCATAAAGGAGACCTACCAAATTGCCAGAAAAAGTCATGATTTTAAGACAATGAAGGCCTTACGCGATAAGGTGGAGAGTCTTTTAAATTCAAATTCCGACCTTTATGATGTGCCATATATTGATACCGTATTAAAGGATTATAATTTTTACACCCAGAAACCATAGCCTATGTTTTATTTTGTGATTGATATATTAGGAATAATTTCCTTTGCTATTTCGGGGGTTATGGTGGCCATGGATAAGAAATTGGATCTATTTGGTGTATTTATCATTGCTTTTGTCACAGCTATTGGAGGTGGTACGTTAAGGGATATGCTGATTGGAAATACTCCCGTATTATGGATGCAGGAACCAACGTACGTTTATGTAATTGCCGGAACCGTTGTTTTTGCAATTATTTTTAGGGATCAGCTGAAGTATGTACGAAAGTCGCTGTTTCTTTTTGATACCATTGGTATTGGTCTGTACACCATGGTAGGTATTTCACATGGACTACAGTCGGGCCTGCCTCCTGTTATGTGTATTGCCCTTGGAACAATAACAGCTTGTTTTGGAGGGGTAATACGGGATATATTATGCAATGAAATACCTGTAATATTTAGAAAGGAAATATATGCCACGGCATGTATATTAGGGGGCATCGGTTTTTTTCTTTTGCGTAAATTGCCCTATGACGAGGCATACGCCTATGTAGCTACCATATTGATTGTCATAGGAATCCGATTACTTGCCGTTAAATTTAAAATCTCGTTGCCCAATATATATCGCCATTCCAAGGTGTGATAGGTTTAATTTACAATGGGGATCAAAGTAGGGTATGGGTAGGGGCCCATTTTTTTTTCTATTTTTTCCCAATTGTCCATCCTCTATTCAAAAGCTTCCGCTTTTAGAATATAGATGTTTTGGGAAGGCCAATCCCCGTTGTCCACAGGTTGGCTGTTTATTTTGTCTACCACATCCATACCGTCTATCACCCGTCCAAATGGGGTATATCCTCCGTCCAAATGATAGGAGCCCGGTTTGGTAACTACAATAAAGAATTCGTAGGGTGATGCCAACTTATGGGGGTTGTTAATTTCACTACTGGGCATGGATACAACTCCCCTATGGTGTTTGTGTCCTTTTCTAGTATCAGGAGGTAAAAGATACCGTCCTATCTTCGATCTTTTTTCGGCCGTTTCCACATTGTCGGCATTTCCTCCTTGTATTATAAAGTTTTTAACCACCCTATGGAAATAGGTGTTATTAAAATACCCCATTTTGGTAAGGTATATAAAGTTGGCTTTGTGATAGGGGACGTTGTTGAACAACTGAATTGTAATGGTTCCTAGACTAGTGGTAAGCTTTACCTTATTCTCCTTTAGGGTTTTGCTGTAATTGAAGAAAAACTCTATGGCATTATCCTCTGTGAGCTCAAAGGCTTCCTCTTCCTCTTCTTCTTTTTCTTCTTCACTTGGAACTTCGGGAGCAATGCTATCTTTTTTAATACTGTTTTGGAGAAGCTTATTTTCCTTGGAAGCCGGCTGGTCTTTGCAGCTTCCTAAAAGGAGCATAAACAATATTGCAAAAAGTGAAATCTCTTTAAGTGCCATGTAATATGTGTTATTTTTTAAATGATTGTTAAAAGATTAATATCGCCCAAGGGTTGGTTGTTTTTTAATTAATTTGCTGAAAATTACAAAAATTGAATTCGTGCGTTTTGACGATTTTTCCAACAGAATATCAAAAATAGAAAATCTAGAACTTCCAGGGAGTGCTTCTCATTATAAAATGGCCCCAATGTTTAGGGTTAAGGAACTGGAGTCTGGTAAAATCGTAAAACAAAATCCGAGACAGGCTGCGGTTATGGCCCTTTTTTACCCAAGTGTGGATTACGGGACCAACTTACTTCTAATACTGAGAAATACCTATAAGGGTATACATAGTAATCAGATTGCATTGCCGGGGGGCAAGGTGGAAAAGAGGGATCTAAATTTAATGGAGACGGCTTTACGTGAAACCCATGAAGAAGTGGGGGCTGTTCCGGAGCAGATTACCGTAATCCGTTCTATGAGCAAAATCTATATTCCTCCGAGCAATTTTGAGGTCACCCCATACCTTGGGCTCTATAGGAAGGAGCGGCCATTTTTAAGGCAGGTAGACGAGGTAGCCGCCATTGTTGAGGTTCCTTTGAATGATTTAATGGATGATAAGAAAATATTTCATCAAATTTTAAACACTTCCTATGCCCAGAATGTAGAGGTACCAGCCTTTAAATTAAATGGTTATACGGTTTGGGGGGCAACGGCTATGATGTTGAGTGAAATTAAGGAATTGTTCAAACAAGTGTTATAAGATACTTATTTTGTAATTTTGAATGTTAACAAAAAAATATGGGCTTGTTTAAGAAAAATCCGTTTGGACATAATTTGTTTTTAAAGAAGTGGCTTATTCGTATTTTGGCCGTTATTACCCACAAAAGATATAGAGGGTTTAATACCATTGAAATTGAGGGGTCGGATATTATTAGAAAACTACCGCCACAAAATGTTCTTTTCGTAAGTAACCATCAAACTTACTTTGCCGATGTAGTGGCCATGTTCCATGTATTTAACGCCAGTTTAAGTGGGCGTGAAGACTCTATAAAGAATTTGGGGTATATATGGCAGCCCAAATTGAATATGTATTACGTAGCGGCCGCAGAAACCATGAAGAAGAGCCTGTTGACAAAAATTTTGGCCTATGCCGGGTCTATAAGTGTAGAACGAACTTGGCGGTCCGAAGGTAAGGATGTTAACAGGAAGGTTAAATTTAGCGATATATCCAATATTGGTACAGCCCTTAATGACGGATGGGTAATTACCTTTCCACAGGGTACTACAACACCGTGGAAACCTTTGAGAAAAGGGACGTCTCATATTATTAAAAAATACAAACCTATTGTGGTGCCTGTTGTTATAGATGGTTTTCGCCGTTCATTTGATAAAAAGGGTTTACGCATAAAGAAGAAGGGAATCCTTCAATCAATGGTAATCAAGGAGCCATTGGATATTGATTATGAGAATGAGTCATTCGATTCCATCATTGAGAAACTGGAATACGCCATAGAGCAACACCCTTCCTTTTTAAAGGTTATTCCCAAGAGTGAGTTATTGGCTTACGAAGAAGAAAATAAAAAACGAAAATTTAGGGTTTAAATATCCATTTCCTTAAGTTCTTTATAGTTTTTATTGAGTTTCTTAAGGAGAATACCGTAAAGTAAAAAATAAATGCATCCCATTACAAGGGTTACAACCACCCCTAATACAACAACTGTTGCAACCAAGGTGGTCTTTAATTTTTCGGGGTTAATATTTTCTGCTTTATAGCCATAACCCAAGGCGGTCATAGGGTCTTCGTTCAAATATATCCCTACGGCCATGACGATAAAGGATATAAATATCAGGGACAGACAAAAAATGACATAATATTTAACGGTCTTTCTAGTTTTTAAGATGTTGGACATTAGTTTTTTGGCATTGTCCAAAGTAGATATTTCCCTATATCTTTTATAAAATTGAAAGATAAAAAATAGTACTACGGAATATTGAACTACGTTGGAAATCACTAAAATATTCCCTAGTCCCAGATCTTTCCCGACCGCCAAATTTTTGGACATAGATGGAACCAAGTATATCAAGTGGGGCACTAAAAATTCCATGATACTTATAAAGAAAATCCATTTTACGACTGAAGAGGATTTCTTCCAGATCATTTTGTAAATCTCATCAAAGGATAGTTGAGGCAATTGCTTGTCTTTCTTTTGCCAATCCCTCTTTAATAATTCCAGTTCATCCATCATATGGCTAGGGATTTAAAATAGTTTTTAATTTGTTTTTTATTCGGTTCATTTTTACTCTGGCATTTACCTCGCTAATACCCAAGGTTTCCGCTATTTCCCTATAGTCTTTGTCTTCCAAATAGAGAAAGACCAAGGCTTTGTCCACATCCCCTAATTGTTTTACCGCATTGTACATCAGTTTAAGTTGTTGTTCCTCGGTAGGGTCGTATTCGTCCGCTGTTATTTTAAACATAACCGACTCATAATCTTGGGTCGGAATACTTTTTTTCGATTTTCTATATAATGTTATGGCCGTATTAAGCGCAACGCGATACATCCAGGTACTAAACTTGGATTCTCCCCTAAACTTCGGATAGGCCTTCCATAATTGAATCGTAATTTCCTGAAACAAATCATTATGGGAGTCCCTGTCATTGGTGTACAACGTACAGACCTTGTGTACAATATTCTGATTGCACTCTAATTCCGTAACAAATTGATGTTCCAAATCTTTGGTCACTCGGTTCTTGTAGTTAGTTGATGATTAGTAGTTGAAAATTTGGTTTTGTTACAACGAATATAGAAAATACTTCTATAAGGTGGGTAATTGAAAAATATTGCCGATTGGCTAGGGCGGACGGTATGTTTTGGAGCTCCATTGGGCACGGCTATTGGCTAAAGTTGCTAAGGTTGTGTACTGTTTAATGGCTGTGGAACCCAAATAGTCTTAAAACCAATATTCTTCTTCTTGAATAGTTTTCGAATGTTTAAATTTACCCATATTTTAATATATGAATATTCCTAAGACTAGTTTTCCAAGAATTGTTATTGTAGGTGGTGGTTTTGCAGGTATTTCCATCGCCAAAGGATTGAAGAACAAAGAGGTGCAGGTAGTACTTCTGGACAAACATAATTATCATACGTTTCAACCCTTGCTTTATCAAGTATCTACAGGGGGGCTGGAACCAGACTCCATTGCTTATCCCATACGCAAGGTTTTAAAGGACTATAATAATTTTTTCTTCAGACTGGCCCATGTGGAGGAAATAAGGACAGAGGAAAATACCATAGTGACCAATATTGGCACTTTGGATTATGATTATTTGGTAATAGCCACTGGTTCTGAAACCAATTATTACGGGAATAGGGAAATTGAATTAAATAGTATGGCTATGAAGACCATACCCCAGTCATTAAATCTTAGAAGTTTAATACTGGAAAACTTTGAGCAGGCCCTTCTTACAGATCAATATCATGAAAGGGATGCCCTTATGAATTTCGTTATTGTAGGGGCTGGGCCTACGGGGGTGGAATTGGCCGGTGCCTTGGCGGAAATAAAAAAAGGAATTCTGCCAAAGGACTATCCGGATTTGGACACCAGACGGGTACAAATTCACCTCATCCAATCCGGAGATCGTATTTTAAAGGAAATGAGTGAAAAGGCTTCCCAAAAAGCAGAGGATTTTTTAGAGGGACTTGGTGTTCAAATTTGGAAAAATTCGAGGGTAACGGGCTATGACGGCAAAACGGTTACCACCAATACCGATGTTGATTTTGAGACCGCGACCCTAGTATGGGCAGCTGGTGTAAAAGGGGTGGAGATTAAAGGCTTAAATGCCAAAGATCTTTTGGTAGCTGGCAGTAGAATTCCGGTAGATGAGTATAACAGGGTTAAGGGGTACAATAATATTTTTGCCGTAGGGGATGTGGCCTGTATGCAGACAAAGGATGCGCCCAAGGGGCATCCCATGATGGCTCAGCCGGCAATGCAGCAAGGAAGGAACCTTGGGGAGAACTTGGTGCGATTATTGGAAGATAGACCCTTGGAACCTTTTGTTTACAGGGATAAGGGCAGTATGGCCACTATTGGAAGGAACAAGGCGGTAGTGGATATGAAGAATATTAGATTCCAAGGTGTTTTTGCCTGGTTCGTTTGGATGTTCGTACACCTGTTCTTTCTTATCGGATTTAGGAACAGAATGGTCGTCTTCGTGAATTGGGTGTACAACTACGTGCGCTTCGATAGGGAGGCGCGTCTGATCATTAGACCTTTCAATAGAAATTATAGCGCCTTTAAGGATTAGGGGCATTAACCACTAAGTTTAATCGTCTAATTGGATATCCCACTTTTTCTAGGATGGTACTTGTTCATTACCTCGGCCAAATGTGTGCGATCTACATGCATATAAACTTCGGTAGTGGTTATACTCTCATGGCCGAGCATTTGTTGAATGGCCCTCAAATCGGCCCCATTCTGCAATAAGTGAGTAGCAAAAGAATGACGAAAGGTATGGGGACTTATACTTTTTTGAAGCCCTATATCCTGTGCAAGTTGTTTAATTATGGTGAATATCATGGCACGGGTCAATTTGTTCCCTCTGCGATTTAAAAAAAGGACATCTTCGGCTCCCTTTTTAATGGCCATATGTATGCGTATTTCCTTTCTGTAGATATTGATATATCTTTTGTTGATTTCGCTAATGGGGACAAAACGTTGCTTGTCTCCTTTACCGGTAACCTTGATGAAATCCTCCTCAAAATAAAGGTCCGATAATTTTAGATCCAATAACTCGGAAACCCTTAGCCCACAACCATATAGTGTTTCCAAAATAGCACGGTTACGCTCCCCTTCCGGTTTGGAAAGATCTATGGCCCCTATTAATTTGTTGATTTCCTCTTCGGATAGAGTGTCGGGCAGTTTACGGCCAACCTTAGGGGATTCTATTAATTCCATAGGGTTGTCCGCGCGATAATCCTCGAAGACCAAGTAATTGAAAAAACTTTTTAATCCTGATATAACCCTAGCCTGAGACCTGGGGTTTACATTTTTCGCTAGGTCGTGTATAAACTGTTGAATCCTATTTTTATCAATATTTATAGGGGTTTCCAAAATTTCATGGGATTCAAGAAAAATAATTAATTTCTCAACATCCAAAACATAGTTGCTTATGGAATTCCTGGATAGACCGCGTTCCAAATGTAGGTAATGTTGAAAATCCTGAAGTGCATGATTCCATTTCATAGGTTAAATATAATGGACTTTTTTGGGTTCAAATAGTATTCATGTACATTAACTGTTGCGTTACAACCATTATCCTTCTTTTTACAACTTTCATTTTATGGTAAGGCTACACTCCATTATGTTTGGTGCAACTTAAACAATAACATTAAAATCCAATTATGAAAAAAGTTTTATTAGTAGCAATGGTTGTTATAGGAGCAGCGTTTCAGGCAAAGGCCCAGGACGGAACCCCAACTTCCAAAGGGAAATATCTTATTGAGGCCAATACCGGTTTCGGTGGGGGAGGCATAGGTGTTGGACATACAGCAAATACAAGTTTCGGTTTGGTTTCCATTGATGGCACCACTATATGGTCTATTGGTGGCGAGGGAGGTTACTTCGTGGCAGATGATCTTGCGGTGAAGGTAGGATTGGGCTATTCGGACACGGACGGCAGTAATTCCATTTCCTATAAACTAGGTGCCAAGTACTATATAAATAGTTCCATTCCTGTTCAGCTGGACCTTACTGGGGCAAGTATTGAAGATTATAATGAAAACCCTTTATGGTTGGGGATTCAAGGTGGTTATGCCATATTTTTAAACGACTTTGTTAGTGTGGAACCAGGTTTACGATATAATTTAAGTTTAAACAGGGATTTTACGGACGAAGGGATCTTGGAATTTAGAATTGGGTTCGCCTTACATTTTTAAAAGTAAATAAGGGCGTTTTTAGTAAGGACTTGGATAATTTAATGTCCTTAGGAATTGTATAAAAAAGTGGGATCAAGAATTGGATTCCACTTTTTTTATGAAGTACAATTCCTTACATTTAACCCATGAAGATTATCATTGTCAACGGACCAAATCTTAACCTTTTGGGCAAGCGCGAACCGGAGGTTTACGGAAAAACAACTTTTGAGGAATATTTTGCAACCCTGCAATTCAAGTTCAAGGAGGTGCAATTGGAATATTATCAGTCCAATATAGAGGGTGAAATCATAAATAAATTGCACGAATGTGGTTTTGAAGGATACGAAGGTATTATCTTGAATGCCGGTGCATATACCCATACGTCCATAGGTATTGGCGATGCCATAAAAGGAATTAACACTCCAGTAGTGGAAGTGCATATAAGCAATACATTTGGACGCGAGGAGTTTAGGCACACTTCCTATATTTCCCCGGCGGCCAAAGGTGTAATTTTAGGTTTTGGCCTAAAGAGTTATGACCTGGCCATTCAAAGTTTTTTTAATTAAAGACTAAGGTTGCGAATAGGATTAAATACTTGCCATACAAGTTCAATACATTAATTGGACAATAAAAAGGGACTGTTTCAAAAAAAAACAGAGGTATTGCCTCCTCAAAACTGCCACCGGTACACTGGGGACTGTTCACTTTTTACGCCATCTGAGGCCTTAAATACTTCTTGTCTATATAAAAAGTACCGAATGGGACCAGGGAAGCAATAAAAAGAATGGCAAACATTTTTAGGCCCCATTTTTTTTCTACACAGACTACGATTGCCAAGACAACATAGGCCATGAAGAGAAATCCGTGGGCATACCCTATATAGATGTTGGGCTCTGGTATTTGGGCCATATATTTTAAGGGCATTCCAATACCAAAAAGTAGCAAATAGGAAATACCTTCGAGAATTGCGGTCAAGCTAAAAATCTTCAACATGTCGTTCTTGGTAATGTTTAGTGATCTGATTATTATTTAGACCCGTTAGGTTTGGGCCTAACGGGTCTATTTTGTAAAGGTCTATGCCTTCAGAAATTATTTAAATGTGTATTACTTCGCCGTAAGCATGTGCTACAGCTTCCATTACCGCCTCACTCATGGTAGGGTGTGGGTGTACAGCTTTGAGGATTTCATGTCCGGTAGTTTCCAATTTACGGGCTACTACCGCTTCGGCTATCATATCCGTAACTCCTGCGCCGATCATATGGCAGCCTAACCATTCACCGTATTTGGCGTCGAATATTACTTTTACAAAGCCGTCCTTGTTACCGGAAGCACTGGCTTTACCACTTGCCGAAAATGGGAATTTACCCACTTTTATATCGTATCCTTTTTCAATGGCCTGTTTTTCGGTAAGACCAACGGAGGCAATCTCAGGGGTGCAATAGGTACATCCGGGAATGTTGCCGTAATCCAAAGGCTCCACATGCATACCCGCAATTTTCTCAACACAAAGTATGCCTTCTGCCGAAGCAACATGAGCCAAGGCCTGTCCTGGTGTTACATCGCCAATGGCAAAGTATCCGGGAATATTGGTCTGGTAATAATCGTCCACCAAAATTTTATCCCTATCCGTTGCAATACCAACATTTTCCAAACCAATATTTTCTATATTGGTCTTGATGCCTACGGCAGACAATACGATATCGGCTTCGAGGATTTCTTCCCCTTTAGTGGTTTTAACGGTGGCCTTTACTCCTGGGCCAGAGGTATCTACCTTGGTTACTTCAGCGGAGGTCATAATCTTTATTCCGGCTTTTTTAAGACTTCGCTCCAATTGTTTGGAAATTTCTTCGTCCTCTACGGGTACCACATTGGGTAAAAACTCCACTACGGTAACTTCGGTACCCATTGCATTGTAGAAATAGGCAAATTCTATGCCTATGGCCCCACTGCCCACTACCAGCATTTTTTTGGGTTGTTTGTCCAAGGACATGGCTTCACGGTACCCTATGATCTTTTTACCGTCCTGCGGCAAACTAGGAAGTACCCTGCTGCGCGCGCCTGTGGCAACAATAATGTTATTGGCCGAATACTCTGTTTCTTTGCCATCATCCGACTTTACGCTTACCTTTTTACCCGGTTTTAAGGTTCCGTAACCTTGTATGACTTCAATCTTATTTTTTTTCATCAAAAATTGAACGCCCTTGCTCATTCCTTCAGCAACGTTCCTACTTCTTTTGACCACCGCATTAAAGTCCTTGTCCACACCTTCGGCCTTTAGTCCGTAGTCCGACGCATGTAGCAAATACTCGAAAACCTGAGCGGATTTCAATAATGCTTTGGTAGGGATACAGCCCCAATTTAAACAAACGCCACCAAGACTTTCCTTTTCAATAATGGCAGTCTTAAATCCCAATTGAGAAGCTCTGATTGCGGCTACATAGCCCCCAGGACCACTACCTAATACAATAATATCGAAATTGCTCATTTATATTTTTTTTGATAAATAAATTATGAAGTCGCAAAGTTACAAAACCATACTGAATTCACACAGATGCCGTTTTAATTTAATTGGAATTAATAAGGCTGGTCCGTATGTGTATATGGACCAGCCCAATGGATTGAAAAAATTACGGTATTGCGGTCAATACCTATTTTTGAGGCACAAAATTTAAGGCGGCACCGTTGATGCAGTGTCTCTCGCCAGTGGTATTTTTAGGGCCATCGTTAAAGACATGGCCTAAGTGGCCACCACAAGTTGCGCAATGTTCTTCTTTTCGGGCATATCCTAAATTGTAATCCACATCAAAGGCAACGTTACCTTTGATTTCCCTATCAAAACTAGGCCATCCCGTTCCAGAATCGAATTTGTGTTCGCTTTTGAAAAGTTCGGTTCCGCAGGCGGCACAGGTATATACGCCTTTTTGTTTATTGTTCAACAATTCACTGGATCCCGGGTTTTCCGTTCCTGCTTTCCTAAGGACATAAAACTGCATGTCCGTAAGCTGTTTTTTCCACTCAGCTTCCGTTTTGTTGACCTTGAACTGCTCCTTCTTTTTGGAATCCAATTTGGATGCCTCTTTTTCCTGTGATGTTCCCTTACATCCAATAAACACTACACAGAGTGCGAATATAAATTTTTTCATAGCGTATTTTATTTTTGATCTTCTCCATTTGTTTGGACGGGATTATTGGAGCTTCCTTTCATTCCCGGCCAAGGTCAAATTTCTTGACCATATTGTAAGGTATAAAAATAGCCCTTATTTCCTACAAGAAATAAGGGCCAATAATATTTAGGGTCAATTTTAATCCAAGGTAAATCGCTTAACGTCTTTGTTTTCAACGCCAATAGTTCTCATTACCGCATTAATATTGGATTTGTCCAATTTGGACTCAGCATATTGGCTTGGTAGGATGACAATTCTGAACAATTGATTGTCTGTAAATCCGGGATCCAAATTGGCGAGGTCAAAATTACCATCAATAAAAATCTCAACATCTATGAACGTATGGGCATTGGTATATTGAATGGTTCCTTCGGGCAAAAAGAAATTTTGTGGTATCAGGCTCCATGCGTCTGCCGTTGTATTATCTTGATAGTCTACCGAGCCATCGTATCGGTAAACCAAAACTGCATCTGCCTCGTACACAGGAAAACTGGTAAAATCAGAATAGGTAATTATGTAGGAATAGATGTCTCCCCCGGCATCATAGTCGAAGTCAATGTTGTCCACTTCAAATACCTGTCCTTCTATCCCGTCTTCTCCGTCCTTTCCGTCTTCACCGTCAAAACCGTCATAGCCCGGAGGTCCTGCCGGTCCTTCACAAGAGATAAAAAATATTGCAACGAATGCGCCGAGTAATAAGGTAACTTTTTTCATAATAATTATTTTTAGGGATTAATCAATATCTATAAATGTTATTGTATTTTTATTGTTGTTTCAAAAAGCGTTCCATTTTTTATATCTATACTTGCAAAGTTAGGTTTTAGAGGAAATTTGCTGTTCGTATAACTGAACTACGGAACAAAGTTGACCGAACTATGCACTAAATAACGTAATCATGACCAAAGTAGTATCCCATAGTTTATTTACGGATTTTGATATAAATCTTTTTAAGGCTGGCAAACATTTTAAATTGTACGAAAAGTTGGGGTCCCATCTTACTGAGGTCAATGGGGTAAAAGGCACATATTTTGCTGTTTGGGCGCCTACGGCGCGTTCCGTTTCCGTGATGGGCGATTTTAATAATTGGAACGGAGAGGACCATCAACTGTTTGTACGTTGGGACGGAAGCGGTATCTGGGAGGGATTCGTTCCCGAGTTGGAAAAAGGCACTTTGTACAAATACGTTATCCACTCATCAAATCATGGAGTGGTAACGGAAAAGGCAGACCCTTTTGCCCGAAGCTGCGAACACCCACCAATGACAGCTTCCGTGGTCTGGGAAGATAAACACCGTTGGGGAGACGAAAACTGGATGAAGACCAGAAAGGTAAAAAATGCCCTGGACAAACCATTTGCTGTTTATGAAGTGCATTTGGGGTCTTGGAAGCGAAAGCCCAATAATGATTACTTGACCTATTCGGAATTGGCTGAAGATTTGGTGAAATATGTTAAGGAGATGAATTTTACCCATGTGGAGTTCATGCCCATTATGGAGTACCCTTATGATCCCTCCTGGGGATACCAGTTAACGGGCTATTTTGCTCCTACTTCAAGATTTGGAAAGCCCGAAGGATTTAAACTGCTGGTAGATACATTGCACCAAAATGGCATTGGGGTTATCCTGGACTGGGTCCCTTCCCATTTCCCGGAAGATGCCCATGGCTTGGGATTTTTTGATGGCTCCCATCTTTATGAGCATCCCGATAGTAGAAGGGGATATCACCCAGATTGGAAAAGTTTGATTTTTAATTATGGTAGAAATGAGGTCAGGGCATTTTTGATCAGTAATGCCATGTTCTGGTTAGATCAATTCCATGCCGATGCCCTGCGAGTAGACGCAGTAGCGTCCATGCTATATCTGGACTATTCCAGGGATGAAGGTCAATGGGAACCAAATATATATGGTAATAATGAAAACTTGGAGGCCATTTCCTTTATTAGGGAGCTTAATGAAACCGTTTATTCCAATTTTGAAGGAATACAGATGATTGCAGAAGAATCAACCTCGTTTTCAATGGTATCCAAACCCGTAAGCATGGGAGGTCTTGGATTTGGAATGAAATGGATGATGGGATGGATGCACGATACCTTGGAATACTTTAAGAAGGAGCCTATTTATAGGAAGCACCATCAAAACGATTTGACCTTTAGTGCTACCTATGCCTTTACAGAGAATTTTATGTTGCCCTTTTCCCATGATGAAGTGGTTTATGGCAAACAATCCTTATTGTATAGGATGCCCGGGGATGAATGGCAACGATTTGCCAACTTAAGATTGCTTTTTGGTTATATGTATACCCATCCCGGGACGAATTTAATTTTCATGGGCGGGGAATTCGGGCAATCGTCCGAATGGAATTTCCAAAAAGGTCTGGATTGGCATCTTTTGCAGTATGATTTCCATAGTGGCATCCAGAAATTAGTAAGGGACTTGAACAAATTATATCAGGAATATCCTGCCCTGTACGAGAAACAATTTAGTCAGGAAGGCTTTCAATGGATAGATTATGGGGATCATCAAAATTCTGTTCTAACCTATATTAGAAAAGGTGTCGACCCCAAGGAGAATATCTATATAGCATGCAATTTTACCCCTATTCCGCGGGAGAAGTATAGAATGGGAATTTCAAAATCGGGACAATTAAAGGAGATTTTTAATAGTGATGATACCGAATATGGTGGTACCGGAATGAAAAACGGTACCTTGAAAATTGGTAAAACCGCTTGGCATGGATATGATAAGTCTGTGGAAATCAATATTCCACCACTAGGGGTGGTAGTTTTCAAGTGATTTTGGGTGTTGTAATGCTGTAGAATTTAATTGCACTGCATATCGTTTCTTTAATTCATATGAATGTATTTTTTTTGTATTCTCAAAATTAACCGACCATGATTACTAATACTGAACTTGAATACAAAGGCAATTTATACCCCAATACAATTGTTGAGTTTCACAGGGATACGGATAAATTGTATTTTACCACCTCTAACGGGGTCATCTTGGAGATGACCGTTTTGCGGGACAGTATATTGCGATTTAGATATGCTACCGAAAATATTTTTGAGCCCGATTTTTCATATGCTATAAGTGAAAATGCCAGTGTTGGGTTCAACCATCTTAAAATAGAGGAGACGCCTACCGAATATTTGGTATATACGGCCAAATTAAAGGTGTTATTGGATAAAAAGACTTTAAGGACCCAGATTTCGGATCTTGAAGGAAATATTATCAATGAGGATGAACTCGGTTTTCATTGGGAAGAGAATTATGAGTTTGGGGGGAATTCTGTAAAAATGAGCAAAATTACCCAAAATGCGGAAAGCTTTTATGGCTTGGGGGATAAAGCAACCCATTCCAATCTTAAAGGTAAACGTGTAAGTAATTGGGTAACGGATCAATACGCCTATGGAAAGGATCAAGATCCTTTATACAAAGCAATTCCATTTTTTATAGGTCTGCATAGCAATAAGTGCTACGGAATTTACTTTGACAATACCTTTAAAACAAATTTTGATTTTGCGCATGAACGGCGGAATGTAACCAGTTTCTGGGCAGATGGGGGAGAGATGAACTATTATTTTATCTACGGTCCCCAAATGGGCCAAGTGGTCAAGGCCTATACCAATTTAACAGGGACGCCAGAATTGCCGCCCATGTGGGCTATGGGTTACCATCAATCCAAATGGAGCTATTATCCGGAAAGTAATGTTAGGGCAATAGCCAAGAATTTTCGAAAAATGAGGATTCCTTGTGACGCCATTTATTTGGACATAGATTATATGGACGGATTCAGATGTTTTACTTGGGATAAATCGCGTTTTCCGAATCCAAAAAAAATGATTTCCGATTTGGAGGAGGATGGTTTCAAGACGGTTGTAATGATAGATCCGGGGATAAAAATAGATAAGGATTATTGGGTATATCAGGAGGCCATTGAAAATGATTATTTCTGCAAAAGGGCCGATGGTGCATTTATGAAAGGTAAGGTGTGGCCCGGGGAATGTAATTTCCCGGATTTTACCAATCCCAAGGTTAGGGAATGGTGGGCCGAACTCTATAAGGAAATGATGTCGGAAATTGGGGTGCATGCGGTATGGAACGATATGAACGAGCCGGCAGTCATGGAGGTACCTACCAAGACGGCACCTTTGGATACCCGGCACGATTATGACGGGCACCCTTGTTCGCACAGAAAGGCCCACAATGTTTATGGAATGCAGATGGTGCGTGCCACTTACGAGGGAATTAAAAAGTACGTATATCCAAAGAGACCCTTTGTAATTACCAGGGCGGCATTTGCCGGGACCCAAAGGTATTCTTCTACATGGACCGGCGATAATGTTGCCACTTGGGAACATTTATGGATTGCCAATGTACAGGCGCAACGCATGTGTATGAGCGGCTATTCGTTCGTAGGGTCCGATATCGGTGGGTTTGCGGAACAGCCCAATGGCGAGCTGTTTGCCAGATGGATACAATTAGGGGTGTTCCACCCTTTCTGTAGGGTGCATTCCAGTGGCGATCATGGCGATCAGGAGCCTTGGTCCTTTGATGATGAAGTAACCAACATTGTACGTAAATTTATTGAATTGCGGTATCAACTTTTACCCTATTTATACACTATGTTCTATAGGTATTCCAAAGAAGGAGTGCCCATGCTGAAACCATTGGTGCATTTCGATCAAGAAGATCATCAGACGCATTTTAGGACCGATGAGTTTATATTTGGGGAGCAAATTCTAATTTGTCCGGTACAGGAACCCAATGCTCAAGGACGCAGGATGTACATTCCTAGGGGTGTATGGTATAATTATTGGACGAATGAGGCCGTGGTTGGTGGTATGGAAAAATGGGTGGTTGCCGGATTGGACAAAATTCCAATTTTCATCAAGGAAGGTGCCATGATACCCAAATATCCGGTTCAGCAATATGTTGGCGAATTGGAAATTAAAGAATTGGTGTTGGATGTGTATTATAAAAAAGGGGTGGAGACTTCAACCGTTTATGAGGACGGACAGGATGGCTATGATTACAAAAAAGGAAGGTACAGCCTTAGAAACTTCAATTTTAAAGGGAAGGACAATGAACTGGTAATACAACAGTTTAAAGATGGTAGTTTTATAACCTCGTATAAAACCTTCAAGTTGAATCTTCTTGGACTGCCCTTTAAAATTAAACAGATCCAGGTAGACAATGAGTATGTGGATTTAAAGGATGTACAGTTGAATGGAAATACCAACAATATTCATATCAGCAAAGATTTTACGGTGCTGCACATTATCGGCGAGTAATTTTTTTGTAATTTTCGGGGAATAAATATCTAAATCTTAAGATGAAAAAAATTATTTTAGTAATAGTGGTCTTTTTGGGTGTAGTGGCTTGTAAGACCAATCCATTTACAGGGCAAAAGGTTTTGAACTTTTATCCCAATAGTCAGATCTTCCCAACCGCTTTTGCGCAATATGACCAATTTCTAGGAGAGAACAAGGTAATTACCGGAACGGACGATGCAAAAATGATAACCAAAACAGGTCAGCGTATTGCAGCTGCTGCCGAGCGTTGGCTAACGGCCAATGGTTACCCAGGTTACCTCCAGGATTACAAATGGGAGTATAATTTGGTGAACGACGAAACAGTGAATGCTTGGTGTATGCCGGGTGGTAAAATTGTTTTTTATACAGGAATACTTCCAATATGCAAAGGGGAAACTGGAGTAGCAGTGGTTATGGGACATGAGGTGGCCCATGCCCTAGCGGACCATGGTGCGCAAAGGATGAGCGCCGGCACCATACAGCAGTTGGGAGCTGTGGCCGGAAATGTGGTGATACAGGATGAGCAAAAACGAAATATATTCAATCAGGCCTATGGTATTGGTTCCCAGGTTGGGGTTATGCTTCCTTTTAGCAGAAGCCATGAGACAGAAGCCGATAGAATTGGTTTGCAGATTATGGCCATTGCCGGATATAATCCTGATGAGGCTGCCGAATTATGGAAAAGAATGAAGGCCAATAGTGGAGACGGTGCACCCCCGGAATTTTTAAGTACCCACCCTTCCAATGAAACCCGTATTGCCAATCTAACAGAATGGGCGCCCTTGGCCAAGCAAGAAGCCGCAAAATTTGGAGTTACCTCTTTTCAATAGTGATGGGCAAAAAAATATTAACTACTAATTTCAATTGGGAAGCTGCTCTTATAGGAGCAGCTTTTTTTTGTATATGACTAGAATCCTACCTATAAAAGGCAGTAAAAAATTGTTAAACGCTTGGGCATTTTATGATTGGGCAAATTCTGTTTATAGCCTGGTAATTTCTTCCGCCATATTTCCAATTTTTTATGGAGCCTTATTCCGGGTCGCGGGAATTGAGAAGGTCATGGTCTTTGGAGGGGAAATAGCCAGGGCGCCCCTAATAAGTTATGTTACTTCGGCGGCATTTTTGTTTATAGCACTGATAACACCAATTTTGGCCGGTATAGCGGACTATTTGGGGAACAAAAGGCTTTTTATGAAATTGTTTTGTTACTTGGGTGCCTTGTCCTGTATAGGGCTATATTGGTTTTCCTTGGAGAATATTTACTTCAGTCTAATTTGTTATTTTTTTGGATTGGTGGGGTTTTGGGTAAGTTTTGCCTTTAACAACTCATACCTGCCGGATATCGCATTTCCAGGACAACAGGATCAAATTAGTGCCAAAGGCTTTTCACTGGGCTACATAGGAAGTGTTATTTTGCTGCTGATCAATTTGGCCATGGTCATGAAACCCGATTTTTTTGGAATTGAAACCGACGCTGGCGGGGTCGCCGAAATTAAGGCTATGAGGTACTCTTTTTTAACGGTAGGTCTTTGGTGGATAGTGTTTTCCCAGTACAGTTTTCATTTTCTTCCCAAGGGGTTTAAGAAGGAGGGTAGAAGGGACCATATAATCCTTAATGGTTTTAGGGAACTGAGAGCGGTTTGGCACCAGTTAGGTACTGAGGTAATATTAAAACGCTATTTGGTGGCTTTTTTTGTTTTTAGCACCGCAGTACAAACTATAATGCTAATAGCGGCTTTTTATGGGGAAGAAGAGATTACATGGGGCAACGATGAGGAAAGGACGATAGGGCTTATTATAAGTATTTTGGTCATCCAAATTGTAGCAATTTTTGGCTCCCTTATATCGGCAAAATCATCCAGGGTATTTGGAAATATTTATACTTTGATTTGCCTTAATGTTATTTGGATATTCTTATGTGTATATGCTTATTTCTTGAAAACACCAGTAGATTTTTACATTGCTGCAGGATTGGTGGGCTTAGTAATGGGGGGCATTCAAACCTTGGCCCGTTCAACTTATTCCAAATTTTTGCCAAACACGACCGATACGGCCTCTTTTTTTAGTTTTTATGATGTTGCAGAAAAAATAGGATTGGTTATTGGAACTTTTTTGTTTGGGTATATATCGCAAATTACCGGTAGTATGCGTAATGCAACAATTTTGATGGGATTATTGTTTTTAATTGGCGCTCTATTACTGGGAAGAATAAAAAAAAGTGTTTAAAGTTAAAAACGAATAAAAGGTTTTAATTTAATAAAATAGGCTAAATGAAAAAGTCCAAAAAATCAAAAGGAAAACCATTGTACAGTACCATTGACCTTAGCAAAAATGAGATAGTGGTTTTTAATATTGAAGAAATTAAAAGTATGCGTGAGGAAATAAATTGGCGGGTAAAGGCGGCATATAACTCCAGTATTGCATTTATATCGGTAATAACCTTTATTATAGGTCAACTCTTAAATAGGGAAAATGGGGTAATTGAAAGTATTCAAGAAGACCCTAACTTGTTTATGATGACTTCCATTGCTATGTTGATAGTAATTTCGGCATGGGTAGGTGTTCAGAATGCAAATCATCTTATTGAAAAAAGAATAGAACTTTATTCTTTGGATCTGATGAAAACAATACATTCCGCATCAGAGCATATTTTTTTTTCTTGGTTGGGCTATCTTTATGGGCATGTGTATTTTAGAAAAAAGGTTAAGAACATGTTGGCCAAATTGCTCAATGCCTCCATTGGGTTTTTTATTTATTTTTTACCTAATCTTATAGCCTTTGGTTTGTGGGTTTTTTTACTAGGCATTGATGGCATAAGGAATCATATTCCATTATTTATTTTGGCTACATTCTTTATTTTTATAGCCATATTAACTTCATTTCTCCTGTTTTTTTATGTTATTAAGGTTAATAAAAGATATACCGATTTTCATGATAATTATATGAAGCCCTATTTTGAAGCCAAAAAGGGAATAATTACAAGTCATTAACGCATGATATTTTTTGCGATATTCGGAAAATCGGTAATGATATAACTAGCACCGATTGAGGCAGCTCTAAGCATATCCTCTTTTTTGTTTACGGTAAAAACACCGGTTTGTATTCCTTTTTTTTCATACATGCTTTTTGATTTTTCGTCTAAGTATAAATAAAAGGTATTTACGGAGCTGATGTTTTCCAATGGTTCGAAGTTTCCAAATCTTATTTTGGTATCATAATAGACAGGGAAGAAAGAAGAATCACCAAATAACAATTGATGGCATTCCAAAGCAGGTTTAATCCTGGAAATCTCCTTAAGGTATGCTGTTTCAAAGGATTGTATTATAACTTGTTGGCTTAATTCTTCCTGTTCCAAATAAGTTACAAGTTTTTCTACGATACCATCATATGTGCCTTTTCGGGGCCATTTGATTTCAATGATCACCTTGCATCTCCCGTCGATAAGATCAAAAACTTCCGGTAGCGTAGGTACTTTTTCAGAACCGTATTTTTTATCATACCAACTACCAGCATCTAATTTTTTTAAATCTTCAACGGATAGATTTTCAATTTCACCTTCTCCATTGGTTGTCCTTTTAACATTGGAGTCGTGCATTACAACCAATTGATCATCACTTGATAGATGTATGTCCAATTCGATAATATCCACACCAATTTCCAAAGCTTTGCTAAAGGAGGCTAAAGTGTTTTCTGGAGCAAGTCCTGCAGCCCCTCTATGACCAATAATCTTAACTTTGTCATGGTCAATAAACTCAGGGGTCTTTATTCTTTTAAATCTAACGAAAGGTATTATGACACTAAAGAGAAGAAAAATAATTAGGGATATGGTCATTGTATATATTATTTTTTTTAAAATTTTCATTGTCTGGATCGAAGTGTATTTAAATTTATGATAGCTAAGAAGTACATAATGTTACAAATTTAGGCATTTAGTATTCGAATGAGAATTACTTAATATATTTATATGGACCCAATTATGGTATTTATCCGATTATTCTCTACACGTAAAAAGGAAATATTAAAAATGGAACAAAAAAATAACGGAGATAAAACTCCGTTATTTTTTATTAGCATTCTTTATTGGTGCTCTTGGATTTGGACCCGATCCCTTAAAAGGCTTCCTATAACTTAGTATATTGTTTTTATTTGAATGAAACCTTTGTGATATCCCCCGATCCCGAAACTTTTGTGCTGATTTTTTCAGGATTGCCCCGATAATCTATATCGCCCGATCCAGATACCCTTGCATTAATCCCCCTATTGGCTGTTACCTTAACATTGGCCGAACCCGATACCGAGGCATCCACATTGTCGGCAATAAGGTCATAGGCATCGATATCACCGGATCCTGAGATGGATACGTCAAAATCTCTGGTTTCTCCACTTAGGACCATATCCCCGGAACCGGAAATACTTGCTTTCAGGGATTTTACGTCCAGAGCAAGGCTAATGTCCCCGGAGCCGGACATAGTGGTTTCAAAATTATCGGCAACCAAGGTAGTTTCGCCAACAATATCCCCCGAACCGGACAAGCTCAAGGCACTTATACTTTCTACAGGAATGGTTATGGAAACCCCTTTTCTCCAAGAGGATGGTTTTAAGTGATACCCATTTTTAATCTTTATCGTTAATTTATTGCCATGAACTTCGGTTGTAATATGGTCCAAAATATTTTGTTCCCCCTTCAATGTGATCATGCCCTCTTTGCCTTCTACCAATGCAACATCGAAGAAACCTGAAATCGCAATTTCATCATAGTCTTTCGTTGTTCTCTCAAGGGTAACCTGATGGCCGTTCCCGTTAATCTTGTGGTTTTTTTGGGAGCTGAGGCAGCCCATTATTAAAAGACCAAGTAAGGTGGTTGTTAAATGTTTCATCTTTAAATGTTTAATCTTTTTTTTTATGAAATGAAATTCCGCCATATTCACTGGTGATAGTCATTAGGTTACCACTGTTTTGACTCCCGTAATAGCCCTTAAAATAATTTTGGTTGGATTTTTCGTTGCTAATGTTTATTTCGAATTCGTCCTTTCCATCTACGCCGGCATATTTTGTTTCAATTTCAAAATTGAAATGATAATTTGGGGAGTACCCTATTTTGATGCCGGTATAATCCGTATTTAACTGAAGGTTTTTGGCATCATGCGCCATTTCATCAATTTTAACGGACCCGTAGCTCGATTTTATATCCACGTTGCCGTGTACGCTCCCCAGGCTAACATTTATATAATCGCCATTTCCTTGAATATTTCTGGCTTGCTTTATTTCCAATTTGCCATAATCGCAGACATAGGACAGGTCTTCCATGGTTTGTATCGTGGCATTGGTATAATCGGCAACAATATCCAGACTCCCTGCCTTTTCAATGGTAAAACCGGAATAATCGGCATTGATTTTACCGCTGTTTATATAGCCAATGGTAGATTTGGAAGTATAATCGAAGGATAATTGGTTGCTTCTCCCGTGCAACTCCCCAATTTCCAATCGGCCATAATCGCAGTTTATTTTGGCATGTCCGTCTATTCTGTCAAGAATAATACTGCCGTAATCGTTGTTAAGGTTAACACTGTTCTTAATGGGGATTTTAACCGTATAGTTTACCTGCATATTTACATTATTGCTGTTGCCCCAATTCCATCCCCAACTGTTTCTTTCCTTTTTGAAGATAGTAGCGGCGGAAACCATAGTGCTGCTGCCCTCAAAATCCACTGTAATTTCATCCAGTTTGCGTTGAACCTTATCTTCATTGTCGCCTGTGGTCTTAATATGGACCTCTATGGTTACCCTATCCTGGTTCCAGGAGGTAATATTTAAATTTCCATAGCTATTGTCTATTTTAAGTAAGGCATCCAAATTTACTTTGTACTCTTTTTTAAGTGTTTTTTCCTTGGTGTACTTTCCTCTGGGCATATCATTGTTGCAAAAGGAATTGATGGGAGCAAGCCATAAGAGGGTAAGTATATAACTAAGCTGTAATATTTTCATTTTTGTATTTTTTTAAGTTCTTAATTTCTTCAATTTGTTCCAGCACTTCGTTGATCAAATCTATTCTGGTCTGAAAATTGGTGATCATGGCGCTTAAAATTAGTTTGCTATTACCGCCATCCAATAGGTCCCGTTCCATCTTTTTGTAATCGCTATCCAAGTTTCTAAGTTGAATCATGGTATCGGCAATCAATTTTTGGGTCTCGGGGGTACTTTCATTTTGCATCTTTTTTATCTGATCCTCTATTACACTGGCAAAATAAAATTCGGTGTTGGTGATTTCCGGCGAAATTTTGGAAACCTGCTGCTGCACGCTTGGGGATGTATAAAGGTAATTGTAGCCTATAGTGCAAAGTAATAGCAAGGTGGCAGCTACGGTTAGCGGCTTCCATATTACACGGTTCCTTTTTAATTTTGTTTTCCCTGTTGCAGAGGCTTCCAATTTTGCCAAGAAACGAAGTCTGTGGCCATCTGTTGGTTCAGCTGTGTCAAAGGAGCCTTTTAATTCCCCAAACAGTTTTTCTATAGGATCAACTTCCATAGTATGTGGTATTTAATTTTTGTCTCAGGCTTTCTTTTGCCCTTGAAATCATTGTACGGCAATTGGCGTAACTCAAATTCATTATTTCACAAATTTCTTCGTAATCGTATCCTTCTATTAAATGTAAGGTCAAAGAAATTCTGTAATTGTCTTTTAACAGCTTCATGGTTTCAATCACTTTTTGAGCCTTTAGTTCAATCATTCCATTATCTGGGACATATCCATCATTGTCTTCGACCTTGTACATTACACTTCCAAGATCAACTTCCTGGCGTTTTAACCTCTTTTTATATTGAAGGATACTGTTGTTGACCACAATCCGTTTTAACCAGGCCCCAAAGGTAACTTCTCCCTTAAATTGGTCCAGTTTGGTCAGTGCGCTTAATAACGATTCCTGCATTACATCTTCTGCAATGGCGCTATCTTTTACGATCCTATGGGAAACATTGTACATTCCCTTGTAATAGCGATTGTAAATTTCTAGTTGCGCGTTGCGGTTACCCTTTAAGCACAGTGGTAACAGTTCATCAATATGTCTCTTTTCTAGGCTCAAAAAGGTATTGGTTTGCTTAATAGATGGGGTAATTTATGGAATGTTACAGTTTATTTCTAAAAAGATTTTATTTGTTGGCATAAGAATTGCCCAAATAGAAATGAAAGGAAATGCTAGAATCCTCAACCTCCTTATTTTTATAGGGAAAGGAGGCATATGTAGGATTAAATATAAATTGTTTCTCTGTCTTTGAATGACAGAATGACCGAAATTAGAATATGGCTAAAACAAAAAACATACAATTTGACACTATGTCATTGCACGGGATAGATGAGGATGCAGAGTTAATACCCTTGATGACACCTGAAGATGAGGAGGAAATCAATAATGAAAATTTGCCGGAAACCTTGCCTATATTGCCGTTGCGCAATACTGTGCTGTTTCCCGGAGTAGTTATTCCAATTACAGCGGGAAGGGATAAATCCATTAAGTTGATAAAGGATGCCAATAACGGATCCAAGGTGATTGGTGTGGTGGCCCAAAAGGATGAGGAAACAGAGAATCCTGGTGTAAAGGATATCAATACTTTGGGGACTGTGGCAAGAATTCTAAGGGTGCTTCAAATGCCCGATGGAAATACCACCGTCATCATTCAGGGCAAAAAACGCTTCGAAGTGGCCGAAGTGCTTACCGAAAAGCCTTATATCACGGCTACTGTAAGGGAAACTACCGAAGTTAGGCCTGCACGTGACGACAAGGAATTTAGGGCAATCATAGATACTATAAAAGAATTGTCATTACAGATTATTAGGGATAATCCCAATATTCCCAGTGAGGCGTCCTTTGCCATAAAGAATATTCAGAGCGATTCTTTTTTGATAAACTTTGTCTCCTCCAACCTAAACTTGAATGTAAAGGACAAACAGGAATTACTGGAGATAGGCAGTTTACAGGATCGTGCATTGGCCACTCTTAAATATATGAACATTGAGCTTCAGAAGCTGGAACTGAAAAATGACATTCAGTCCAAGGTGCGAAGTGATATGGATCAGCAACAACGGGAGTACTATCTTCATCAACAGATGAAAACGATCCAAGAGGAATTGGGCGGCCTCTCATATGAGGAAGAAGTTGATGAGATGAGGTTAAGGGCCAAAAAGAAGAAGTGGAACAAAACCGTTGCCGAGCATTTTGAAAAGGAATTGGCCAAAATGCAGCGGATGAATCCGCAGGTAGCGGAATATTCCATTCAACGCAATTACTTGGATCTGTTCTTGGATCTTCCCTGGAATGAATATTCCAAGGATAAGTTCGATTTAAAAAGGGCCCAAAAAATATTGGATAGGGACCATTATGGTCTGGAGGATGTAAAAAGAAGGATAATTGAATATTTGGCTGTGCTAAAATTGCGGAATGATATGAAATCGCCCATCCTTTGTCTTTATGGACCTCCGGGAGTTGGTAAAACCTCTTTGGGTAAATCTGTGGCCGAAGCACTGGGAAGGGAATATGTGCGAATTTCCCTGGGTGGTCTCAGGGACGAGGCCGAGATTCGAGGGCACCGTAAAACCTATATAGGAGCCATGCCAGGTAGAATTATTCAAAGTTTAAAAAAGGCCGGTAAATCCAACCCTGTCTTTATTTTGGATGAAATTGATAAACTGTCCAATAGCCATCAGGGCGATCCTTCCTCTGCAATGTTGGAGGTTTTGGATCCGGAACAGAACAATGAGTTTCATGATAACTTTTTGGAAATGGGCTATGACCTGTCCAAAGTAATGTTCATTGCAACGGCCAATAGCTTGTCCGAAATACAACCAGCCCTGCGGGATAGAATGGAAATTATTCACGTAACCGGGTATACCATAGAGGAAAAGGTGGAAATTGCAAAGAGGCATCTATTGCCAAAGCAGTTGAAGGAGCATGGACTAAATGTAAGCCATTTGAAAATTGGCAAACCCCAATTGGAGAAGATTGTAGAGGGCTACACTAGGGAATCCGGGGTGAGGTCTTTGGAAAAACAAATAGCAAAAATGGTGCGGCATGCCGCTAAATCCATAGCAATGGATGAGGAGTACAACCAAAAGGTTTCCTTTGAAGATGTTGAAAAGGTTTTGGGGCCTGCGCGAATGGAAAGGGATAAATACGAGAATAATGATGTTGCCGGGGTGGTTACGGGATTGGCCTGGACCAGTGTTGGTGGCGATATCTTGTTTATAGAGTCCATTTTGTCCAAAGGAAAAGGGAATCTGACCATTACCGGTAACTTGGGTACGGTGATGAAGGAGTCGGCCACGATAGCGATGGAGTACATCAAATCCAATTCTGACAGATATGGAATTGACCCAGAGGTATTTGATAAATACAATGTGCATATCCACGTTCCGGAAGGGGCTACTCCAAAAGACGGACCCAGTGCGGGGATTACCATGTTAACTTCCCTGGTATCCTTGTTTACCCAGAAGAAAATAAAAAAGAGTCTGGCCATGACTGGAGAAATTACCTTAAGGGGGAAAGTGCTCCCTGTTGGAGGGATAAAGGAAAAGATTTTGGCAGCCAAGAGGGCGAAAATTAAGGAGATCATACTATGTGAGGATAACAGGAAGGATATTTTGGAAATCAAGGCGGATTATTTAAAGGGGCTTACTTTTCATTATGTGAATGACATGCAGGAGGTTATTGATATAGCCATTACCGATGAGTCCGTTAAAAATCCAAAGCAACTTTAAAAAGGTTGTTTAAAGACATGCATCAAAAGTACCTACTGGGCGATTGGTAGGTACTTTTGATTTAGAGGGGGATTCCTTTTGTAAAAATGTTAATTTTTAGGATTGTCAATACCGTGCAATTGGGCAATTCTTACTATTTTTAAACTTATGGGAAAGATTACTATTGCTATTGATGGATATTCCTCTACAGGAAAAAGTACTATTGCCAAACAGTTGGCAAAGGCATTGGATTACGTTTATGTAGATACAGGGGCCATGTACAGGGCGGTAACACTTTATGCTATGCGCGAAGGTTTTATTGGAGGCGAAACGGACGATCTGGAAGGATTGGTGGATGCCCTTCCCAAGGTGGACCTTAAATTTGTCTACAATAAATCCCTTGGGTTTTCGGAAATGTATCTCAATGGCGAAAATGTGGAGAAAGAGATCCGGACCTTGCCGGTTTCACAACAAGTCAGCAAGATTGCCACTATTGAGAAGATTAGATTGAAATTGGTGGGGATGCAACAGGAAATGGGTAAGGAAAAAGGCATTGTAATGGATGGTAGGGATATAGGGACCGTTGTATTTCCCAATGCCGAATTTAAAATTTTTATGACCGCTTCTCCAGAAACTAGGGCGTTTAGAAGATATAAGGAGCTTTTGGACAAGGGGGAGAAGGTCTCTTACAAGGAGGTGTTGAAGAATGTTCAAACCCGGGATTATATTGATTCACATCGAGAATTTTCACCCTTGAGAAAAGCCGATGATGCTATAGAATTTGATAACAGTGATATGGGGCTAAAGGAGCAATTGGAACGCATATATAATTTTGCGCTCCGTAAAATTGAAGGAAAATAATTTTTTTTGTTTGATCTTGAAAATATCAATTAGGGCGCAGTCCGGAAGCCTTGTGGCAAGAACCCTGACTGCGCCCTAATTAATTTATGTTTCCCTTAGTTGGGGATAACCAAAACTTGGTCTGGATGAATAACATCGGGATTTTTAAGGATATTGGTGTTTGCCTCAAAAATTTTCTTGTATTTCATAGGGTCGCCATAGTATTTTTTGGCAATCTTGCTTAGGGATTCCCCACTTTTTACGGTGTGTCTGTGGTAAACGCTTTCATCGGCCACGGTAATATTGGCTTGGATGTCCGAAGGATTTTCACCGCCCAGTTCCTTTATTTTATCCCACAAAAGATTTTTCTCATACTGGGTTGCAGCCTGGCCTTTTATTTTAAGGATACCCGCTTCCTCACTTACGTCACCGTCCTTTATTTTTAATTGCTCGCCCAGGTTTAAGACAGCTTGATATTTTGCTTTAACACTCATAATTGTATTTTTTTAACGATTAATATTTATTGCTTCAAGATAGGGATTCTAAGCATAGTTTTTATCAATTTTCAGAAAATAGTCAAGTAATTGTCATTCATCTCATTTTTAGGTTTGTAAAACCATTTTTTAGTTGTATTTTTGCACTCCTTTTTTAGCAAAGCATCGAGAGGAAAAAGGAACCAAAAGAAAATCAATATAACTTCTTTCGTGGTAATTGTTAGCTCTTGTAACTCCATGGAATACAAATTTATAATCAGCAAATGGCTGAAGAAAAAACATCAGTTGAGGTAGAAGAAACTACCGAAGCTACACAAGAAACAAAAGTAGAAACCCCAGCGCAGGATCCAAAAGAGTTTTTGGAGAATTTTGATTGGGACAAGTACGAGCAAGGAATAGAGCGTGTTGATGATTCCAAATTAAAGGAATTTGAAAGCTTGGTCGCAGAAAACTTTGTGGATACGGCAGATGAGGAAGTTGTACAGGGAACTGTAGTGTACCTTACAGAGCGGGAGGCGATTATTGATATCAATGCCAAATCTGAAGGGGTTATTTCACTAAACGAATTCCGATACAATCCAGACCTAAAGGTTGGGGATAAAGTAGAAGTGTTGATCGATATCCGTGAGGATAAAAGTGGACAGTTGGTGCTTTCACATAGAAAGGCAAGAACTATCATGGCTTGGGATCGTGTAAATGCGGCCCATGACAAAGAAGAGATTGTTAGTGGTTTTGTGAAATGCAGAACCAAAGGTGGAATGATCGTGGATGTTTTTGGAATTGAGGCATTCTTACCAGGTTCACAAATAGATGTTAAGCCTATCCGTGATTACGATCAATATGTAAACAAAACTATGGAATTCAAAGTGGTTAAGATAAACCACGAATTCAAAAACGTAGTTGTTTCGCATAAGGCGTTGATCGAGGCTGATATCGAAGAACAGAAAAAAGAGATCATCGGTCAATTGGAAAAAGGACAGGTACTTGAAGGTGTTGTTAAAAACATTACTTCTTACGGTGTCTTTATCGATCTTGGCGGTGTTGATGGATTGGTGCACATTACCGACCTATCTTGGAGCAGAATCAACCATCCTAATGAAGTGGTGGAATTGGATCAGAAATTGAACGTTGTTATCCTTGACTTCGATGAGAACAAATCTAGAATCCAGTTAGGTCTTAAGCAATTGGAGAAACACCCTTGGGATGCTCTTAGCGAAGATATCAAAATTGGAGACAAGGTTAAAGGTAAGGTAGTGGTTATTGCCGACTACGGTGCATTTATCGAAGTTGCAGAAGGTGTTGAAGGATTGATCCACGTTTCTGAAATGTCTTGGTCCACACATTTGCGTTCCGCTCAGGATTTCGTAAAAGTTGGTGACGAGGTGGAAGCTGTTGTATTGACCTTGGATAGGGAAGACCGTAAAATGTCTCTTGGAATTAAGCAATTAACTCCAGATCCATGGACCGATATCACTAGCAAATATCCTGTAGGATCCAAGCATAAAGGTATTGTTCGTAATTTCACCAATTTCGGTGTGTTTGTTGAATTGGAAGAGGGAATAGACGGGTTGATCTACATCTCGGATCTTTCTTGGACCAAGAAAATCAAGCATCCTTCCGAGTTTGTTACCGTTGGGGATACTTTGGAAGTTGAAGTATTGGAATTGGATGTGGATGGTCGTAAACTAAGTTTGGGACACAAACAGACCACAGAAAACCCTTGGGATAAATACGAAACCGAGTTTGCTTTGGATACAGTTCACAAAGGAGCTATAGCTGAAATAGTGGATAAAGGAGCAACCATCGATTTTAACGAGGATATCGTTGCCTTTGTACCATCTCGTCATTTGGAAAAAGAAGATGGCAAGAAATTGGTAAAAGGTGAAGAGGCCGAGTTCAAGATCATTGAATTCAACAAGGAATTCAAAAGGGTAGTGGCCAGTCATACCGCTATCTTTAGAGAAGAGGAACAACGCAATGTAAAAGCTGCCGTTAAAAAAGCTGCAGCCTCTGCTGATGAAGCGAAGCCTACCATAGGTGATGCCAACGAAGCATTACAGGCGTTGAAAGATAAAATGGAGGCTAACGACAAGAAAAAGAAGTAAGCTTTTAGGTTATTGATATAGAGGAGCCCTGGCAAATTGCCAGGGCCTTTTTGTTGGTAAAATTTACTGGTTTTGGATTCCTTTTGGGGTTTCTATGATCAATAGTTTTATTTAATAGGAGTAATTTAGTAAAACCAATGATTAAATTATTCTTTCATTTTACTCAATTGGTTGTTATTGATTTTTAATGGTATTCATGAATGCTACGCATTTGGGCGATGCAAAAAATGAACAGGACACAAACTTGAGATAGTAAATTATATTTTTTTGCAATTCGCACACAACTTTTGAGATTGATCCGTTTCTATTACAATTGTACATTCTTTTAGGGGTAGGCTTGGTTCCAATGCAAACCAAAGGTTTTCAGGGTGTTGTATATGGGTTCAAATTACTTATTTCCGATCTGTAAGGGTCTTTTGTTTTTATGGCGGCAATATTAAATAGAAATCCCTACTTTTGTAATTCAAAAGCATTGGCCAAATCATCTATGAGTCAAAAAGTATTACTTTCTTCCAAAGAAATAAATATTATCCTGCATCGCCTGGCTTGCCAATTATTAGAAAACCATCTCGATTTTAAAAATACCGTTCTCATAGGGATACAGCCTAGAGGGATATTTTTGGCTTCACGCCTTGCCAAGATACTTAAAGAGGATTATGGGGTAAAAAAAATAGATTTAGGATTCTTGGACATTACATTTTACCGCGACGATTTTAGGAGAGGCGACAAGACCTTGGAAGCCAACAAGACCAAAATCGATTTTCTAGTTGAGGATAAGAAGGTAGTTTTTGTAGATGATGTACTTTATACGGGCAGAAGTATAAGGGCGGCTTTAACGGCGATCCAGTCTTTTGGGAGGCCGTTGGAAATAGAGTTGTTGACATTGATCGACCGGCGTTTTAGTAGGCATTTGCCAATACAGCCCAATTATAGAGGGCGGCAAGTAGATGCTATAAATGGAGAAAAGGTAAAGGTAATGTGGGAGGAAAATGATGGAGAGGATGTAATATATTTAGTAAAGACATAGGTATGGGCGAATTAAGTGTAAAACACTTGTTGGGAATCAAGTATCTGAAGGAATCGGATATTCAGCTCATTTTTGAAACTGCAGATCACTTTAAGGAAGTGATCAACCGATCTATTAAAAAAGTTCCTTCCCTACGCGATATCACCATAGCCAATATATTTTTTGAAAACAGTACCCGTACACGACTTTCCTTTGAATTGGCAGAAAAGAGACTGTCCGCAGATGTTGTTAATTTTTCCGCAGCGCAATCTTCAGTAAAAAAAGGGGAGACCTTGATCGATACCGTAAATAATATCCTTTCCATGAAGGTAGATATGGTGGTAATGCGACATCCCAACCCCGGAGCGGGAATCTTCCTTTCCAAACACGTTAAGGCCTCTATAGTCAATGCAGGGGACGGTGCCCATGAGCATCCAACCCAAGCCTTATTGGATTCCTATTCCATTAGGGAAAAATTGGGGGACGTGGCAGGAAAAAATGTAGTTATCGTAGGGGATATCCTTCATTCACGGGTGGCACTTTCCAATATCTTTGCCCTGCAATTACAGGGCGCCAATGTAAAGGTGTGCGGACCTAGGACCTTGCTTCCCAAACATATAGAATCCTTGGGTGTCACTGTAGAAACCAATCTGAGAAAAGCGTTGAACTGGTGCGATGTTGCCAATATGCTGCGAATTCAGAATGAAAGACTCGATATTAGTTATTTCCCGACTACAAGGGAGTACACCCAGCAGTATGGGGTTAATAAAGCCTTGTTGAACAGTCTGGACAAGGAAGTTGTAATTATGCACCCAGGGCCCATTAACCGTGGCGTGGAAATAACCAGTGATGTAGCGGATTCCAAACAATCCATTATATTGAACCAGGTAGAAAATGGGGTCGCCATACGTATGGCTGTGATTTACTTGTTGGCGTCAAAAATTAAATGAAAGGCCTATGATTTTGGATAAAGAAGGAAATGTAACCACTGTGCTTCAAGAAAATATCTCCTTGAACAAGTTTCTATCCAATCTTAAGGAAATATATCCCAAAATTAAGAACGATCACATAATTGTGAACCTTTTTTCTTTTTCAAAACTGACCTCCAACGACGTTTTGGAATTTTTGGAAATCTCCAATGCCCATCGAAAGACTAAAAAATCCTTCGTCCTGGTAACTGGAAAAGTTTCCTATGACGAGGTCCCGGACCATATCTGTGTGGTGCCTACCATTCAAGAGGCAAAGGATATTATAGAAATGGAGGAGATTGAAAGGGACTTGGAACTTTAAGAATAAATAATTTATAAGTGATAGTGGAAGAAGGATTATAATTGTAATGATTGCCAAGTTTAGTGGGTTATCATTGTGGTTTGTAAGTCTTTTGAATATAACCAGGGTATAATCTTCCATTTTCCACTTCAATATTACCTTTTTATGAAGCTAACCGTATTGGGTTGTTACGCGGCAACACCAAGATCTTTTAACAATCCCACGTCGCAAGTACTGGAGATTAAGAATCAATTGTTTTTGATAGACTGTGGAGAAGGGACACAGGTGCAATTGCGTAAGAGCAAGATAAAATTTTCCCGTATCAATCATATTTTAATATCGCATTTGCACGGAGACCATTTTTTTGGTCTACCCGGATTAATATCTACTTTTAGGTTGTTGGGCAGGACCAATGAACTACATGTTTACGGCCCGAAGGGAATTAAGGAGGCAATTACCCTTTTTCTCAAATTGGGGGATTCTTGGACCAATTATCCACTTCTTTTCCATGAATTGACTTCAAATGAGCCAGAACGGATATTTGGGGATGACAAGGTGTCCATAACCACAATTCCATTGGAACACAGGATATATACCAATGGTTTTCTGATCAGGGAGGAGTTGGGAGAACGCAAATTAAATGTAGAGGCCGTTGCAAAGTACAAAATAGATAAATGTTACTTTCAAAATATTAAACTGGGAAAGGACATTACCTTGGACAACCAGGAAGTGATACCCAATGCCTTATTGACCTTTGATCCTCCTGCAGCAAAGAGTTATGCTTTTTGTAGTGATACGGCCTTTTCCCCAAAAATTGTTCCTTGGATCCAGAATGTTGATGTCTTATATCACGAGGCCACATTCTTGGAGACGGAAAAGAGATTGGCCCCCAAAACAAAACATTCCACCGCCAAGGAGGCTGCTACCATTGCCAGGGAAGCCAATGTAGGGATGTTGATATTGGGACATTTTTCAACCAGGTACCAATCTTTGGATCTCTTTAGGGAAGAGGCCAAAACCATATTTCCAAATGTGGAACTAGCGGACGACGGTAAGGAGTTTGAGCTATAGCCCAGGAAATAGCTGTCACTTTACAGGGGAGCCAATGAAGATCTAGATGTTGTACGACTTTAGGTCTAGGTCGGTAACCTCCAAATGTACCGGGTTTTTAACGGATACTTCTTGAAATTTCCCGTTTTGATAAAAGTAGAATGTATTAGCTTCCCGGGACCATTGGTAATCTACGTCTGCAAATTATCGTATGGGTCTTTCCCATATATATAGTGCTTAAAAAAACTCCACTTACTTTTCGCATTTCAGTTTGTTTTGTGCAATTTTGTATATTAACTTTTCGCGATAATAATATCCAAGAATACATATGCAAAAAGACCTAGGGAATTACAGGAAGTCCTATGAGAAAAGCTCTCTTACAGAAGAGGTTATTTCGGATAACCCTATGGAATTATTTCAAAAATGGTTTTATGAAGTTGAAGCTTCCGAAGGAGTGGATGAACCCAATGCCATGACGGTGTCTACCATAGGTTTGGACGGGTTTCCAAAGAACAGGGTGGTATTGTTGAAGAAATACACCTATGAAGGTTTTATTTTTTATACCAATTATGAAAGTGAAAAGGGCAGGGCCATTACCCAAAATCCCAATGTGTGTATTTCTTTTTTTTGGCCCAATATGGAAAGGCAGATCATTATAAAGGGAAGGGCGGAGAAAATAGCGGAAAATTTATCTGACGGATATTTTGAATCACGACCCGAGGGGAGTAAACTGGGAGCAATAGTATCCAAACAGAGCGAGGTGGTTCCGAGCAGGGAATATTTGGAAAGGAAATTAAAGGCGTTGGAGAAGGAATATGATAATAAGGAGATAGAACGTCCCAAATACTGGGGCGGCTTTATTGTAAAACCTATATCCATGGAATTCTGGCAGGGACGTCCCAATAGATTGCACGATAGGATACGCTATAGTATACAGGCTAATTTGGATTGGAAAATGGAAAGGTTGGCACCTTGACTTTTAGTAATACATTGGATTTGAATTGTCCTGGGGATGTGCAATTTATTTAAAGGAAATAAGGGAAACGGACGAATACAAAATTTGACAATTTTCCTAAAAGGCAATATTTTAAGTATTTAATGTTAGGGTGTAGTCTGTGATTACCGGTGGAGCCGGGGAGGCACACATTCTCAATTTTTAGTTTTCTTTTTTCAATAAATTTAAAGGATGTAAACGTATGAAAACGGTAATATTGGTAAGGCACGGAAAATCTTCTTGGGAATACAATGTTTCGGATAGGGATAGACCACTAATGGAAAGGGGGATAAAGGATGTGAATAAGGTGGCCAAGGAATTTTCGTCCAATTTAAACCATATTGATGCAGCTTATTCCAGTCCGGCCAATAGAGCCTTGCATACCGCTATGATTTTTTTAAGAGCCATAAATTATTCGTACACAAAATTTCAATTGTCCAATGACTTATATGATTTTTCGGGTGAGGATGTATATCGATTTATAAAAGGACTGAACAATGACAAGGATACTGTTATTATATTTGGACATAACGAAGCCTTTACACATATTGCCAATTCCCTTGGAAACATGTATATTGACAATGTTCCTACCAGTGGGCTGGTACAATTACAATTTGACACAAACGATTGGGGTACCGTAACAAAAGGTATTACGGTACGGACACTTTTTCCAAAACAATTATAAGAATGATCAAGAGTAAAAATCAATATATAAATAGAGAAATAAGTTGGTTAAGTTTTAATGAGAGGGTTTTACAGGAAAGTGCCGACAAGAATGTTCCTTTAATTGAGCGACTCCGGTTTTTAGGGATATTTTCCAATAACTTGGACGAATTCTTTAAGGTAAGGTATGCCACCGTTAAAAGAATAGTGGATGCTGGAAGATCCGGGAAAAGTGTTCTGGGCGGGGAAACAGCAAAGGATCTTCTCGAGGAAATCACCGAAATCGTAATTAAACAGCAAACCAAAAGCTTAAAGATATTAAGCGATATTGAAAAGGAATTGGAAACCCAGAATATTTTTTTGATCAATGAAAAAAAAATCACGGAGTCCCAATGTTCCTTTATAAAGAATTATTTTATCGAAAAGGTCAGTCCAGTTTTGATGACCATTATTTTAAACGACTTGGCCGGCTTCCCCATGCTAAAGGATACAGCGGCCTATCTGGCGGTAAAACTGATTTTAAAGAAAGAGCCGGGCAGCAAATCCAATGTCAGGGAAAAGCGATATGCACTAATAGAAATACCTAAGGGTATAGATCGTTTTGTGGTGTTGCCGAAGGAGGGCGATAAAAATTATATCATTATTCTCGATGATCTTATCAGGTACTGCCTGGGGAGTATTTTTAATATGTTCGACTATGAATCCATCTCGGCGCATATGATAAAAATTACCCGTGATGCCGAGTTGGACATGGATAATGACTTAAGCAAGAGTTTTATTGAAAAAATATCGTCCAGTGTTGAGCATCGAAAAATAAGTGATCCAGTGCGCTTTGTGTACGATAAGAGCATAGGTAAGGATACGCTCGATTTCTTAAAGGAAAAAATGGATATAGAGGACACGGATAGTGTAATTCCGGGAGGTAGATATCACAATAGACGGGATTATATGGGATTTCCCAGCTTGGGCAGAAATGATCTCATGTACGCTAAGATTACCCCACTTCCCATAAAGGGAATTTCATTGGAGGGCAGCCTTTTTGAGCGGATAGCGGAAAAAGATTTCCTGCAGTATACCCCATATCAGACCTTTTCTTACATTATCAAGTTTCTAAGGGAGGCGGCCCTGGATCCCAAGGTGAGAAATATCAAGATTACAGTATACAGATTGGCCGATAACTCCCAGGTGGCGGCCTCCTTGATAAATGCCGTAAAAAATGGAAAACAGGTAACGGTACAGATAGAGTTACAGGCCAGGTTTGACGAACAGGCCAATATTGAATATGCGGAACAGTTACAATCCGAGGGGGTAAAACTTATTTTTGGTGTGCGTGGCTTAAAAGTGCATAGCAAAATATGTCTGGTAGAGCGGGAAGAAGGGACACAAATTAAACGCTACGGATTTGTTAGTACAGGTAACTTTAATGAATCAACGGCCCGTATCTATACGGATTATACCCTATTTACGGCACATGATGGGATACTGAAGGAATTGAACAAAGTCTTTGATTTCTTTGAAACTACCTATAAGATCAATAAATACAAACATCTGATTGTTTCTCCGCATTATACCAAAAATGTGTTCAAGAAGTTGATCGATAAGGAAATTCAAAATGCCAAGGCGGGCAAGGAGGCCTATATCAAGATAAAAATGAACAGTTTTACCTCCTATAAAATGGTGGACAAACTGTATGAGGCCAGTAGGGCAGGAGTAAAAATTCAGCTTATTATCAGGGGTATTTGCTGTTTGGTGCCAGGGGTTAAGGGAATGAGTGAAAACATAGAGGCTGTTAGTATTGTGGATAAATTTTTGGAGCATCCTAGGATCTTCATTTTTGGAAATGATGGTAATTCCAAAGTATATATATCCTCGGCCGATTGGATGACGAGAAATTTGGATTATCGTGTAGAAGTTGGAGTACCTATTTATGATGGGGACGTTAAACAAGAGCTTTTGGATACCTTTGATATTTCTTGGAGGGATAATGTAAAGGCAAGGGTGTTTTCCGAAAAACATGATAATGCCTATAGAAGGAACAATAATCCCAAAGTGCGTTCACAATTCGCCACCTATGATTACTACCTTAATAAATTGAATTCCTAAAAAAAACAGCTACTTTGAAAGTTCGGAAATATGCGGCCATAGACATAGGCTCCAATGCCATACGGTTGCTTACCCATAACGTAATTGAAGAAGAAGGGAAAGATACCCTTTTTAGAAAAAGTGCCTTGGTCCGATTGCCAATTAGGTTAGGGGAAGATGTATTTAAGAATGGAACTATTTCCAAACGTAATGAAGAGCGGTTGTTGAATGCTATGAAGGCATTTCAGCTCTTAATGGAAGTACATGGGGTGGAGAAATATATGGCCTGTGCAACTTCGGCTATGAGGGAAGCGGATAATGGACAGCTGGTTATAGACAATATCTTAGAGGCCACAGGAGTACAGATTCAGTTGATAGATGGGGAAAGGGAGGCTTCTATTATAGCTTCCACAGACCTTAAGAATCTGATTAGGAAAGATGAAACTTATCTTTATATAGATGTGGGAGGAGGGAGTACCGAGTTCACTGTTTTTTCCGAAGGGAAGATAAAAATTTCGGAATCCTTTAAAATTGGAACTGTTCGGCTCCTAAATGATATGGTAGATGATACCAAGTGGAATGAATTGGAACACTGGCTGAAGAAACACGTGAAGGGACTTCCCAATTTATCGATCATTGGTTCTGGAGGAAATATTAATAAATTACATAAAATGTCTGGTAGAAAGGAGGGGGAGTCCCTTTCCTATATTTGGTTAAGGGCGCAATATCATTTTCTGACGAGCCTGACATTTGAAGAAAGGATTTCGGAATTGGGACTAAATCCTGATAGGGCGGATGTAATTATTCCTGCAACACAAATTTTTGTCTCCTCCGCCAAATGGGTCGGAGCCAAAAAAATTCATGTTCCTAAAATAGGCTTGTCAGACGGGATAATAAAAACACTGTACTACGCCAAAGAGTAAGGATTTCCAGAACAACTTATAGGTTTATTAGTGAAACTCTATTTTGAGAAGTCGGTAAGACGCACTTAAAATTGTAAGTTGAACTAATCCCGCCTTTTTCGGCGGGATCTAGGTTCAATACCTTTTGTTGACCTTATTTCCAGGAAGCCAATTTAACCGTGTACGGTTTCAGAAGTACCTAGATCCTTCATGATAGATGCTTCATATGATAATAATGCATCCCATTTTTGGTCCACTTCCTTACGATCCCCATACTTGCGGGCGAAGTTTAGGAACATAGTGTAATGACCTGCCTCACTGATCATTAGTTTGTGGTAAAAATCAGCAAGCTCCTTGTCCTTTAATTGCTCGGATAATAATCTAAAGCGTTCACAGCTTCGGGCTTCGATTAATGCGGCATATAACAAACGGTGCACCAATTGGGTGGTTCTGCTGCCACCTTTGGGGAAAAATTTTAATAAGGCAACAACATATTCGTCCTTTCTGTCTCTTCCAAGTGTTTTTCCACGATCCAATATTCGGTCGTGAACCATTTTAAAATGTCCCATTTCCTCCCTGGACAAGGCTATCATTTCTTGGGTAAGTTCTGTGTATTCGGGAAAGCTAACAATCAATGAAATAGCCGTACTTGCGGCCTTTTGCTCACAATAGGCATGATCTGTTAATATTTCATCGATATTTTTCTCAACAATGTTGACCCATCTTGGGTCTGTGGGTAATTTTAAACCTAACATAGCACAATTTTCTATTTCAAAAATAGAAAGAATACTATAAACCGCGGTAATTTATGCTGATATAGTTTTATATTTAAACCTTCTTTGTAGACAGGGTGGAATCATATGAATTGCTCATGGTCTTACTAAACGTAATATTGAAATTTATAGTTTAACACGGAATAAATATATTGTAATATGTTGTTTAAAAATATCGGTACCCAGCTTCTGAAAATTTTAAAGGATAATGTGGACAAAGAAAACAGACAATGGCTGTTTTCGAAAATTGAAGGTATTGTGGAATCAGAGTCTACAAAGGATTTGTATCTGACCTATAGCTTGGTGCCCGCGAAAATTAAATCTGAAAAAGATCTTTCGCTTTTATTGGATGATAAGGAATTAAAGGATTACCTAGAAGTTCAACATGCCAATCTTCAGCAGATAGGTAGAATTTATTTGCTTTATAAGGTATTGGAGGCCAAGGAAGAATTTTTTAAGGCCAAGGTGGCCAATATTATTGAGGTGGCGGATAAGGGCGAACTTGAAACCTTCCTGAAATTTTTGGTATTGTTGCCCCATCCTGAAAACTATAAAGTACAGGCAGTGGAAGCACTTAGGACCAATATCTCTACCGTTTTTGATGCTATAGCGTTAAACAACCCGTATCCTGCGCTTTATTTTAATGAACAGCAATGGAACCAAATGTACCTTAAGGCAGCGTTTATGCAGCAAAATCTAAATGAAATAGTGCAGGTGGAAAAAAGGGGGAACAAGGAACTTGCAAGAATTATTTCGGATTACGCCCACGAGCGTTGGGCGGCATCAAGGGAGATAGATCCCTGCTTTTGGAGGCCTGTGGGCAATTTTATGAACGACAAACTCCTAAAGGATATGAAACGGTTATTTGCCAGTGAAAATATGGCCGAAAGAAAAGCGGCCGCTCTTTGTTGTTACCATTCCAATTCAAGTGAGGCCAAGGCAATGTTGGATGGGTATTCCGAGCTCGTAAAGGGAATTGAAAGTGGAAATATTACCTGGGGCAACATAAAGAATAGGACTGTGTTTTAAAAATAAAAGAGCGGCTCAATATTGCCATTGAGCCGCTCTTTTTTTTGATTTTTTTTAAAATATTACTTCTTCAATGAATTGATCCACCCGGCAATTTTAAGGGCTTCATCTTTGGGCACATGGGGCATAGGTGCCATGGGGGTTGCGTATTCAGGCCAATTTTTGGGCTGTGGGTTATATATTAACTCCACTATTTTTTCATTGTTATAATTGCGTTTTGATATCTCGGTAAATGAAGGCCCAATGACCCTCTTTTCCTTATGGTGGCATGCCACACAAGTGTTGGACATCAAAAGTGGCTGTACTTCGGTGTCCGACAATACCTTGTTCTTGACTGAAGGTTTTTTTGGAGCCGGTTTCCTAAAGCTGACAGCTTTTTTTAATAAACTACTTCGCTTGGTGGAGAGTTCGGATGCGGGAGTTAAAGCTCCTTCAGGTATATTATTTAGGGTGTAGTACAAGGTAGGATGTAAAATGGTGTGACCGGATTCCTTGGCTTTTACCCCGGGCAACATAATTTCGTGGACATAGTATTGCCTGATATTGTCAATGACTATGCGGACCTTCATGCCATCATCACTCACTTTTACCCCTTTAATCTTAATTTCCTCAATATTTGTCTGTGGACTACCGTAGGCTGCATGATATTTATAAATGTAACTTTTTCCGAAATAGGAATCCAGATCCTCGGCCGAAGCTTTGTCCACGGGCAAAGTAAATTCAATTTCAAAACCATCGGGCGTGGCGCTTACAGTTTTCATTTCAAAAGGGGTACGTCCGGTCCAGGTTAAATATTCCAGACCAGAATTGGTGGTGCCGGCAGAACCCCAACCTCTGTTGGTCTCCCCTACGAAAAGCTTTCCATCATTATCAAAATCCATACGCATCACACCTGACTGAAAACCTGCTCTGAAATCGAAGGCTACACCCTGGTATTCTCCCTTCACTTTTTCCAAGACTACCCTCATTATCTTACTCTGCCCCATGTCGCCCACTAGTAATTGTCCTTCAAATGGACCAAATTTACCCTTGGTTTCATCGACCCTGATTTCGGAATTGGATATGCCCAAAATACCATGTGGCAATATGACCGCAGGTAATTTTAATTCGGGGAAGGATTTTTTTATTTCATAGGCAAAAGCTGGATTTTTTTCGTCCATGATGTTTTCAGGCTTCACATAACGCCCATTTACCTTGACCTGCCTTTTATCCAATTTGCTATAGAATTCGTCCTCGGTAAGTTTAATTGGAGAATCCTCATGCCCGGTCCATCTAAGTCCGGCCGGATGTCCGGCAAAGGCACCTTTTGGAAGATGCCAAATAGCGCCTGAACCTACCCAGTCTCCTTGATTGTCCGTGTAAAACAATTCCCCGTCTACCAGGCCATAACCTGCTGGGGATCGCATACCCGTTGCCCAGGGTTCCATTTTTCCATCTTCGGTGATTTTCATGGTCCAGGCCCTCCAGGGTACCCTGCTTTCCCCTCTCCACCATTCTTCATTTCCGAAGGCCACATTGGCCGTTACAAAAAAGGTATTGTCCGGAGCCAATACCGGACCAAAGGAATACTCGTGGTAGTGGGTAGAAATAGGCCAAGCATATATGGTCTTGTACTCATCTGCCACGTCATCACCGTTGGTGTCAATTAGTTTGGTCAACTCTCCTCTTTGGGCAGTATATAGGGCTTGGTCATGATAGGCCAATCCTAAAGGTTCGTGCAATCCGGAGGCGAATTTTTTAAAAGTTGGGGATACTCCATTGGCCATGGATGGATTTTCAATAATCCAAACATCTCCCCGTCTGGTGCAAACAGCAAGTTTTCCATTGGGAAGGGACAACACCCCTCCTCCTTCCATCTGGATGCCCTCGGGCGTTGGTACCGTAATTAACCTGTAGTAGTCATCCTCGGTTGGTGCATTTTGTGCCAAGAGGGTTGTGGCTGATAAAAATAGCGTAGCACAACATAATATGCCTATTCCTCTAATTGTATTTTTCGTAATGGTTCTCATATTTCTTACCAAATTATTTCATATTTAATAGTGCTTCCATCCACAGGAATAATTAATTCCGTCTCATTATTTACCTCCCTAATAATAGGTTCCTGACCGGATAATACGTTTATGTAGAATTGGTGATCATTGATGTCAAAAGACCCGTCTGCCAATTTTTTGGCCTTTCCGGAGGCAATCTTATAGTACCAATTGGGTTCCCCTATTTTGGAAAAATGCACCTCATTGATAAAATGGGTGTTTTTGTCATTGGGGTAAACCCTGTTCTCCACAGCAACACCTTTATAGGTGTATTTAAAGATTGGAAGACCATTTTCTGGGTTCATGCTATATCCTCCGGATTTAAATTCGGGAGCGCTTCCCTTTCTTGGAAACGGACTTTGTAAATCGCTTAGAGCGGATAAAGGTTGGTTTAAAAAAGTCCATAGGACCGCACCATTTGGCCTAAAGGAGCCATCACCTCTACTATGCCACATGGGGGTGGCATCAACAAAGTTGCCACGCCACATACCAACGAGATTTTCCGTCCCCATATCATATACAAAATTTAAGCCTTTAGGAGTCCCTACACCAATGGTGTGGGAAAGACGCTCCTGGTTACCTCCAAAACTTACAAAACCCCTTAGCATTCGTGGTGTAGCCTCTGCATTGACCAAAATAGGGGAAACGGAATTTATTTTTGGTGGGTAGGAATCGTAAACGTGGAAGGTTTTTGGATTGGTTTGTTCCGTTGAAATTGATAGGCCTAATCTCGGGGCCCTCCAGCCCGCATTTTTTATATTGATCAAAGTAAATGCATGGTCTCCCGCAGATAAAGAAACAGATTTTTCCAATTCTTCCTGGGCGCCGGTGGAGTTATTTGTGGCTATGGTTTTACCATCCAGGGAGAAGGAGATGCCTCCGGTATATCCAATGGTAAAGATATAATTGCCCGCTTCCGGAACACTAATGCTTCCTGAATAGTGAAGGCCATAACGATCTTCCTCCTCTACCACATTGACATCTATTAGTTTTCCGGATTTCTTTTCGGAGGCCTCTGCAGCTTCCAAATCTTCCAGACCTTTAAAATCGCCTTTATAGGTAACGTAACTTAAATTGGTCATGGTGACCCCGGACTCTTTCAAGAGTTGATACTTTATATTCCTAAAGGCCATAGGACCATGATCTCCTTGGATCATTAACGGGCCCATTGCGGTTTCTTCCGTGGAGATAGGACCTCCAGTAGGTAAAGGTACCTCTACATTGCTATGGATCAAGACATCGTTCAAGAATACGGAAACAAATTTTGCATTGGCAATTTTATTTCCGACATCATCAAATTTAGGGGCTTCAAAATGAATTTTGACCTTTTGCCATAAACCAGGGGCTTTGGCAGGATTGCTCAAAGGTGTAATGCCTAAGAATTTCTTGGAAGGTTCTTCTTCCCAGTTCCGATGGATGCCTCCAAAATCATAGGAGGTAGGATTCATAACGCCCCAGCTATCCTTTATTTGAAGTTCATACCTGCCTTGTAGGTAAATACCCGAATTTGATCCATTGGGAATTAAGATCTCCATTTCCAATTTTATATCACCATGTTCCCATTTCGACAAAAGATGGTCTTTTTGGGTAAAGGTGTAATCGTTGAACAAAACACCTGTTCCAGGTTCTGTATGGATAGGATGTAAGGTTTCTTTAGACTTTTTTAGTTTGCGTTTTTCCTTCTTGGTTAAAATAGCCGGTGCTGGATCTTGATGGGTGTGGACTGTTATGTTCCTGTCTGCAACGACATCACCTACTATTTTCCAATTTTCGGAGGGGTCTTTAAACTCGTTTAAATTTTCTAAGGATAATGGCTCTTGTGCCAAAAGGATAAAACCAGAAAATAAAAAGAGTATTGATAATTTGATTTTCATTTGGTTATTTTGGGTTTCTAATTTATAGGCCTTAAAAGTATCACATAAATTATTTTAAAGAGGGACTAAAATTATTTTTTAACATTTGGACATGGCCTAGGTAGGGCTTTCAAAAGAGTGTTTTTTTAGCCGGTACCTAAAGAATTATTGGTGGATTTCGCACTGTGCCAATTGCCTATGGATAAACGTAACCTAGGTATTAAATGCCGGTGGTCCTTAATCGTATTTTTTCACTGGTTTGTATAAAAATCTTTTCAAATGATTTAAATTGCTGCATTATTGTGGGTAAAATTGAATTTAAGGCAAAAAAAGTATTTGTAATAGTATAATTTGTTTTTAGCTAAGGTGTTTTTAAGATTAATGTTAAGTCTACCTGCGATACCTTAATACAAGGGTTATACTGAATAAATTAATTAAAATGGGTAATATTTTAAAGTTGGCAATGGGACTAATCCTAGTTTGTTCCCTGGCTTCATGTACTTCGAAAGAGACCAGAATATTGGTGTTTAGTAAAACGGAAGGATTTAGGCATGGATCTATTGAGGCTGGTGCGGAGGCATTGAAAAAATTGGGTACGGAAAATGGATTCTTGGTAGACGCAACTGAAGATGCGACCTATTTTACCGAAGAATTATTAAAGCAATATTCCGCAGTTGTATTTTTAAATACCACTGGTGATGTATTGAATGAGGTACAACAGGCAGATTTTGAGAGATATATTCAAGCTGGTGGGGGATTTTTGGGAATCCATGCGGCGACGGATACTGAATACGCCTGGCCTTGGTACAATAAATTGGTGGGGGCCTATTTTAAGGGACATCCTAGAATTCAAGAGGCAAGGTTGAATATTGTGGATAAGAACCACCCAGCTACCCAATCTATGTCCGATACCTGGATGAAGACGGATGAATGGTATAATTTTAAGGATATCAATCCGGAAATTAAGGTGTTGGTAGAAATTGACGAGACCAGTTATGAGGGAGGGGAAAATGGGGAACACCATCCTATTTCTTGGTATCATGACTATGATGGGGGTAGGTCTTTTTATACTGAAATGGGACATACGGATGCCACTTTTGAAAATCCTATTTTTTTAGATCACCTATTGGGTGGTATTAATTATGCTATAGGGGATACTGCCTTGGATTACAACAGGGCCAGGACCGAAAGGATCCCTGAGGAAAACAGATATGTTCGCAAGGTGCTCGATTTTAACTTGAACGAGCCAATGGAATTGGAAGAATTACCGGGTAGGGGGATTTTGTTCATAGAGCGCCAGGGTGCCTTGAAGCTTTACGATTTTAAGGAGGAAAAAACAAAGCAATTGGCCCAGTTGGACCTGTTTTATGGCAATGAAGATGGGTTATTGGGTATAGCAGTGGACCCCGATTATCAGAATAATAATTGGATCTATCTATTTTATTCCGCCCCTGGTGAAAAATCGGAGCAACGAATATCTAGATTTACCTTGGCGGGGGATTCCTTGGATATGGCCTCAGAGAAAAATCTATTGACCATACCTACTCTTCGCAAATGCTGCCACAGTGGCGGAGCTTTGGAATTTGGACCGGACGGTAATTTGTTCATTGGTCTGGGAGACAATACCAACCCCTTTGAATCCTCTGGTTATGCACCCATAGATGAACGGGAGGGCAGAGCCTTATGGGACGCTCAAAAATCGGCGGCCAATACCAATGACCTTAGGGGAAAGATATTGAGGATTAAGCCGGAGGACGATGGAACTTATTCCATACCGGACGGGAATTTGTTCCCGGTTGGTACCCCCAATACAAGACCGGAAATATATGTAATGGGGTGCCGTAACCCCTTTAGATTTTCAATAGATAGTGAAACTGGGTATCTCTATTGGGGAGATATTGGACCCGATGCCGGTAAGGGCGATCCCAATCGGGGACCACATGGAATGGGTGAATTTGACCAGGCCAGAAGAGCTGGAAATTGGGGGTGGCCCTATACCCGTGGCAATAATCAGGCATACAATGATTATGATTTTACCACGGAAACACCCGGTGAAAAATTTGATCCTTCCAAACTAATAAACGATTCCCCGAATAATACAGGATTAAGGGAGCTTCCGCCCGCACAGGAATCAATGATATGGTTTTCGTACAGTGCTTCGGAAGAATTTCCTTGGTTGGGTACTGGAGGGGTAAACCCTATGGCGGGCCCAATTTATCATGCTTCCAACTATCCCAATGCTACCAATAAATTTCCTGAATATTTTGAGGATAAGATTTTATTGTACGAATGGATGAGGGACTGGATCTATGTGGTAACCCTAGATGAAGATCACAACTATGTTAAGGCAGACCCTTTTATGCCCAGCGATGAGTTTTCCCATCCAATGGATATGCTTTTTGCTTCGGATGGCAACCTTTATGTGCTGGAATATGGACAAAAGTGGAATTCACAAAACATGGATGCCCGCTTAAACAGGATTAGTTATGTTAGTGGAAATCGCAAGCCGGTTTCCCGAATTACCTCGGATAAAATGGTTGGTGCCCAACCTTTAACCGTGAATTTTTCAGGGAGTGCTTCCGAAGATTTTGATAGGGACCGGTTGCGGTATGAGTGGTATTTTAATTCTGATGAGGTTCAAGATACCTCAATGGAGCCAAGTTTTACCTTTAATGAACCCGGAAATTATACGGTTCGTTTAAAGGTGTCGGATGAAGCTGGAAACACGGATACATCCACCCACAAAATATTGGTGGGCAACGATATTCCCGAATTAAAAATTGAATTGGATACGCAGAACAGAACTTATTGGGACGGGCATAAAGTAGCCTACAAAGTTGTTGTGACCGATAAACAGGATGGCAGTACCCTTGATGGTACCATTGACCCTAAGGATATTAAGGTCACTTTTGATTATATTCCGGAAGGAGAGGATATGGTCAAGGCCACGATTGGACATCAACAGAACACCATACCGGAAGGTAAATTAATTATGGACGATACGGACTGTAAGGCCTGTCATGCCATTAATATAAAGGTAAATGGGCCTTCGTACGAGGAAATAGCGGCGCGCTATACTGCCAAAGACAAAAATTACCTGATAGATAAAATTATCAAAGGAGGCTCGGGGGTATGGGGAGAAAGTATGATGTCCGCACACCCACAGCTTAAGGTGACTGAAGTAGATAAAATAGTTGATTATATTCTTTCATTAAATTCGGAAATTGGCAAGGATGATGATCTATTGCCTATTCAGGGCGAAGTTGAATTTAATTCGCATCAGGCCAAAAATAGCCAAGGAAAGTATGTGTTAATGGCTTCCTATACGGATAAGGGAAGTAAAGAGCAGCCCGAATCTTCACTTTCGGTGAGAGATCAAATCGTTTTTAAATTTCCAAAGTATGTAGGAGCCAATGCCGATGAAAAAAGCGGGGGATTGAGCAATTGGGAGGTGGAAGGCGACCGGGTTGTTGGGTCCATTAAAAATAATTCCTATTTGAAATTCAATGACATTGGCTTGGAGGGTTTAAAAAAGATAGAGCTGTACATGTATTTTGGGGCCGATTACCCCTACGAGGGCAAAGTGGAGATTAGGGAAAACAACCCTGACGGCAAATTAATTGGGGAAAGCTCCCTAAAGTATTATAACAAGGAGAAAGGGGCAAAGAAGAACTTTCTTATTCCAGTGAAGCCCACCAAGGATTTTGATGCCCTCTGCCTTGTTTTTAAAGGTACAGGTGACAAGGAGCAAATAATAGCCAATTTTAACGCCATGATATTGAAGTATTAGACTGGTTGTTGGATAGGTTGTATATGGGATTTTTACGGACTACGGAGAAGTCAACAGTTCGCCTTACTGTTAAAACACTTTTAAAATGGACGTGTTATAATCGTTATAACCCATTAATTAATTAACTTTATCGGTTGGAGTTGCCTTCGATATGGGGATTTTTACCATATTTGGACCTTGTTCCCAATGGCCAGTAACACAATGGAAAAATAGAAGCGTTTATCAATAAAAGAATATTGAAATATTATGGAAGAGAAAATGATGATTATAGACCCGCATGTACACATGACCTCCAGGACCACCGATGATTATGAGGCAATGGCCGCTGCTGGGGTAGTGGCTATTATAGAGCCGTCGTTTTGGTTGGGTCAGCCACGTACACAGGTAGGGTCGTTTCAAGATTATTATAGCAGCCTTGTGGGGTGGGAGCCTTTTAGGGCCAGTCAGTTTGGAGTACATCATTATTGCACAATAGGGTTAAATTCCAAGGAAGCCAATAATGAAGCCCTGGCGGAACAGGTAGTTGAATTATTGCCATTGTATGTGCACAAGGAAAATGTAGTGGCCATTGGAGAAATTGGTTATGACGATCAGACCCCTGCCGAAGACAAATATTTTAGAATGCAGTTGGAGTTGGCCAAGGAGTTGAATATTCCGGTACAGATACATACCCCGCATAGGGATAAAAAGTCGGGTACCTTAAAAAGCATGGAAGTTTGTTTGGAACACGGTCTGGATCCAGGTATGGTTGTTATAGATCACAACAACGAAGAAACCGTTAAGGATGTATTGGATCGCGGTTTTTGGGCGGCCTTTACGATTTATCCAAAAACCAAAATGGGAAATGAAAGAATGGTGGAAGTAGTAAGAAACTTTGGAAGTGATCGTATTATTGTGGATAGTTCTGCGGACTGGGGCGTTAGTGATCCCTTGGCGGTGCCAAAAACAGCTTCCCTCATGTTGAAAAGGGGAATAGCTAAATCTGATGTGGTTAAAACCTGTTACCAAAATGCCTTGGATATTTTTGGAAAAAACGGTAAAATGAAAGAATCCGATTGGTTAAACCCACAAGGCATCAATCAAACCAAATTATATAACGACAATAGTGTTTTGCGAGGGCAGGAGCCCAAGGTGGATACGGATAAAATAGTATAATGAATCCTGTATTGAAAGGATATTTAAGGCTCGCCAGACCAGCAAATTTACCTACAGCCGCCGCCGATGTTTTGGCAGGTGTGGCTATTTCGGGTGTATTTACCGGAGTTTTTTCCAATATGGAATGGAATTCCAGTATGGGCGATATACTATTGTTGGTATTATCCTCTGTGTTTCTATATGCTGCCGGTGTTGTTCTCAATGACGTCTTTGATCATAAATTGGATAAAACAGAACGACCGGAAAGACCCATTCCATCCGGATTGATTTCGGTTCAATCTGCCGCAATCTTTGGTGGGGTGTTGCTGAATTTGGGAGTTCTATTTTCTTTTTTGGTAGGCTCTGTAAGTGGTATGGTAGCTGTAGCATTAGGACTCTTTATTCTTTTGTATGATGGCCTGGGGAAACACCATTCCTTCTTTGGACCTCTTAATATGGGAGTTTGCAGAGGTTTAAACTTACTTTTGGGGATTACCTTTTTGGGAGATTTCAGTCACTGGGTGTATTTTATATTTCCTGTATTGTACATAGCGGCCATAACCCTTATTAGCAGGGGCGAAGTGCATGGACACAATAAGAACCATATAATTTTTGCAGGGGGGCTGTACAGCTTGGTGATTGTGGGGATTATTGTTCTTTTTTCAATCTCCGGTCTAAATTTATTGGAGGCCCTTCCATTTTTATTGTTGTTCGCTTTTTTAATATTTAGGCCTTTGTTCAGGGCATATGCCGAAAATTCACCCAAGAACATAAAAAAAGCGGTCATGGTCGGGGTAATATCGATCATTGTTTTGGACGCGACCATGGCCGTGGGATTTTCACATTGGTGGGTCGGGCTGATTATACTATTACTATTGCCCCTATCTATTTTTTTATCAAAACTGTTCGCAGTTACCTAACGTTTTAAGTATGTCACATTATAAGCCAATAGAGCAATCCTTTAAAGTATCTTATGAGTATAAGTTACATTTTACGGAAAATATATTTAGTTTGGACAACCCCTTGTTCAAGGATATTATTAAAGGGTATAACAAGAAGGGGGATGTAAAAGTACTTTTTGTTATAGACAGTGGTGTTCTGGCCTGCCACCCAAATTTAAGTGACGAAATTACTTCCTATTGTTCACAAAATAGTGCTGTATTACATTTAACCGAAAAAATTGTGATCACTGGTGGGGAACAGTGTAAGAACGACTACGGCAATGTAGAGCGGATATTGAATGCCGTAAATGACAATCGAATCTGTAGGCACTCCTTTGTTGTGGCCATTGGCGGAGGTGCTATTATAGATATGGTGGGATATGCAGCCGCTATAGCCCATAGGGGGGTGAAGTTGATAAGAATTCCTACCACGGTGCTTTCCCAGAACGATTCGGCCGTAGGAGTGAAGAATAGTTTTAACATTTTGGGAAAAAAGAATTTTTTGGGAACTTTTTCTCCAGCGTATGCCATAATTAATGATAGTGATTTTTTAACCACCTTAGAGCAACGCGATTGGATTTCCGGCATAGCGGAGGCGGTAAAAGTAGCTTTGATAAAGGATGCGGTATTCTTCGATTTTATTGAGGACAAAAGTGCCCTACTCCGGGCACGTGATATGGAGTCTATGGAATATCTGATTTATCGCTGTGCGGAGATGCATATGGAACATATAGCCCAAGGGGGAGATCCTTTTGAAAGTGGTTCTTCCAGACCATTGGATTTTGGCCACTGGGCCGCCCATAAACTGGAATATATGACCAATTATCAACTAAGACATGGTGAGGCGGTTGCCATTGGTATGGCCTTGGATTTGGTGTATGCCCACTTTATAGGGTTGATAAGTAAGGAGACGCTGGACCGTATTTTGACAGTGCTGGAACAAATAGGGTTCAATTTACACATCCCTATTCAAAAGGATGGTGATTTGGATGATTTGCTGAACGGTATTCAGGAATTTAGAGAGCATTTGGGCGGGGAACTTACTATTACCTTGATATCAAAAATAGGAGCTAAACACGATGTACATGAAATTGATATTTCCACCATGGAAAAAGCAATCGTGTGGTTGAACGAAATGTATAAACCTAAAGTATCCAATACCATATGTTAATACAAAATAAATACCATCTTAGCTATTGTAGCAACATTCATCCAGGGGAAGATTGGGAACAGACTTACCATAGCCTAAAAACATATCTTCCCAAAATAAAGAAGGAGGTTGCCCCTGAATCCCCTTTTGGTATTGGACTGCGTTTGTCCAACCAGGCAAGTTTGGGGCTTGATGAAGGTAGTAATTTGAAGGATTTCAAGGATTGGTTGGACCAAAATCAATTCTATGTCTTTACCATGAACGGATTCCCATATGGAAATTTTCATAACGAAAGGGTAAAAGATATGGTACATGCCCCGGATTGGACCACCCAGGAAAGATTGGATTATACGGAGCGACTTTTTGATCAATTGGCATTTTTGATTCCCGACGGAATCTCAGGAGGTATCTCTACCTCTCCTGTAAGTTATAAGCACTGGCATTCTTCTGATAAGGCATTGGACAAGGCCTTTACAACTGGAGCCGAAAGTATGGCGAAGATTGTTTTGCAGTTGGAGCAAATTGAAAGGAATACTGGTAAATATCTGCATTTGGATATTGAGCCGGAACCAGATGGTATGATAGAGAATAGCGATGAGGTTCTTTATTTTTATGATACCTATTTGATTCCCATAGCTACCCAAAAATTGATCGCAGTCTTGGGATGCAATAAGGAAAAGGCCAGGGATTTAATTCTAAGGCATATAACGGTTTGTTATGATGTGTGCCATTTTTCCCTAGCCTATGAGGAACCGGAGTATACATTGGCAAAATTCAAGAGTGCTGGGATAAAGGTTGGTAAAATACAAGTGAGCTCGGCGCTGAAAATCCTTTTTGAAGAGGGTGATAATGAGGCTATATGGCACTCGCTTAGTCAGTTTAACGAGCCCACCTATCTACATCAGGTAACCGAAAAGATTGGTAATAAGGTGGTGACCTATAGGGATTTGCCTGAAGTTTTGGAACAGCGATCCCATGCCAAAGAGCTAAGATCCCATTTTCATGTACCTATTTTTTTGGAAAGGTACGATCATTTATTTTCTACCCAGGACCAAATTCTTAAGGTGTTGGAATATTTAAGAAAAGATCAATTTTCGGATCAATTGGAGATAGAGACCTATACTTGGGATGTTTTGCCCAAAGGGCTCAAAACAGAACTGTCCAATTGTATTGTCCGCGAAATTGAATGGTTACAGAGTAAAATTTAAGGCATGAAGAAAACCGTAGTGTTGAATGTTGTAGGATTAACGCGAGGATTGATAGGGGAACATACCCCCTTTATTAAATCTTTTTTGGAGAGAGGTTCATCCGCGACAATTACACCGCAATTGCCTGCGGTAACCTGTACTGTGCAGGCCACGTATTTAACGGGAAAAACCCCTTCCGAGCACGGAATCGTTGGTAATGGTTGGTATTTTAAGGAAGAACATGAGGTAAAGTTTTGGCGTCAATCCAATAGTCTCATCCAATCCGAAAAAATATGGGACAAATTAAAAATGCGGGATGGCAATTTTAGCTGCGCCAATATGTTCTGGTGGTACAATATGTATTCCAATGCGGATTTCAGTGTTACCCCTAGACCAAATTATTTGGCCGATGGCAGAAAGATTCCGGATGTGTATTCCTATCCTGCGGAGCTAAGGGATTATTTGCAAAATGAATTGGGAACTTTTCCGCTTTTCCATTTTTGGGGCCCAAAGACATCTATAAAATCCAGTAAATGGATTGCGGACGCTAGTATAAAAACCGACGTTTTGCACGATCCTACCCTCACTTTGGTATACTTGCCTCATTTGGACTACAATATGCAGCGCCATGGAACGGATTTATCCAAAATTTCAAATGATTTAAGGGAGATAGATAATGTAGTTAAGCAATTGGTGGAATATTATGAAACCAAATCGGCCCATATTATTTTACTTTCCGAATATGGGATTACCAATGTGAACAATCCCATCCATTTAAATAGAAAGCTCAGGCAAGAAGGTTACCTTGCTATTAGGGAGGAAAGGGGACTGGAATTATTGGATGCGGGTGCCAGTAAGGCGTTTGCGGTAGCGGATCATCAATTGGCCCATGTATATGTAAAGGATAAAGGGGATTTGGATAAGATCAAGGCTTTATTGAAGAACATAAAAGGGGTGGGGCAAGTGCTTTCCGGAGACGAAATTAAAGATCTACAATTGAATCATGAACGTTGTGGGGACTTGGTAGTGATAGCCGATAAGGATTCTTGGTTTACCTATTATTTCTGGTTGGATGATAAAAAGGCACCTGATTATGCAAGAATGGTGGACATTCATAAAAAGCCCGGTTATGACCCAGTAGAGATGTTAACCGATCCCAAGGATAAATTTTTGATGCCCAAGGTTATTTGGAAGTTGTTGAAAAAGAAGCTTGGTTTCCGAACGGTAATGGATATTATTCCACTCGATGCCACTTTGGTTAAAGGGTCGCATGGTAGATTACCTGAGGATTCCAAGGATCACCCAATATTGATTACCAATAAAAGTGATGCTCCCCTTAAAGATAGTCTATTGGCCACCGAAGTATACGGTATTATTGAAAATCATCTTATAAATTCTTAGTATGCGACTTTTTTCCAAAATATTTTCGGCAGTATTCACAGTATTGTTTGTTTGGGCTGCATTGGTTCAATACAACGATCCGGATGCCCTTATGTGGTACCTTATCTACGGTATTGCGGCCGTGGCGTCTTTTTTATTTTTCCTTGGAAAACTAAATTTATTGATACCAGTGTTGTTGTCGTTTGCCTACTTAATAGCGGCGTGGATTTTTTGGCCGGACCAGTTTGAAGGAGTTTCAATAGGCGGAGGCAATATAGATAATATAGAACATGCCAGAGAGTCCTTGGGACTTATAATCAATGCCCTGGTAATGTTGTTTTATGCTTGGAGGGTAAAGGTTGTCAGGGGCTAAATATCTAAATCGAACTCTTTTCGCAAAAGATCGATGGCCGGATTTTTTTCCCTTAATTTTTGGTACTTCTCTTCCGGTGTAAATGCAAATTTTTTGGCAGTGGCCTCGTTTACAGTTATTCTCAGTTGTATAAAGTGGTTATTGAGTTTTAGCTTTAAATACTCCATTAAATCGTACTTTTCCCGCTCAATTTCCTTTTTCATGGTGCCATTTGGCAACTCAATCCAAATGGTGAAATTATCGGTGAGCTTGGGAACATCGGAATGTAGGTTGGATGCCAAGATTTTCCGACCATCATTATCCAAAATGTCAACGAAAGCTGCCCAATGCTTTTGCATTTCCTCTTCCGTAAAATTGGCTTTGGGAAGGTTGCTCTCGTCAATAACATCCTCTTTTTTGTTCAGTTGATGTTCTTTTTTGGCCTTTAAGCTGGATAGTGATAGACCGGAGACCCTTCTTTCGGTAGATTTTATGTTTATTTTGGTCCTGGGCACAGGATGGGATTCCTGTACAACTTTGGCGCTGCTTTTGCCATCATTCCTAAGTGGATTTTGGGAAGCGGATGGATTTTGGGTAATTTGACCCTCTACGATGGCCCTTTCAGTATTGGGTGCATCGGTTGTGATGGTTTTAACCTCCGTTGGGTTGGATTTTACTTCTTTTTCTAAAGGGGAGGGCCTACTTACCTTATAAAAGGAGGCCGGGATTATGAAATCTGGTTTGTTACGACCATTCCCTAAGGATTCAGACTTTTTTTTTTCTCCATCAAAATCGATAGAGGCTAATTTCATTAAGGTCAATTCAACAAGAAGGCGCTGGTTTTTACTGGACTTGTACTTTATGTCGCAATCGTTGGCCATATCGATCGCCGACAATAAAAAACCACTGGTCGTATTCTTGGATTGTTCACTATAGTGTTTTTTTGCCTCCTCTCCAACTTCTAAGAGCTCAATGGTGTTTTGATGCTGGCATACCATTAAATCCCTAAAATGTGAGGCCAGACCACTTATAAAATGGTGTCCGTCAAAACCTCTGGCCAAGGTTTCATTGAAAAGAATCAATAAGCCCGGAATATCATGTTTTAAAATAAGATCCGTAGCTGCAAAATAAGTGTCGTAATCAAGTACGTTTAAATTCTCGGTTACGGCCTTCCTGGTCAATTTTTTACCCGAGAAGCTCACTACCCTATCAAAGATGGAAAGCGCATCCCTCATAGCGCCGTCCGCTTTTTGGGCTATGATATGAAGTGCATCGTCTTCAGCTTCTATCTCTTGGTTCTCCGCAATATATTTAAGGTATTCGGCAGCATCCTTTACCGTGATGCGTTTAAAATCAAATATCTGGCATCGGGATAAAATGGTAGGGATAATTTTATGCTTTTCAGTCGTGGCCAATATAAATATGGCATGGGCAGGAGGTTCCTCAAGTGTCTTTAAGAAAGCATTAAAGGCAGCCTGGGAAAGCATGTGCACCTCATCAATAATATATACCTTATATTTTCCAACCTGAGGGGGTATCCGCACTTGACTTGTCAACTCCCTTATGTCATCTACCGAATTATTGGATGCTGCATCCAGTTCAAAGATGTTGAAAGCATAGTCCTCATCTTCGTCCGTTCTGCCATCCTGGTTGATCTTTTTTGCTAAAATACGGGCACAGGTAGTTTTTCCTACACCTCTGGGACCTGTAAACAATAATGCCTGAGCCAGGTGATCGTTTTCTATGGCGTTGGTCAAGGTGTTTGTAATAGCCTGTTGCCCAACAACATCCTTGAATGTTTGGGGTCTATATTTTCGGGCGGATACAATAAAAGGTTCCAAGGCTATTAACTTAAATTTTATATACTTACAAAACGCCTGAGGCGTGAAGTACAAATATAAAAATAGCATTGTATTAAAGGGCCTATTTAACTTTCTTTAGTATTTTATTTATCAACAATTGAATTACCTTTGTAGCAGCAGGTCGCCTTATCGCTCCCCGCGTTCCGTGGGGAGAGGAAAGTCCGGACACCATAGTGCAGTATAGCGGGTAACGCCCGTCCATTGAGAGATGAGGACAAGTGCAACAGAAAGTATGTACAGGTTATGCTGTAGTGAAACCAGGTAAACTCTATACGGTGCAACGTCATGTAAATCAGTGTTTGAGGGCTGCACGCCCAAGCTGAAGGGTAGGCGGTTAGAGCCTTTGGGCAACCATGGGCCTAGATAAATGATAGGGAGGCCATGAAGTATTTCAAGGCTAACAGAATCCGGCTTATGACCTGCTTTTTTTAATGAGACAGCATTTGCTATGCAAATGCGTAGTCGAATTAATGCCGCCGCAGGGCGGTATCTTCCTGATGAATGTGGCCAATGAAGATTTTTTGATTAATGCCGCCGCAGGGCGGTATCTTCTTGATGAATGCGGCCATTGGAAGATTTTTTTTGATTAATGCCGCCGCAGGCAGCATCTTTTCCTTATAATTCGGTCGGCCCAAACTTTCATTATTCTTCCATCCATTCGAAAAAGCTAAAAACACTACCGCCATATCTTCTTTGGTGGGTGAAGTGCTCCAAATGTGATAGATCGGAATGTTTCGAATGCTCAACGATCAAAACACCGTTCTCTAGCAGCAGCTGCCTTTCAAAGACCAATTTGGGAATGGTGGCGAATTCTTCAGGGGACAGATCGTAGGGCGGATCGGCAAATATAATATGTGCTTTTATTGGGTTGGCCTGCAAATATTGAAATACATCTTTTTTGATGGTCGTTATAGGAAAGTCCAATTCTGAGGATGTGGCGGTAATAAACTTGACACATCCAAAGTCTGCATCTACGGCGGTAATATTTTCGGAGCCTCTAGAGGCAAATTCATAACTAATGTTTCCTGTTCCGGCAAAGAGATCCAAGACGCTCACCTCGTTAAAGTGGTATTGGTTATTGAGTATGTTGAAGAGGGCCTCCTTGGCCATATCGGTTGTGGGTCGGACAGGCAGTTTTTTAGGGGCAGTTAGTCTTTGGCCTTTGTTCTTACCGGATATAATGCGCATTAAAGAGTGTTTAGTAGTGTAAAATCTATGGTCTCCTTTTCCGATCCCCCAAAATGATAAAATGAAGTGTTGGAGGGGATGAAAATGGAAATGTCCCTTATGTATTGATGGCACATATTATATAATTCATCACCTTCCTCAATAGATCCAAAAAGTTTGAGTTTGGTGGTGTCCGTATCCAATTTTAATTGTTCCAAAGTAAATAATAGATAGTATATAAAATCTTCCTTGGTGGAAAAGCTGAAGTTGTTGAACAGTATCAACTTTTTGTTGGAAATTACGGCTATATCCATATGACCCTCAATAAGATGTACATAACAAATAGAGTCGCTTTGATTGCCGTGATGGGTCGTCAAGGTCTGAATCATGATCGTTCCATGGTGCATAAATTCAAATTCGCCGAAAAGGTCGTATATGTAATTGTTTATATTCATAAAGGGAACATAAACGTTAACCATGTCCAGACTTTTAATTTCATCGTATTCCAGATGGTCGTTCGCTAGGATTTTGGCATTGAATTTTAGGTAATTGGCCAACTCATCTTTGTTGAAAAGTGCTTGTGGGACCAAGCTAAAAAGATTGTTCCGATGTATGACGACGACTTCGGAAAACTTTATGTTGCTTACCTTATTTTTTTCAAAGAGCTGTTTGATCTCCTTTTGAACGGCATAAGGGGTAAGTTCATTTTCAAACACTAGTCTTTCCGAAGCAAGAATGGTATTGGATAGTGTGTCCAGTACACAAAAAGAAAGTCCATTCAAGCTAACTTGAATGGACAATTTATGATATTCCGATTTAGAATTTTCTAAAACGCTATTGGTCGTTTCGTTTGTCATATATAGAGGGCCAATTTCCACTAGTACTTACCTCGGTCAATGATCCAACCTTAATTACATTTCCATTTACCTCATCTACATTAATTTGGGTGTTTTCCCTTGCCAATAAAGATTTGGGTTGGTCATGTAAAACAACATCCTTCCTAACTTTTACTTCGAAGACGGGAGCTTTGTATCCGCTTTTTTCGATGATGGTCGACTTCATTTCAAATTTCTCACCATTGGGAGCAAAAGGTACGTTCATCATTGTCTTAAAACGATCGTCTTTCTTGAACAAGGAATCCTTCACTGAAACAGTACCAAGTGTATCAATTATCTTAACCTCTTTCAACATGTCGATACCAAAATTCTTATCGTACTCCAAATAAGAGGAATCTCTCTGTTGGGTAATGGTATATTTGCCGGTGTCCACAAAACTTACTAAGGATTCAAAATCCTTTGCATATCTGCCATTTACAGTTTTGTACGCTTCTTGGGAATTTCTAATATCCTTCAAATTTGAGATTACCTTGGCAAAACGTTCTTGCTTAACTTTCTTAAATTCAATGGGGCCGTTCACAGAATTATATATCATATAACCCAACACGATAGATACTATCCAAAGGAAAATTTGTAAAATGGTCTTCATTTTGTAAGTGTTATTTTATTTAGTGGTTGTCACAAATCTACAATTTTTTTTTAATGGTAAAAGTATTTGACCTTAAAAATACTGATTATCTTTGATGTCCTATGACTTCTATAACCGACGCTACTTTTTTTAAACTACTTACAGACAAATTTCCGCATGTTCCAACTGCCAAGCAGTCAGTGGCTTTGCAAAAACTTGCAAGTTTTGTTTTGTCCAAGGAAAAGGATAGTGTTTTTATGTTAAAAGGGTTTGCGGGTACTGGAAAAACAACCATTGTGGGGACTATTGTGACCAATCTTTGGAAGACTACGATGAAGGCTGTTTTAATGGCTCCTACAGGCAGGGCGGCCAAGGTCATGTCCAATTACTCGGGAACACAGGCTTTTACAATTCATAGAAAAATCTATTTTCCCAAAAAGCAGAGTGGGGGTGGGGTACAGTTCGTATTATCGCCCAACAAGCATAGAAATACTATTTTTATTGTGGATGAGGCCTCCATGATTTCCGATACGCGTACTGATTCCAAGTTAATGGAGAATGGGTCCCTCCTGGACGATTTATTAATGTATGTTTATTCGGGACATAATTGTAAGCTAATCCTCATTGGCGATACCGCACAGCTTCCGCCCGTACATTTGAATATTAGTCCGGCCCTTGATGAAGATCAGTTATCCTTGAATTATAATAAGGAAGTTATAAAATTGGAGTTGGATGAGGTAGTGAGGCAAGCCGAAGATTCTGGAATTTTAGTAAACGCCACCAACTTAAGGGAACAACTGCAAAATGAGTTCTTTGATGACTTTAAGTTTTCGGTCAGCCATTATACCGATATAGTTCGCCTGGTGGATGGCAATGATATCCAAGAGGCCATAGATGATTCCTACTCTCAAAATGGTAAAGAGGAAACCGCCATTATAGTACGCTCCAATAAAAGGGCAAATCTATACAATGGAAATATTAGGAATAGAATCCTATATCTGGAAAACGAATTGGCCACAGGGGATTATATGATGGTAGTCAAAAACAACTATTTTTGGTTAAAACCTACCTCGGAGGCTGGTTTTATTGCCAACGGAGATATCATTGAAGTGTTGGAGATTTTTTCCATTAAGGAGTTGTACGGTTTTAAATTTGCAGAGGTTAAAGTGAAAATGGTAGATTATCCCAACCAAAAACCGTTCGAAACAGTCCTGCTTTTGGATACTATTATGGCAGAGACCCCATCTTTATCCTATGATGATGGCAACCGCCTTTATCAGGAAGTTATGAAGGATTATGCCGATGAGAAATCCAAATACAAAAAGTTTTTGGCAGTAAAGAACAATAAATTTTTTAATGCACTTCAGGTTAAATTCTCTTACGCAATTACCTGTCATAAGTCCCAAGGTGGGCAATGGGATACCGTCTTCGTGGAACAACCTTATTTGCCCAATGGAATAGACAAGGAATATCTTCGTTGGTTGTATACTGCCGTGACCAGGGCCAAGCACAAATTGTACCTCATAGGCTTTAAGGACGATTTTTTTGTTGATTAGGAATAGCCTAATTTCGCATTATAGTTTTCGAATATGACTTTTGAAACCATTTTAAGCATATTTTTAGGTATAGGGCTGGCGGCATCTGTTGGCTTTAGGATTTTTTTGCCTTTGTTTGCTTTGAGTTTGGCCGCTTATTTTGATGTTTGGCAATTAAATGAAAGTTGGGAATGGGTAGGAAGCATGGCTGCCTTAATAACCTTTGGCGTTGCTACTATTGTAGAAATTTTTGCATATTTTATTCCTTGGTTGGACAATTTGCTGGATAGTTTCGCCCTGCCTATGGCCGCTTTGGCAGGTACCGCCGTTATGGTGTCCACCGCTGCCAATTTAGATCCTGTAATTACCTGGACCTTGGCCATTATAGCTGGTGGGGGAACGGCCACCGCAATTAAAGGAGCTTCGGCTACCGGCAGATTGGCCTCAACGGCCACCACTGGCGGAGTGGCCAACCCTGTTATCGGTTTGGTGGAAACGGGAACTGCGGCCGTAGTAACTACCGCATCTATTTTTGCTCCGATTCTTGCAGCGTTTTTGGTCCTTATTATATGGATTGTCGTATATAGGCTATATAGAAAAATTAGACCAAGAACATAATCCATATTAAATTTGAATAATTTACGGGTGAAATGGGCATGACCCAAAACTGGGCACAAAATCAATCAAGATATGCGTATTACATATGACCGTCAAATATCGATAAATAGCTACTTATGAAAATTATTGCAATGATACCGGCTCGTTATGCGGCCTCAAGGTTTCCAGGTAAGCTTATGCAGGACCTTCAAGGGAAACCGGTTATCCAAAGGACCTATGAAGCCGCAGTGAATACTGGTCTGTTTCAGGAAGTGTATGTAGTTACGGACAGTACTACAATATACGATACCATTGCCAATATTGGCGGTAAGGCCATAATGAGCATAAAGCAACATGAGTGTGGAAGTGACCGTATAGCAGAGGCAGTGGAATCCATGGATGTAGATATCATCGTAAATGTTCAGGGAGATGAGCCATTTACGGATAGGGAAAGCTTGGTAAGTGTAATTGAAGTTTTTAAGGATGACGTAAAAAAGGAAATAGATTTAGCTTCCTTGATGACCAGAATTACCGATTGGGTCGAGATCAATGATCCCAATACGGTTAAGGTAATTGTGGATAACCAACATTTTGCCCTATATTTTTCGAGGGCCCCAATTCCGTATCCCAGGTCAAGGGAGTTGGACATACCTTATTTTAAACATAAGGGAATCTATGCTTTTAGAAAAAGTGCACTGATGGATTTTCAGAGACTGCCTATGCTTATATTGGAAGCGACAGAAAAAATAGAAGCCATTCGTTACCTGGAGTATGGAAAGAAAATTAAGATGGTAGAAACCAGTGTTACCGGTATAGAAATAGATACTCCCGAAGATTTGGAAAAAGCCAAAAAGGTATGGAGGTAGATTTTGGAAAAATCAGGGTAGTTGGTTTTGATGCCGATGATACCCTATGGGTAAATGAGACCTATTTTAGGAATGCGGAAGAAAAATTTGCCAGTCTTCTGGATAACTATGAAACCAAGAATCAAATAGATCAGGAACTCTTTAAAACGGAGATTAAGAACCTAGAACTATATGGTTATGGTATTAAGGGGTTTATGTTGTCCATGATAGAATCTGCCCTGGATCTGTCGAATAATAGGATTTCGCAGGCAACGATTACGGAAATTTTGAATCTAGGGAAGGAAATGTTGACGCACCCAGTGGAATTATTGGATGGGGTGGAGCAGGTATTGGAAGCATTAAAGGATAAATATCGGCTAATAGTATTGACCAAAGGGGATTTGTTGGATCAAGAGCGGAAATTGGAAAAATCGGGTTTATCCCAATATTTTCACCATGTAGAAGTTCTGAGCGATAAAAAGGAGGAAAATTATAGGAATCTGCTGGAGCATTTGGAAATTCCTGTGGAGGAGTTTTTAATGATTGGAAATTCTTTAAAATCGGACGTATTGCCTATTCTGAAAATTGGTGCAAAAGCTGTACATATCCCCTTTCATACCACTTGGCAACATGAAGAAGTGAAGATGGAGGAACATAATAACGATCATCTCACCTTAAATGGTATCTCCGATATCTTAGAGTATCTTAAGTAAGTTTATGGACATAAAGAGTAAAAATATCAACACAATTATAAGCCCTGAATTGAAGACAAATTACAAGAATTTTCCTATGGTACCACGCGTTATATTTGGTGCAGGATCTTTTGGGCAACTTGGGGAAATTTTACTGCCAAAACGGATCAACTCCGAGGCACCATTTATTTTTTTGGTAGACGATGTGTTCGAAAGCACGGGAATTATTTCTAGAATCCCCTTGGTCTTTAACGATCAAATAATATTCATTTCAGCGGATGAGGAACCTAAAACAGCCCAAGTAGATGCCTTGGTGCAGAAAATTAAAAACGATTATGCCCATTTGCCTTCTGGAATTATAGGTATTGGTGGGGGAACATTACTTGATCTGGCAAAGGCCGTGGCAATCATGTTGACCAATAAGGGCAATGCCCATCAATACCAAGGTTGGGATTTGGTAAGAAACCCTTCCGTATATCACGTAGGTATACCTACCATCAGCGGTACCGGAGCAGAAGTATCCAGGACAACGGTTCTATTGGGGCCGGAGAAAAAACTGGGAATCAACTCGGACTATACCACTTTTGATCAAGTGCTTATGGATCCCGATTTAACAAAGGGGGTGTCCAAGGAACAATGGTTCTTTACCGGTATGGATTGTTTTATTCATTGTATAGAATCACTAAGTGGTACTTTTCTAAATGCATTTAGCCAGAGCTATGGTGAGAAGGCATTGGAGCTATGTAAAGAGGTCTATTTGGAAGATAGGCAAGAGGATGATGCTAGAAATAAATTAATGATGGCTTCGTGGCATGGGGGAATGAGCATTGCCTATTCACAAGTAGGGGTTGCACATGCCATGAGCTATGGCCTGTCCTATTTATTGGGAGTTAGACATGGAATAGGGAACTGTTTGGTGTTCCAACATTTAAAGGAGTTTTATCCTGAAGGGGTGGAATTATTTGATAAAATGAGGGAAAGGCATAATATTCAGCTGCCCAAAGGCATTTGTAGTGAACTGACGAACGATGATTTTGAAATTATGATCAATGTGGCGCTTGGTCTTGGGCCTCTATGGGAAAATGCCCTTGGAAAGGAATGGAGGACTATTATAACCCCTGAGAAATTAAAGTCGATCTATCAAAAAATATAGTATATCCAACACGATGCTGTAGTTTCATGGCAGTGCTTTGTGGTATATGTAAATGGGGCAGGTATCGTTGAATGGGGATATCTGTAATAGGTACAAAAGACTTCGAACGTTTTAAATAGTTGTTGGTTTATGCAGACCCTTGCCAAATTAATATATTTTAAAATTTTAGGCTGGAAATTGGTTGGTTCCTTTCCACAGCTGGACAAATGTGTTGTTATTGTGGTGCCACATACCAGTTGGGTCGATTTTTTATTGGGACTTCTAATTCGACGGGTATTGAACGAGGATATTCATTTTATAGGAAAGAAGGCGCTGTTTAAACCTCCATTTGGCTGGTACTTTCGCTGGATGGGCGGAACTCCCATTGATAGAAGTAAAAATATGGATACCGTGAGTGCTACGGCCAAGATATTTGATCAAAACAAAAAGTTCAGATTGGCGCTTTCCCCCGAGGGAACCAGAAAAAAGGTTGCGAAATGGCGGACCGGTTTCTATTATATAGCCAAAACGGCCAAGGTTCCCATTGTTATGGTGGCCTTCGATTTTGGAAAAAAACAGATCAAAATCTCCAAACCACATTATCCTACGGAAAATAAAGGGGAGGATTTTGCAACCTACAAGGCATTTTTTAAAGGGGTAGTGGGCAAGGTACCGGAAAATAGCTTTTGAGTATTTTTAAAGATACCTCGTCTAGACCGTATAAATATCTCCTGGCCAAGCCGTATTTCTACCAGTTCAAACATATTTCCATAAAGGATTTTTGGTGGTGGATATTTTGACTGTCCAAATAAGAGGAAGCGCTATATGTATTTGGAAGGTCATACTGCTGGACGCCTTGGATTTAATTCCCCCGATAAAATTAAAACTGCTCTAAATGGGCTGTACACAACAATTTCGGGCATTTATACATCTTTGGTGCCATAATAAATCCATTTTTAGGTCTGGAATACTAATTTTGATCATGTTACGTTATGAAGGGACAAGGTGCAAGCCTCTATATTACATAGCATAACGATGATTAAAACAGCATTTATAGTATAAATTCCATAGAGAATGAAAAGTAATCGAATAATAGTATTTTTAATCGCCGTCTTCTGTTGTTCCTCGACCATGGCGCAATCCGAAGTTATGGTTACAAGCTTGGACGATGACAATGGCACGGGCACTCTACGATGGGCCATAAATACGGCCAATACTGATATGGAGGTCAATAAAATAACCTTTATGGAAGGATTGGAGGGGACTCTTAGTTTGGCTTCGGACCTACCCCACATTACCAATAACCTGACCATTATTGGACCAGGGGCTAAGAATGTGGTCATTTCTGGGGAGGGGGCTTATCGTATGTTTGTGGTTAATAAAGGGTTTAGTTTGGATATTTCTGGATTTACCTTAACCGATTCTGCGGATAATTATAATGATGGAACTATTTTTGCCGTTTCTGGGTCGGCAATAAATGCCTCTGAAATAACGGTTACGGGAGTTAGCAACCAAACTGCATTTTGGTCCAAGGGAGATAATTCTTCCATTACGATCTCCAATTCTATCTTTGAAAATAATTCAGCAACCTTATTTCGAAGTTATTGGGGGTCAACACCAAGTTTTACTTCGGACAATGAAAATGACTATACCAATAGAATTACGATTACCGGATCCTCTTTTATTTCCAATAGGGGATTGATCTTTTCAACAGAGCATTATGTGAAGATCGATAATTGCACCTTTAGAGGTAATTATGATCAAATAGCCAGTTTTAAGGGGGTAAACCGCTACCAAATATTGAACTCCAAATTTGTAAATAATACAGGTCGTTTACTGTTTACTTTTTCAAGTAAGATTGGCGATACCCCTTCCTGGGGAGAAGATACCCTAGGGACCAATAATACCCTTTTTGACGGGAACCTGTTTCAGGGGAATACGGGAACTATTATTAATACAGGGGGAGGATTTAAACATGATTCCAAAACAACCATTACCAATAACATTTTTGTCAACAACGGCAATAACTGGTATGGAAATCCAATAGAAACTTCAGGAAACCAGCAGAATAATTTTATTACCTCGGTTACCCCGGCGGACGATGAGGGGACGGTTGTTCTAACGTTGAACAAGTCACTTATCATCCAGTCTGAGGATAAACTGCATTAAAATATTCAGAATTTTTTACCTGATCCCATAATATTAAAAAACCAAAAGAGGCCCATATGTGGGCCTCTTTTGGTATGTAAAAAAAGTGATTATTATTCCTGCATGGTGTGGTACACATTTTGCACATCATCATCCTCTTCAATTTTCTCCAAGAGTTTTTCAACATCGGCCGCTTCTTCCTCGCTAAGGGCCTTGGTGACCTGTGGAATACGATCAAAACCTGAAGATAGAATTTCAATCCCTCTGTTCTCCAGTTCTTTCTGAATGGCCCCGAAACTTTCAAAGGGAGCATAGATCAAAATACCATCCTCATCGGCAAAAACTTCTTCGGCCCCAAAGTCGATCATTTCCAATTCCAGTTCCTCAGGGTCTATTCCTTCGGCAGGAATCCTAAAATTACAGGTATGGTCGAACATGAACTCAACCGAACCAGAGGTTCCCAGGCTACCGTTGCATTTATTGAAGTAGCTTCTAACATTGGCTACGGTCCTCGTATTATTGTCTGTAGCGGTTTCTACTAAAATGGCAATCCCATGAGGGGCATATCCTTCAAAAAGTACTTCCTTATAATCGCCCAAACTTTTGTCAGAAGCACGTTTAATGGCCCTTTCCACATTGTCCTTGGGCATGTTTACCGCCTTGGCATTTTGAATAACGGCCCTTAATCGCGCATTGGAGCTCGGGTCTGGCCCTCCCTCTTTTACTGCCATTACAATGTCTTTGCCTATTCTGGTAAAGGCTTTTGACATTGCGGACCACCTTTTCATTTTACGTGCTTTTCTAAACTCAAAAGCTCTTCCCATTTTTTAGTTTTATTAGAGTAATATGGAACAAATTTAATAATTTTTACTGCTGGCGCAAGAGTTAGGCTTACTTGCTAACAATAATTTCCTCAATACTGTGGGCCAACTTAAAATCTTTGTCTGTAACTCCCTCCGCATCATGGGTGGAAAGCCTTATATTAAGGGAATTGTATACGTTGCCCCAATCCGGATGGTGATTTTGTGCTTCACATTCAAAGGCAATTCTGGTCATTACCGAGAAAGCGTCCTTAAAATTTTTAAATTCAAAGGAGGTTTCAATGGCACCGTCCACGTAATCCCAACCATCCAGTTCATGCAATCGACTTTCTATTTCTGATTCCGATAATTTTTTCATGTCGGTATTTTTAATAAAGTTAATTAAAACAGGACAATTCCAAGCAGCTTACTCACTAAAGATATGATGGTCTATTATATTCTGATAGTTAAATAATAAATCTTTGGGAAGTCGGTTCGTTTTTGGCAATACCGCCAAATAGCGGTCTTCATTGGTGGTAAAGACATGCTTATAGATGGGTTGATAGTTGCCAATTCGGTCTACAATTTCCTTTATAAAATCTTCGTGATGTATGAGGTCTACACTTCCCAGGTGAAAAGTCCCCGACATATTGTGATTTATTAGGTAATGAATTTGTTGTGTTAGTTTATCATCGTTGGTAACGTTTATGATCAAATTGGGAAATACTTCAATGGGTTCCTTATTGGTCAGGGCATTCTTAATTTCCCTAATTCTTGGTGAATTTATACCAAAAACCATAGGCACTCTAAGAATTGCCATTTTGGAAACAGGTATTCTCAGAAGCATATTTTCTATTTTAATTTTCAGGCGGCCATAGACACTTTCGGACAAGGTCTTATCGTTCTCATAAGAAGGGTATTTGCTATAAGCGTCAAAAACATTGGCAGAGGAAATAAAATACAATTTGCAATCCTTGTTTTGTATGTATTCTACTATATGTTGATGGGCCATTATCTGCGCTTGGAAATTTCCTCTTAGGGCAGAAATGATTAAGTCGGGTTTTACTTTGTTCAGAATATCATGAACATCATCTTCTTCCAGGTCATACCGGAAGAATTGTTGATTGTTCCCAAAGCTCTTTCTGGACGAGTAATAAGTACCATAGGTGTCAAAATAGGAATTCAATTCCCTGTAAATGGCATTTCCTATAAATCCACTTGCTCCTAATATGAGTATTTTGTTCATTCTATCACCTCCTTTTGCAAAACTCAGTTGCTTTATCTATTAAACTTTGTAAAAAGGAAGTTTAATTATGGTGGCAGGAATGGCATTTTTCCTAATTTGAATATGTATTTTATTACCTATTTGCGATAGGGCTGTAGGTACATACCCCAAACCTATGCCTTTCCCCAAGGAAGGCGACATGGTGCCCGAGGTTACGACCCCTATTTTATTTCCCAAGGGATCAACAATGTCGTAATCGTGCCTAGGGATCCCTTTTTCATCCAGCTCAAAGGCAACCAGTTTTTTGGCAACACCTTCTTCCTTCTGTTTTGCCAAGGCTTCGCTATTTACAAAATCCTTGGTAAATTTAGTTATCCACCCCAAACCGGCTTCCAAAGGTGAGGTAGTATCATTTATGTCGTTACCGTATAAACAGTAACCCATTTCCAATCTCAAGGTATCCCTGGCGGCAAGTCCAATAGGTTTTATGTTGTAGGCGGCACCGGCTTCAAAAACCTTGTCCCAAATCTGTTGTACTTCTTCATCCTTACAATAAATTTCAAAACCGCCTGAGCCCGTATAACCGGTAGCGGATATAATTACATGCTCAATACCCGCAAAATCTGCCACTTCAAAACTGTAGAATTTAATTGCACTTAAATCTATGGACGTTAAGGATTGCATAGCTTCCACAGCTTTGGGACCTTGAATGGCAAGAAGGGAATATCCATCCGATATATTGCGCATATCCGCTCCGAATTTTTCATTGTATTTGCTAATATGCTCCCAATCCTTATCGATATTTGATGCGTTTACAACCAATAAATATTGTTCTTCCTTGATTTTGTAAACTATGAGATCGTCCACAATACCGCCGGTTTCGTTAGGTAAACAACTGTATTGTGCCTTTCCTATGGTTAATTTGGATACATCATTGGAAGTTACTTTTTGTAGCAGGTCCAAGGCCTTGGGCCCACCTACCAAGAACTCACCCATATGGGAAACATCAAAGACGCCCACTCCTTTACGGACCGTTTCGTGCTCTATATTAACTCCTTCATAGGAAACAGGCATATTATATCCTGCAAATGGTACCATTTTGGCGCCCAATGCCTCATGGGTTTTTGTCAATGCTGTGTTTTTCATTTGAATAAATTGAGGCGTAAAAATATTGAAAATTAATAGAAGGAAGAATCTATATACTTTTTGTTTTGCACAAATTAATGTTAATTTGGATTTGTACTTTGCTAATTGGTAGGGGAGGGTGACGGTCACTGAGTAGATGGAGCGGTGGATATTTTTGTCCATTTGGGAATTGGCGGGTTGATTTTCCCTGGTTTTACTGCCCATGCTCAATGGCTGTGGTATTATAATTGATTATTTTTAAACTTTATTTTAATGATGGCTATGAGAAATTTGATACATATTTTTTTATTTCTTTTTTTAACACCTTTGGTTCAGGCACAGGAAGTCTCCAACGATTTTTTAAGTGCGGATTTTCATAAGGAAAGGCGGCAGGCAGTACGCAAGGCCGTGCCTCCGAATAGTGTGGCCGTTTTTTTTGCTGCTGCCGTTAGGAATAGGGCAAATGATGTGGATTATATATACCATCAAGATCCGGATTTTTATTATTTATCGGGGTACAAGGAGCCAAATGCCCTAATGCTCATATTTTCCGAAATGCAAAAAGACAGGGACGGGGGTAGTTATAATGAGGTGTTCTATGCCCAGAAAAGGGATGTAAAGGCCGAACAATGGAATGGGAAACGGTTGGGAGTAGAAGGGGTTAAAGAGAAATTGGGGTTTGACCGCGTCTTTAATGCGGAGGAGTTTTTAAACGCGGACATGAATTTTTCCAAGTTTGAAAATGTACTATTTTTCGATTTTAAAAATGATTTTAGGGATACCAATGATCCTGCTGATATATTTGATTTGATAAGGGTGTTTAAGGAAAAGTCCAATTATCCGTCAGATTACGATGCCACTAAACAGCATCTTTATAGTATGATCAGGTCCACGGAACTCGAAAATAGTGCCAATGTGGCCCAGACTCTGGGGAGGTATTTAAATTATTACCAGGAATTGAAATCGGATAAATTATTGGTCGATTATGTGGAGGCCACAGACGATAGATCTAGAATCGAAATTAAGGAGAAGGTGGCCCTTCAATTGAAATCCAACAACCTTAACAGCGCCATGTTGGAAGAAATAATGAATACCTTAAGGGAAATTAAGACCAAGGAAGAATTGGTACTGCTAAAGAAGGCCGTAGAGATTTCGGCCGTGGGACAAATAGAGGTAATGAAGGCCATGCACCCCAATATGTCCGAAATGGAGATTCAAGGGGTACATGAGTTTGTTTATAAGAAGTATGGTGCCGAATATGAGGGCTACCCATCCATAGTGGGTGGAGGGAATAATGGTTGTATTTTACATTATATAGAGAATAATAAGCCTAAAGTGGGGAACGATTTGGTCTTGATGGATTTGGGAGCCGAATATCACGGTTATACCGCCGATGTAACCCGGACCATTCCGGCGAATGGAAAATTTTCAAAGGATCAAAAGCAGATTTACGATATTGTTTATAAGGCCCAAGAGGCGGGAATAAAAGCCAGTGTGGTCGGGGCGTCCTTTCAGGCTCCAGGACAGGCTGCAAGTGAAGTTGTTGCGAAAGGGTTGATGCAACTGGGAATTATTGGAAGCCCGGAAGAGGCCAGAAAATATTTTCCACATGGCACATCCCATTATTTGGGCCTTGATGTGCACGATAAAGGTACCTATCAACCCTTTAAGGAAAATACGGTGATTACAGTGGAACCCGGTATTTATATACCTGAGGGAAGCGAATGTGATAAGAGATGGTGGGGAATAGCGGTAAGGATTGAAGATGATATACTTATCACCAAAAATGGTCCTGTTAATTTATCGGCAATGGCTCCCAGGACTACTGAAGCCATAGAGGCTGTAATGAAACAATCCAGTCCTTTGGAGCAGTTTAAATTACCAGCCTTGGATTAGTTGTGTTTCTGGCAGGAACTAGGAAAGTTCTAAGAGTGCCTTCTCCATAGCCACTTTTAAAAATCCACCGGAAATAATCTGTTCCCTAACTTCGGCTACATTTTTTACCATTTTTTGGTAGTCCCCATTGGATAGGGTTTTTAATTTTCCGTCCAATTCCTCCAGGGAGGAAATGCAAATGCCCAACTGGCGTTCTTTTATGACGGCGGCAATGGCCGCCTTATCCCAGATAATTATTGGAAGGCCACAGAGCAAGTATAGAGATGTCTTGTGGGGATTGTTATATAAAAGGTATTGTCCAAAATGGCCTGCACATTCGTCTATGGAATTTCCGTTCCAGACCAAGCCGAAGGAACCCCTTATGTGTTTGGCAACGTCATCCGGGGAAAACATGCCCTCAAAACTTATGATGGTGTTGGCTGGGTCCACATCGTTTTTGATAAAACCGCTACCATATAATTTTAAATGGAAACTATTGTTTTTTAAGGCGTCCAATTTATAAATAAAGGCACTTTTTGCAATTCCCAAGCCACCGGCGAAAACCACATCGAATAAGCCATTATTGGAAAGCTCCGGTGCAGTATAGTCATTGTTGTCGTCCAAATAATCGAACATGTACAAGGGTATCAATTTGGCAGTGGCCCCTTGTTGTTCGAACCATTTTTTCATGTTGTCGTTATGAACAATAATTACATCGGCACAGGAGAATTTTTTCATTTCCCGGGCAATGTCCCTGTTTTTTCCCATGAGGTATTTAACATCATGAATGATCAGTACGATTTTACATTTTTTTATACCGGCTATGGTAGTGATATATTTAAAATATTTGCTCAACGGGTATTGGATGGCCAAAGTGGAATTTTTGGGCAAACGGATTAGCCCTTTGGTTATTCCAAAAAAACTTACTATCGCACCTATGGCAGAACTGGCATAAGTGGTCTGTTTAAAACCTAAATTCCTAAAGCCCATGGTGTCCAGGATCCGCTCACAATCGGTTTTTGGCTTGGAGGCCGCGCTATTGGTAGCTTTGTAATTTCGGGAGATATAATACAAATTGGTCATTACAGGTCGGTTATATAAGCTATGCAAATATAACCATGTTATAGTAAAGCGGAATTTTTTTTTGATTTCAATTCAAAAACGTGATAATATACATTAGTTTTACTTCCTTACAAATGCAATTCGCTCTAATTACGTTAAAATGAAATACGATTACCTAGTTGTGGGAGCTGGACTTTTTGGTGCTGTTTTTGCCCATGAGGCCAAAAAGAAGGGTAAAAAATGCTTGGTAATTGATAAACGCCCACATTTGGGGGGCAATGTTTATTGTGAGGAAGTGGAGGGTATAAATGTCCATAAGTACGGAGCCCATATTTTTCATACCAACGACAAAGCAATTTGGGATTATGTAAATGGATTTGTAGAATTTAATAGGTATACCAATTCGCCCGTAGCAAATTACAAGGGTGAACTTTTTAATTTGCCCTTCAATATGAACACCTTTTATCAATTGTGGAAGGTACAGACGCCCGAGGAGGCCAAGTTGGTTATTGCAGAACAGGTTAGCGAAGTAGGGGTAGACAGTCCAAAAAACTTGGAAGAGCAGGCCTTGACATTGGTGGGCAAGGATATATACGAAAAGTTGATTAAAGGATATACGGAAAAGCAATGGGGTAGAAAGGCGACCGAGTTGCCGGCATTTATTATTAAAAGGTTGCCATTGCGATTTACCTTCGATAATAATTACTTCAATGATAAATACCAAGGTATCCCCATTGGCGGATACAACAAGTTGGTGAATGGCTTGTTGGATGGAATTGAAACACGGTTGGAAGTAGACTTTTTTAAGGATAAGACGGAACTAATGTCATTGGCAGATCAAGTGGTTTTTACCGGTAAGATTGATGAATTTTACGATTACCGCTATGGTAAACTGGAATACAGGAGTTTGGATTTTAAGCACGAAACCTTGGATATTGAAAATTACCAAGGCAATGCAGTCGTAAATTATACAGCTTCAGAAATTCCATATACACGTATTTTGGAACATAAGCATTTTGAATTTGGAACGCAAAAAAAGACCGTAATAACCAAGGAATATCCAACGGAATGGTCGGGCAATAAAGAGCCTTACTATCCTATCAATGATGTAAGGAACAATGAAATTTATTCCAAGTACAAAACCCTGTCCCAAAAGGACGATATTATTTTTGGAGGAAGACTGGCCGAGTATAAATACTATGATATGCATCAAGTAATTGCTTCGGCATTGGCCAAATGCAAAAAAATCTTTAACTAGATAGATTTATTTACCCAATAGATAAGCTTTTAATTGGTCGTATTGGGAGATTTTAATCGACTTTTTCTTTTTGTCCATTACTTTTACGATGCTCTTCGGCAAATCGATATTTTCACGGATAGTATCCTCTACAACATCCAAAAACTTCACTGGGTGTGCGGTTTCCAGAAAGATACCATAGGTGTCCGGATGGGCTTGTTGGTGTTTCTTAAGGCCTAAATAACCAACAGCCCCATGTGGATCGGCAACATAGGTGTAGTCATTGTATAATTCCAACATGGCTTCCCTGGTCTCGTCATCCGTAAAGGAATAGGAAGAAAGGTTCTTGGACAGCTCCTCAAAATTATCCTTGTACAAATGTCTTATTCTGATAAAATTACTGGGGTCACCTACATCCATGGCATTGGAAATGGTGGCAATGGAAGCTTTTGGGTCATATGCGCCCGTTTTCATGTATCTTGGTACAACGTCGTTTACATTCGTAGAAGCAATAAAATGTTTGCACGGCATTCCCAATTTTTGTGCCATGATACCGGCACAAATGTTTCCAAAATTTCCGCTAGGAACGGAAAATACAATATCCTTTCCCTTGGATTTCATCTCCTTGTATGCGAACAGGAAATAAAACATCTGGGGGAGCCATCTGGCCACATTGATACTATTGGCCGAGGTCAGTTGCTTGTTTTGGATCAAGTCTTCGTCCAGGAAAGCTGTCTTTACCATATTTTGGCAGACGTCAAAAGTGCCTTCAACTTCCAGGGCGGTAATGTTTTTGCCCAAGGTGGTCAGCTGTTTTTCTTGAATATCGCTGACCTTTCCACTAGGATATAGAATAACAACCTTAACCCCGTCAACACCAAGAAATCCATTTGCCACTGCACCTCCGGTATCTCCTGATGTCGCCACCAATACTGTTACGTCTTGGGTGGTCCCGGTTGAAAAATAACCAAGACATCTCGCCATAAATCTCGCACCCACATCTTTAAAGGCCAGTGTTGGGCCATGAAAAAGTTCCAATGCTGCCACCTTGTCCCCAATTTCCACAAGGGGAAAATCAAAATCCAAAACATCTGCAAGAATTTCTTTTAGCGCCGGTTCTGGAATATCCTTGCCTACAAATTGTTGTATGGCCAGGAAGGCAATTTCATGATTGGTGTAATCTTCTATATTGTTAAAAAAATCCTTTGGAAGCGCTTCGATCATTTCAGGGAAATATAACCCACGATCAGGGGCAATTCCTTTTATAACTGCATCTTTGAAGGATACATTGGGAGCTTGTTGGTTTAGGCTATAAAAGTTCATTTTTATTAATGTTAGAATGAGTTGTAGTTTTTGGGTTCAAATTTAAATGCCGCTAACGGCATATAGTATTAACCTTCTAGAATTTTAATCCCTTGCGTATTTATTTTGGAAACATGAACGTCATAATCCACCCCTATTTTTTCGTATACCTTTTTCATGGCTTGGGCCACTTCAAGAGCATTTTCCTTACCCTTGCTCAATGCAAATATTGAAGGTCCTGAACCTGAAATTCCACAGCCCAAGGCGCCTGCTGCTATGGCATCTTCCTTGACTTTGTCGAATCCGGGAATAAGAATGGATCTAATGGGCTCTATAATGTGGTCTATCAAGGATCTACCTATTAGGTCGTAGTCATTGGTAAATAGCCCGGCAATTAGTCCGCCTACATTTCCCCATTGTTTAATTCCGTCTTCTAGGGAAATGGATGTTTTTAGTATTCTTCTGGAGTCTGAAGTCCTTACTTCTATTTGCGGGTGAATTACCGTTGCGTATAGCTCTGGAGGAGTCGGTATCTTTACGATATCCAAAGGTTGGTAACTGCGCACCAAGGTGAACCCACCAAATAGGGCGGGGGCTACATTGTCCGCATGGGCGACCCCGCTCGCCAATCGCTCTCCTTCCATGGCAAATTTCACCAACTCTAGATTGCTAAAGGGGCTGCCCAATAGTTGGTTCATGGCCCATACTGCCCCTGTGGAACTGGCAGCACTACTTCCTATGCCGCTGCCGGCCTTTATTTTCTTGTAAATCTCAATTTCAAATCCGCCAACATGATCACTTTCCGCCAGCAAGGCCAAACCGGCAACACCAGCAACATTTTGTAGGATTTCGGTTGGTAGATCCTGTCCTGTGAGCTTGGTGATCTTTATTCCTTTTTCATCGGTTCTCCTTACCACCATCTCATCGCCTACCGAATCGAGGGCAAGTCCCAGAACATCAAAGCCGCAAGAAATATTGGCGATGGTAGCTGGACAGAAAATTCTAATTTCGTTAGTTTTCATTTTTAATCAAATAAATTTCACGTGTGCCAGGTTTCTTTAAAAATTACCGATACGTATAATATCTGCAAAAATTCCAGAGGCAGTAACATCTGCCCCGGCCCCGGCTCCTTTAATAATCATTGGTTGGTTTGGGTAGCGCTCTGTGTAGAACAATACAATATTGTCACTCCCTTCCAAATTATAAAAATCATGTCCCTTGGGGATGCGCTGTAAGCCTACACTGGCTTTGCCGTTTTCGAACTGTGCAACATATTTCAATTTGCTATCTTCGTCTATGGCCTTCTTGTACATTTCTTGAAATGATGCCTCATGCTTCGTCAAGGTCTTGAAGAAATCTTCATTGTTGGTTGTTTCCAAGCTCTCTTTGGGCAAGAAAGGGTTGTTTTGGATATCCTCTATATTTAGTACATTACCACTTTCCCTTGCCAAGATCAATATTTTGCGCATAACGTCCACCCCGCTTAGATCAATTTTGGGGTCGGGCTCGGTATAGCCTTCCACTTGGGCTTGCTTCACAATATCATGAAAGGTAGTGTTATCGTTAAAATTGTTGAATACAAAATTTAAACTTCCAGAAAGTACCGCTTGAATTTTCAACACTTTGTCACCTGAGGCCACTAGGTGCTTTAAGGTGTCTATAATAGGCAGTCCGGCACCTACATTTGTTTCAAAAAGAAAAGGCGCATTGTACTGTCTTGCCAGGTCCTTTAACTCCTGATAATTGTCGTAGGCGGATGAACAGGCTATTTTATTACAGGTAACAACGGATATGCTATTCCTTAAATATGAGTTATAGGTTTCCGAGACTGTCTGACTGGCGGTATTGTCTACAAAAATACTATTTCTGTAATTGAGTTTTTTTACCTTCTCGAAGAATAGCTCTAGATTGGTCTTTTCTCCCTTGCCCAGTAATTCTTCCCAGTTTTTAAGGGCAATGCCATCTTCATCAAAAATCATAGTCCTCGAATTGGACATGCCGATAACGCGGATGTTCAGTTTTAGTTTTTCCTTCAAATATTTCTTTTGTGATTGTATCTGGTGTAAGAACTTTGCACCTACATTACCAACGCCCATAACAAAGAGGTTTAACTGCTTTACATTTTCTTCAAAAAATTCTTCGTGTAAAGTATTGAGTGCCTTTTTTACATCCTCCTTAAGGATTACGGCAGATATGTTCCTTTCGGAAGCGCCTTGCGCTATGGCACGGATATTAACGTTGTTCTTACCTAGGGTACTGAACATTTTTCCGCTGAGACCTTGGTGGCTTTTCATGTTGTCGCCGACTAGGGCAATGATGGCCAAATCTTTCTCTGCCGCCACCGGTTTTATTTTTCCAAGGGAGATTTCAATATCAAATGCATCATTGATAACTTGAACCGCATGGTCAGCGTCCTGATTGTCTATTCCTATGCAGATGGAATGTTCGGAAGACGCTTGGGTAATCATTACAACACTGATACCAGCAGTTGAAAGTACTTCGAAAAAGCGTTTTGATATACCTGTAATTCCCACCATACCTGGACCTTCAAGGGAAACAAGGGCAATATTTTCTACATGGCTTATTCCCCGCACAGTTTTACCTTGTCCATTTTTGTTCTTGGTAATTAAAGTACCTGGGGCTTCTGGGTCAAAGGTGTTTTTTATAACTATGGAAATACCTTTGGTCAGTACCGGTTGGATCGTGGGCGGATAAAGAACCTTCGCCCCAAAATGCGATAGTTCCATGGCCTCTTCATAAGATATATGCGGAATGGCCATAGCCTGTTTTACTATTTTGGGGTTGGCGGTATACATGCCGCTTACGTCCGTCCATATTTCCAGAATTTCCGCATTTATGGCATTTGCAACAATAGCAGCCGTATAGTCCGATCCTCCACGCCCCAAGGTGGTGGAATCGCCATTTACGGCCGAAGCAATAAAACCTCCCATAATAATTATGGAATTATTGCATTGGGAGGAGTAGTCAATAATATTCTTGTTCGTCAGATCAAAGTTAACGGCCGCTTTCCCAAAACTGGAATTTGTTTTTATAAGTTGTCGGCTATCGGCATGTACGGTATCTATACCTTCAACAATAAAATATTCGTTTATTATATAGGAAGACAGCAACTCTCCGTAGCTAACGATTTTGTCCGATAATTTAGGTGTAATCTCCCCTATTAAATAGGCTCCTTCCAAAAGTGTTTCCAGCGTATTGAGCTCACTCTTAACTTTACTAAGCACTTTACTTTGGGAATGAATGGGAATAAGCTCTTTAATGGTCAGGAGGTGTCTGTCCTCTATTTCCTTTAATATGGTTTTATAGGCTTGTTCCTGTGCCGAGGCCAGGGCTGCTGTCTTTAAAAGAAGATCTGTTATTCCGCCAAGAGCTGAAACTACTACGATGGTTTTGTTGGACCCAAGATCGGCGATAATATTTTTTACTAATCTTATATTATTGGCGTTGGCCACTGAAGTGCCACCGAATTTTAGAACTTTCATGGTTCAAAGGTATTAAGTAAGGAAAATTGAATTTTGATAAAATTGTTTAACAGACGTATATGTAGTAGCTTACCCCAAAGGGGTAGTGGTGCTGATAACGGTAATGGCAATGCAACCATCTATAAATGGTGTATTAAGTAGTTTATTGTCCGTATTGTTATATGTCATCACAAGAATAAAGAACCAAATGTAGTATTTTTGATTGCCCAATCAAATGTTTTGACGGATTTTTACTAAATCAACAATTTTTACTAAATATTCTTATTGAATGAAGATTTTTAATGCAAAACAGATATACGAAGCTGATAAATTCACAATAAATAAGCATAAAATTACCAGTGGGCAGCTTATGGAACGGGCTGCAATCCAGGTTTTTAATTGGATGCATTCCAGAATGCAGGGCGCCCAGACAAAAATCCATTTGTTTTGCGGTATCGGCAATAATGGAGGGGATGGACTTGTTCTTGCCAGACATTTGCAGGATCACGGTTATAATATAGAGGTCTTTGTTGTTAACTATAGCGAACACCGATCTAAGGATTTTTTAATTAATCTGGATCGATTAAAGGAGAAAGGTGTTTGGCCCGACTTTCTAAGTGAACAATCTGAATTTCCCTCAATAGGCAAAGAGGATATAGTTGTGGATGCCATTTTTGGCATAGGACTCAATAGGGTGCCCGATGACTGGGTGATCGGTTTAATGGAGCACCTTAATAATTCAAATGCTTTTATTTTGGCCATAGACATGCCTTCCGGACTTTTCATGGAAGCGGGTCTCACCCATACGGAAGGTGTTATAAAAGCGAATTATGTGCTTACTTTTCAAGTACCGAAACTTGTTTTTTTTCTTCCTGAAACGGGTAAATATATAGATCATTGGGAGGTTCTGGATATTGGTTTGGACCAGGAGTTTTTGTTCGGTTTGAAACCGCAATATGAGCTGATAGGCAAGAACGAGGTATTGTCCTTATATATTCCAAGAGAGAGGTTTTCACATAAAGGCACCTATGGACATTCCTTGATCATTGGAGGAAGTTACGGAAAGATAGGGGCCGTTGTATTGGCAGCCAAGGGAAGTATGTTGGCAGGGAGCGGATTGGTTACGACCTATGTTCCCCGGTGTGGGTATTTGCCTTTGCAAACGGCACTGCCGGAAGCCATGGTAATTACCGATAAAGAAGAACTGGAAATTTCCAAAATTGATTTCGGCTTGGTTCCTAGTGCGATTGGTATCGGTGTTGGAATGGGGACAACTGTGGCTACTGTTAAGGCATTTTCAGAATTTATGAAGGGGAATAAACTGCCTTTGGTCATTGATGCCGACGGATTGAACATTCTTTCCAAAAATCGCGACTTATTTAAAAAAATGCCTCCCCAGACCGTTTTGACCCCACACCCAAAGGAGTTGGAGCGCATTATAGGTAAATGGACCGATGACTTTGATAAGTTAAAAAAAGCAAAGCAGTTCTCTGAAAAATACGATTGCATTTTAGTTATAAAAGGGGCAAACACCATTACAATTTATAAGGATATGGGCTATGTTAATACCTCTGGAAATCCGGGCATGGCCACTGGGGGTAGTGGGGATGTGTTAACAGGGGTGATCACAGGCTTGCTGGCTCAGGGCTATTCCCCAATGAATGCGGCTATTTTTGGGGTGTACATTCATGGGAGGGCTGCTGACATTGCTGTGGAGGAATGTGGTTTTCAAGCCTTGATCGCCAGTGGTATTCTAGATAACATTGGCAAGGCCTATCTAGACCTTTTTCAAGTAGCCGAACCCGATGCTCCCCCTGCAGAAAGAGAGTAATGGCATGCCATTACTCTGCATTGGAAGTTCTTACCCGCCTTTTGATCCACATCAGGGCATTGTCCTGATCAATGAAGAATTTCATAGGTTTTTTGTAAAATAGTTTTTCGATATTAAAATTGTGCATGTCTATTTCCTTTATGGAGACTACTGCAAATGCCTTAATATTTTCTATTTCCCTAATTTGATTGTATACCATTGGATCAATGGCGTACGAATTCTTTCTTAAACTTATGTAACCGAAGTTTTTATTTCTGAAATGTATTTCCATTATACCAATTATTTGAAATACTCTTTCTTTGGTTATGGTGCTTCCTTCGTCAAAAATAGAAACCATGTAATCGTCAAATACCTGTACTTTTCCAATGTCCAGTTGATATTCTCGTACGATAATAGTCTTCTTGGGTCGTCCGACTTTCATTCTCCGTAATTTATATAGTGTGTCTGCAGCGAATGTAGAATTAACTATAACTATTATAAAAATTATTAGATTAAAGACACTTTAATCGTTTATGTGGAATGGAAATGGGCTAACTGTGATTCATTTCTTACAAATACGTAGGGATAAATAAAAAAAGGAGTAGCATTTGGCTACTCCTTTTTTGGTGTTTATTAGTGATGTCCAAGTTAGGTTTTGGACGACTTTTCTGCTTTTTTGATCTTAATGGTGAGTTCTTCCTTGGCTTCATCAAGTTCCATGTGAATAGTATCGCCTTCCTCCAATTTGGAATTTACGATTTCTTCGGCCAGAGCATCTTCAATATATTTTTGAATGGCTCTTTTAAGCGGCCTAGCTCCGTATTGTTTATCGAAGCCTTTTTCGGCAATATAATCCTTGGCTTTGTCGGATAGCTGTAAATCATACCCAATTTCCTTGATCCTGAGGAACAATTTGTTCAGCTCAATATCGATGATCCTATGGATATCTTCGCGTTCCAAAGAATTAAATACAACAACGTCATCTATTCTGTTTAAGAATTCCGGAGCAAAGGCCTTCTTCAAGGCGTTCTCGATAACACTTTTTTGATGGGTGTCTGCCTGGGCCTTTTTTGCCGAAGTTCCAAAACCAACTCCTTGGCCAAAATCCTTAAGTTGTCTCGCGCCAATGTTGGAGGTCATTATAATGATCGTATTTCTAAAATCGATCTTTCTTCCAAGGCTATCCGTTAAATAACCATCATCCAGTACTTGTAGGAGCATATTGAACACATCGGGGTGTGCTTTTTCAATCTCATCCAACAAAATTACCGAATAGGGCTTACGGCGTACTTTTTCTGTCAACTGTCCACCTTCTTCATAGCCAACATATCCTGGAGGGGCACCTACAAGTCTTGATATGGCGAACTTCTCCATATACTCGCTCATATCCACTCGGATCAAGGCGTCTTCGGAATCGAACAGCTCCTTGGCCAATATTTTGGCAAGTTGTGTTTTACCAACCCCGGTCTGCCCTAAAAATATAAAGGAACCTATAGGTTTGTTCGGATCTTTTAGACCGGCTCTGTTACGTTGAATTGCTTTGGCAACTTTGGCAACTGCTTCGTCCTGACCAATTACATTGCTTTTGATAAGTTTGGGCAGTTCGGCCAATTTGTTGCTTTCTGTCTGTGCAATCCTATTAACCGGTATACCGCTCATCATGGAAACTACGTCCGCAACATTGTCTTCTGTAACGGTTTCCTTATGAAGTTTGCTGTCTTCCTCCCATCGTTCTTGAGCAATGGCCAAATCTTTTTCTATTCGTTTTTCATCGTCCCTAAGCTTGGCGGCCTCCTCGTATTTTTGTTTTTTTACGACCGTATTTTTAAGATCGCGAACGTCTTCCAATTGCTTCTCCAGTTCCAAAATTTGTTTGGGAACATCCATATTTACGATATGCACCCGCGAACCGGCTTCGTCCAGGGCATCGATGGCCTTGTCCGGTAAATATCGGTCCGTCATATACCTATTGGTTAGGTTTACACAGGCAACAATGGCTTCATCGGTGTAAATTACGTTATGGTGGTCTTCGTATTTGCCTTTGATGTTTTTTAAGATCTCAATGGTCTCATTAACAGTGGTAGGCTCAACGATAACCTTCTGGAATCTTCTTTCCAGGGCACCATCTTTTTCTATGTATTGCCTATACTCATCCAGAGTAGTGGCTCCAATACATTGAATTTCACCTCTGGCAAGAGCCGGCTTAAACATATTGGAGGCATCCAAACTGCCTGTGGCACCACCGGCCCCGACAATAGTGTGGATCTCATCGATGAACAGGATAACATCGTCGTTTTTTTCCAGTTCGTTCATAACCGCCTTCATTCGCTCCTCAAATTGGCCGCGGTATTTGGTCCCGGCAACCAAAGAAGCCAAATCCAAGGTTACCACCCTTTTGTTGTAGAGGATTCTGGAAACTTTTTTGTTGATGATCCTAAGGGCAAGTCCTTCGGCAATGGCACTTTTACCAACACCTGGTTCTCCTATTAACAGAGGATTGTTCTTTTTTCTTCTGCTTAGAATTTGGGAAACCCTTTCAATTTCTTTTTCACGGCCCACAACGGGGTCCAATTTGTTTTCCTCGGCCATTTTGGTCAGGTCGCGACCAAAATTGTCCAATACCGGGGTTTTCGATTTTTTACTTCCTTTTTGCCCGGTACTAGAAGATCCAAAAGTGCCTTCTTTTTCTTCATTGGGCTCATCGGAATCACTGGGAAAGGATTCCGAAGTAGGTGAGTCTATATAGTCGTCATCACTTGTTATCATTGATTTAAACTGGTCTTTTACTCCATCATAATCCACCTTTAATTTATGCAATAATTTAGTGGTTGGGTCATTTTCATTACGTAAAATACACAGTAACAAATGGGCCGTATTGATAGAGGAGCTTTGAAATAATTTAGCTTCGAGAAATGTTGTTTTCAGCGCACGTTCCGCCTGTCTGGTCAGGTGCAGGTTCTTTTTGTCCTTTTGTGCAGCACCGGCATTTGGATTGGCGGGACTTAATATCTCCACTTTTCTTCTCAAGTGATCCAAGTCCACGTCCAATGCGTCTAAAATGCTTATTGCTTTTCCATTACCGTCCCGCAGTAATCCCAGCATTAAATGCTCGGTTCCAATAAAGTCGTGGCCCAATCTGAGGGCCTCTTCCTTACTGTAAGCAATAACATCTTTTACTCTAGGGGAAAAATTGTCGTCCATAAAATATCCTTTCAACTTTAAAAATAGTAAATCTATACCAATCTATGGCAAATACTATACCTAATATTCGTTAAACGTAGTGGATTTGCCGAAATAAGCCATTTTTTGGAAAAAAATTAACAATCAAATCGTTATCCGAACCCCATATTGTAGGTGTTAATAAATTCTTTACAAAAGTATGTCCTAAGTACTTGTATAGTGTCGATTTTACGTATATTGTCCTGCTTTTTTAACTAAAATAAATAGAAGATTTTAAATGGCAGAAGGAGAAAAATTAATTCCGATTAACATTGAAGATGAAATGAAATCTGCCTACATTGATTATTCAATGTCGGTCATTGTGTCACGTGCCCTGCCAGATGTTAGGGATGGTTTAAAGCCAGTGCATAGAAGGGTTTTGTTCGGTATGCATGAGTTAGGTGTTAGATCTAATAGTGCCCATAAGAAATCCGCGCGTATTGTCGGGGAAGTATTAGGTAAGTATCATCCGCATGGAGATACTTCTGTTTATGATTCCATGGTCCGTATGGCCCAGGAATGGAGTTTAAGGTATATGTTGGTCGATGGCCAAGGTAACTTTGGTTCCGTTGATGGTGACAGTCCAGCAGCAATGCGTTATACGGAAGCCCGTATGCGGAAGATTGCGGACGATATGTTGGCCGATATAGACAAGGATACCGTAGATCATCAGCTTAATTTTGATGACTCCTTGCAGGAACCTACGGTTCTTCCAACAAGGATACCTAATTTATTGATCAATGGTGCCTCCGGTATTGCAGTGGGTATGGCTACCAATATGCCGCCCCATAACCTTTCCGAGGTAGTGGACGGTACCGTAGCTTATATTGACAATAATGATATTGAGATCGATGAGCTGATCACACATATTAAGGCACCGGATTTTCCAACAGGAGGTATAATTTATGGCTATGACGGGGTGAAGGAAGCGTTCCATACCGGTCGCGGTCGTGTAGTTATGAGGGCGAAGGCCAGTTTTGAGGAAGTTCAGGGTAGGGAGAGTATAGTGGTGACGGAAATTCCGTATCAGATCAACAAGGCGGACATGATCAAGAAGACTGCCGATTTGATCAATGAAAAAAAGATCGACGGTATTTCAACTATTAGGGATGAATCGGATAGGAACGGTATGCGTATCGTATATATCCTAAAGCGGGATGCTATTCCAAATATCGTTCTCAATACCCTATATAAGTATACTTCCTTACAGTCTTCATTTAGTGTTAATAATATTGCCTTGGTGAACGGAAGGCCACAACTGTTGAATGTCAAGGAGATGATCCATTATTTTGTGGAGCACCGTCATGAAGTAGTGGTAAGGCGTACAGAGTTTGAATTGAAGAAGGCCGAAGACAGGGCCCATATCTTGGAAGGACTTATAATTGCCTCGGATAATATAGACGAGGTTATTGCAATTATAAGGGCTTCCTCCAATGCCGATGAGGCAAGGGAAAAGCTTATGGAGCGCTTCAAGCTTAGTGAAATTCAAGCTAAGGCCATTGTTGAAATGCGTTTACGCCAATTGACTGGACTGGAGCAGGATAAATTAAGATCGGAATATGAAGAAATAATCTTGACCATTGCGGATTTGAAGGATATCCTGGCCAAGAAAGAGCGTAGGATGCAGATTATTAAGGATGAGCTGCTGGAAGTTAAGGACAAGTATGGGGATAACCGCCGTTCGGAAATAAATTTTGCAGGTGGCGACCTTAGTATGGAGGATATGATTCCGGATGAACAAGTGGTGATTACCATTTCACATGCAGGTTATATTAAAAGAACTCCCCTTACTGAATACAAGACACAGAACAGGGGTGGTGTTGGTCAAAAAGCATCTTCCACCAGAAATGAAGATTTCTTGGAGCATCTTTTTGTAGGTACCAACCATCAATATATGTTGTTCTTTACCCAAAAGGGTAAATGTTTCTGGATGCGCGTATATGAAATTCCAGAGGGAACCAAAACTTCCAAAGGGCGTGCCATCCAAAACTTGATCAATATAGAGAACGATGATATGGTGAAAGCCTTTATCTGTACCCAGGATCTAAAGGATGAGGAATATGTAAATAGCCATTATGTTATTATGGCCACTAAAAAGGGTGTCGTTAAAAAAACATCTTTGGAACAATATTCAAGGCCAAGACAGAATGGTATTAATGCGATCAGTATCCGTGAGGACGATGAGCTATTGGAAGCCAAACTTACTACAGGATCTAGTCAGATATTCCTTGGGCTTAAGTCAGGAAAAGCCATTAGGTTCGAGGAGGTAAAGACGAGACCTATGGGTAGGAATGCATCCGGTGTTCGCGGAATTACTTTGGCACATGAAAAGGATGAGGTTATCGGCATGGTGGCTGTGCATAATTTTGAGGAAGAAATATTGGTGGTATCGGAGAATGGGTACGGTAAACGTTCCAGTATTGAAGACTATAGAATCACCAATAGGGGAGGTAAAGGGGTGAAGACCATTTCCATTACCGACAAAACAGGTGGTTTGGTGGCCATCAAAAATGTTTCGGACTCGGATGATTTAATGATTATCAATAAATCGGGCATTGCCATTAGAATGAGTGTTGAGGATTTAAGGGTAATGGGTAGGGCTACACAGGGAGTTCGACTCATAAATATTAAAGGCAACGACTCTATTGCCGCCGTAGCTAAAGTGATGAAGGATGAGGATGAATTGGATGATATTAAAACATTGGATGTTGATGCCAACGAAGAAGATGGCACGGCTCTTGATAATGATAGTGCGGAAACCAAAGAATAACATGTAAACACTAATAAGTAAATTTAATTTGAAATGAAAACAAATATTATAATACTCTCGACTATGCTTTTTTCGGTAGTCGGAATTGCTCAAAAGGATGAGATAAAAAAGGCTGATAAGGCTTTAAAATCGGGCGATGCCATGGCGGCAAAAACAGCATTGGACGGTGCATCTTCGCTAATTGCCAGTGCGGATGAAAAAATGCAGGCACAATATTATTTTTTAAGGGGAAGCGCTTATGCCGAACTGGCTAAAAAAGGTACCGCGGGGGCTTTTGATGAGGCTATTTCCTCTTTTAAAAAGGTGAGTGAAGTAGAAAAGAAAAGCGGTAAGGCCAAATACGGATCGGATGCCAAGGAAAGACTTTCCGGTATGACCGCCGACCTGATCAATTCCGCTGTGGAAGATAACAATAACAAAAAGTACGAAGAAGCGGCAGGGAAACTCTATATGGGCTATCAATTGAGCCCTCAGGATACCGTCTATCTATATTATGCGGCCAGTAGTGCCGTAAATGGAGGTCATTATGAGAAGGCACTCAAATACTACAATGAGTTAAAGGATTTGGGTTATGATGGAGGCGGAATGGTCTATAAGGCAACCAACGTGTCCACCGGCGAAGTGGAGGAGATGGAGAAAACACAAAGAGAGTTGATGGTGAAATCTGGAGCTTATAAAGATCCGGTAGACGAGAAAACTCCTTCTAAAACTACCGAAATTGTTAAGAATATTGCCTTGATCTATACACAATTGGGGCAAGATGACAAGGCCTTGGATGCCTATAAGGATGCCCGGGCAAAAGATCCAAATGACGTAAACCTAATTTTGAACGAAGCCAATCTTTACTACAAGATGGGCGATAAGGAGAAATTTAAGGCTTTAATGGCGGAGGCTTCGGAAGTTGCCCCGGATAATCCCGATCTGTTCTACAATGTAGGTGTAATCAATATGGAACAAGGTAATATTGAAGATGCCAGAAAGGCATATAGAAGGGCTATAGAAATTAATCCAGGGTATGTGAATGCCCAATTGAACCTTTCAACCACTTATGTTAATGAGGGTAATGGTTTAATAGATGAAATGAATTCACTTGGAAATTCCAAAAAAGATATCGCTAGGTATGACGAACTAAAAGAGCAAAAAGACAGTTTGTTCCGAGATGGTGCCATTATTTTGGAAGACGCATTGAAATTGAATCCGGACAATCAAAGTATTCTTTCCCAGTTGAAGAATATTTATGGTGCCTTAGGGGATAATGAAAACTTCTTGCGCCTTAAAAAGCTTACCGGAGAGTAATAACAGCATTCAGAAATATACCAAAAGGCCCATCGCAAAGCGATGGGCTTTTTTTTATATAATTTTTTTAATCACCCTTAGTTTATGGGTATAGGTGTTGGTATCATTATTGAAAATCCCTGTATGGTCTATTCTGTCAATTCGGACCTTGCCAAAGGAATGTATAACATAATTGTTCTCCATAATAATCCCAACGTGGTCTATAACACCCTCATTATTATCGAAAAAGGCTAGATCCCCTGGTTCGCTTTCCTCAATAAAACTTAAGGCCTCCCCTTGGGTAGATTGCTGTTGGGCTCCCCTGAGCAAACGATAGCCGTTTGTTTTATAGGCCATTTGGGTAAATCCTGGACCATCAATTCCAAAAGCGGTTTTACCGCCCCAAAGATAAGGAGCGTTTAAATAAAGAAGGGCTTTGTTTAGGAGTTGGTCCTTGTCTTGTTTGCCAAGGGTGAACGAGCCGTCGAATTTGTGGTTTAAAGGGCAGTTTTTTGGGATGCAAGATCCTAGGACAATAGGGAGCAATATAAGGTGTTCTGTTTCAATAAAGGAAATAAGCTCGGAAGAAACTCTTGTAGATTCCAAACTTTCCATTTCCTCGTAAAGGTCCTCGTCAATAAGGGTGAATTGCTGATTGTTGATCCAACCTTCAAAATTATCGAAAGCATTGCGGATCTTGCTCCATTTTTTTCTTTGGTCCAATACCTTAAAATGTTCCCCGTATAAAAGTTGGGAAACCATTTCGCTGGTGTCGTCTGCAACGGAACGCATAGGGACAATGCTAAGGTGGCAAATACCGTATTGCATGGGCTTGCTTTACAAGAAATTATTAATTTCTTTCTATAATTATTGCAGAGGCACCTCCGCCGCCATTACAAATGGCCGCTGCTCCTATTTTGGCATTGTTTTGATCCAGTACGTTGAGTAATGTAATAATGATCCTGGCTCCCGAGCAGCCCAAGGGATGACCTAGGGAAACCGCCCCCCCATTTACATTTACATTTTTGTCTGTAAGGCCAAGTATTTTCATATTGGCCAGGCCAACTACGGAGAAGGCCTCGTTAAATTCAAAATAATCAACATCGTCCATCCCGATACCGGCTTTGGTCAATGCTTTTGGAAGGGCTTTTGCCGGGGCGGTTGTAAACCACTTTGGCTCTTGTGCCGCATCGGCATAGCTTTTTATAGTTGCCAAAGGCTTCAGTCCCAGTTCTTTTGCTTTTTCACCGCTCATTAATACCAAAGCTGCAGCTCCATCATTGATAGTTGATGCATTGGCTGCCGTTACTGTACCATCCTTGGAAAATGCAGGTCGCAAGCCCGGTATTTTATCCAGTTTAACATTTTTAAATTCTTCGTCTTCTGTTACCAGAATAGGTTCGCCCCTTCTTTGCGGAACTTCCACGGGTACTACTTCATTGGCAAATTTTCCATTGGCCCAGGCATCCGCAGATCTCTTGTAGGATTGAATTGCAAAATTATCTTGGTCTTCCCTGCTAAATTCGAATTCAATAGCGCAGGCATCCGCACACGTCCCCATGGCCTGTTGGTCATAAGCATCAACAAGTCCATCTTTCTGCATACCATCGATTAGGGTGGCAGGCCCAAATTTTTGGCCACTCCTCAAATGAATGTAATGAGGTATCAGGCTCATGTTTTCCATACCCCCTGCAACAACTATATTGGTGTCTCCCAACGCTATGGACTGTGCGGCCATCATCACCGATTTCATTCCAGAGGCGCAGACCTTGTTGATGGTAGTACAGGGTACTGTATTGGGAATGCCGGCAAAAATGGCAGCCTGTCTAGCTGGCGCCTGACCGGTTCCAGCTTGAACAACATTCCCCATTAGAACTTCCTCCACCTGGGAAGGGTCTAAATCTATTTTGCTCAATGCACCCTTAATGGCAATAGCGCCAAGTTGAGGTGCCGTAATGGTAGACAATGCTCCCATAAAGCTCCCTATGGGTGTTCTAACAGCGGAAACGATCACAACATCTTTCATCAAGTTCATTTTTATTATTTGCGAATTTAATAAATTAATGTGCAATGGGATACGCAGCGGGAGATTATTACAAGTTAATTGTGAATCTACATCGGCATTTTAGTAGTTGGTAACGGTTCAAATAAAGCTTGCGCTGGTAGTGAATATTCTTTAAGTGGCTTTCAAAAGTAGTGTTATTTGGGTAAAGTATCATTTTACGTTTATATTTTTCTATTTTTGAATATATATACTTTCCGTATGCGCACTTTTTTGGATAGCCTTTATAAAAACCAATCACTGGTTTATAAGTATTTTTTATATTTCTCGGCTGTTTTCTTTATTGTATTCTTTTTTCCACGTGGCGGAAAATTTAAGTATGAATACCAAAAGGGGAAGCCTTGGCAGTACGACAATTTTTATGCTCCTTTTGATTTTTCTGTCAATAAGGGTGAGGAGGAAATTACTAAGGAAAAGGAGAAAATAGAAAGTAATCATATAGACTACTATTATTATGACACCAAAATAGTAGCAGAAGTAGATAGCACAATAAGCAAGGAGCTGGGAAAGGTTTTTAATTCCTCCAATTTTAGCCAGAATGAACTGGAAAGGATTCAAGAGGTTGCCAATGACATTTTGACGGAGCTTTATGCGAATGGTATTCTTTCCAAAATTGAACGTAGGAGTACTAGGAATAGTCTTTACGTTGTAAAGAACAATGAAGCCACTAAGTTAAATTTTGATGATGTATACAGCTTATCGGAGGTAGAGGAGGTTATTGGCAAAAAATTGGCCCAAACCAATTTAACGGCTTATGAGTCCTCCTTTCAGGAGTTGTTCTTCAATTTTATAAAGCCCAATGTTAGTTTTGATGCGGATTTGTCCAATAAGGAGCTTGAGTCCGAATATTCAAAGATTTCCTATACGTTGGGGAATGTGGATGAGGGCAAGCTTATAATTGCCAAGGGGGAAGTGGTGGAACAGGAGGATGTTAGGGTGCTGGATTCCCTGAAAAGGGAGTATGAGTCGGAAGTATGGGGCGAGAATAATCAATATTTTATATTGTTCGGTTATACCGTATTGGTAGCCATGGTTTTAATGATGTTTTTTCTTTTTCTTAAAAAATATCGCCCGGAAATCTATAGGGACAATACAAAAGTGACCTTTATTATTGTGAATATTCTCATCATGGTATTTTTGACCACCATGGTGGTGAAATACGATGTAGAGTATGTTTTTGTGGTTCCCTTATGTATTCTGCCCTTGGTACTCAAGACCTTTTTTGACGCAAGAATGGGGCTTTTTGTACATGTTCTTACCGTTTTGATTTTAGGTTTTGTGGTACCTAACAGCTTCGAATATATATTTCTCCAAACATTGGCGGGTATTGTTACCATTTTGTCTGTTTCAGAACTATATAAAAGGGCCAATTTATTTATCTCGGTGGGTCAAATAACCCTGATTTATATTATCGGTTATTTTGCTTTTCATATGATTCATGAGGGGAACTTGGAAGATATACAGTGGTTGGCTTTTGGGTATTTTTTCTTAAATGGAATGATTACCCTGTTTGTTCAGCCACTAATTTATATCCATGAGAAAATATTCGGTTTGGTGTCCGATGTATCTTTATTGGAATTGTCCGATACCAACTCCAAATTATTAAAGGAGTTATCCAATAAGGCGCCAGGAACTTTTCATCATTCCCTTCAAGTGGCCAATTTGGCCGAAGCAGCGGCGAATGAAATTGGAGCCAATGCCATGCTTGTAAGGGTAGGGGCACTGTACCATGACATAGGAAAAATGAACAACCCAACCTATTTTACCGAAAACCAGATTACCAATGTAAACCCTCATGATGACCTTGAGCCTAGGGATGCCGCAGCTATCATTATTAACCATGTTATTGAGGGTATAGAAATAGCAAGAAAGAATAAGGTGCCGGATCGTGTAATAGATTTTATACGTACCCATCATGGAACCTCCTTGGTTTTTTATTTTTACAAAAAGCAGGAGGCTTTGGAAGGAGATGTCAATGAAGAGGATTTTAGATATCCTGGTCCGATTCCATTTTCTAAGGAAACCGCCATTTTAATGATGGCAGACTCTGTGGAAGCTGCTTCCAAAAGTTTAAAGAATCCAACTTTTTTAATTATCGATGAATTTGTGGAAAAGATTATTGAAGGCCAAATCAAGGCCGATCAGTTTTTAAATGCCAATATTACCTTTAAGGAAATTGAAGCCGTAAAGAAAATTTTGAAACAGAAACTGGTCAATATTTATCATTTAAGGGTAGAATACCCGGAGTAGTCGATTTTTGGAAATGTTTGAGGCTTAATTAGATAAGTTGGGTAAATGGTAAAATAGTAATGACAAGTAAAAAAAAAATGAAAAATTGTTGCGTTCTTATGAATGAAAAAGTACATTTGCAACCGCATTTTTAATGCGCGAGCTTTAAAATTATTGGAGAGGTGCCGGAGTGGTAACGGAGCAGATTGCTAATCTGTCGACGGGTAACTGTCGCCAGGGTTCGAGTCCCTGTCTCTCCGCTTTTTTTTTAAGGTAGTATTGTTGAGATGGTTTTAACCATTCTCGGTGGGTACCACGCTGATGGCGTCGCAGGTCTAGTCCGGCTTGCAAAGCCCAAGGCATTGTTATCGCGCCGCGTTTGGGACGCGGATGTCGTCACGCTTTGGGCGTGACCACCCGAAGAAAGATAGTACATATGTTCGTTTATATTTTATTTAGCGAGAAACGTTCAAAATATTACGTAGGTCAAACTGCTGATATTGAAAGAAGATTAAAAAGACATAATCAAGGAGTAGTTCCTTTTATTAAGAGTGGGACGCCTTGGAAATTAATTTTGCAAATTGAAGTTTTATCACGATCTGAGGCATTGGTCTTGGAGCGTAAAATAAAAAAGAGAGGAGCAAAACGTTTTATAGATGACCATTTCGGGGTGTAGCGTAGCCCGGTTATCGCGCCGCGTTTGGGACGCGGAGGTCGCAGGTTCGAATCCTGCCACCCCGACGAACCTAGAAATAGGTAGTAGTAAAAACACTGTTAATCAATTGATTTTCAGTGTTTTTTGTTTTTACACATTTTATTTGATATCAAATGATATCATATGTGCACACCTAATTCGGTGTGCAAATCGGTGTGCAACGGTTCACTGGAATTGTAGTAACTTGAAAGAACTTTAGGGTAGTATTTGACTTTTTTCCTTAGTGATCATTGTCTAACTAAAGCCGTTTCAAATGAAAACAAACCAGACCTTTACGGGATCAAGTCCGAAATCTGGGTTTTTACCATTTTAAGAATATAATTTAATCAAGCGATATAAGAAGTATTCCGTATTCCTGACTCCCCTAAATTGTGATCTAAAAGCCTTTACTTTGGCATT